>NC_022084.1:1265812-1582265 GCF_000246985.2 Thermococcus litoralis DSM 5473 | reverse complement strand
TCCACCAAGCTGATAGATTCCAACCTCAAAGCTTATTCTTGTTCTCGTGGAGGGCTTTTGGAAAATCATGGCTAAAGTCTTGCCCTCAAGAACGCGGTGTGGCTTCCCAATTTTGTTCCAGATCTTCATCATTTCAGCTGTTTTGAGAATTGTCTCGATTTCTTCTCTTGTAAAATCCTGAAGGCAGAGTATATCCCTTCCAGCCAAACTCACTACCATGTGCATCACCACCTAAAGCTTGACATTTTCTTTAATAACTATTTCGTCGTTAAAAAATACCCGGCGGCGAAAATTTTCAAAAAATTTCTGAAAACTAATGGATAAATGTAAACACACACAAGCTTATATCTTGCTGAAGTTTTCAACAAGGCTAATAAGGAAAGTTCTCCTTTTATTGCCGGTGTGTGTGATGGAAGGCTTAAAGGTCAAACTAGTAAACTACTCCCCAAAACCCCTTGAAACAGTGACTTGGGCTGCGTTGATAAGCTATTGGGATGAGTGGGAAAGTGAAGCCTTCGAAAGAACAACTATGGAGGATGTTGAGAAGCATTTGCCGAGGGTTCTGGGCTATGGGCATGAGTCGATTTTGGAGCATGCTGTTTTTACCTTTGCAATTGAAGGGATAAGCAGAGTCGCCTCACACCAACTAATCCGTCACAGGATAGCCAGCTACACACAGCAGAGCCAACGCTATATCAAGCTTAACCCCCAGGATGTCGAAGAAACTTTTGTTATCCCAGAGGACATTAAAGAGAATCCAGAGCTGTATGAAAAGTGGAAAAAGTTGATGAGAGAGGCGATAGAGCTTTATGAAGAGACCTATGCTAAGGGGATACATCAGGAAGATGCGCGCTTCATTCTGCCTCAGGCAGTGAGAACCAAAATCGTGGTCACAATGAACTTAAGGGAGCTCAAGCATTTTCTGGGTTTTAGAGCGTGTGAAAGGGCACAGTGGGAGATAAGAGAAGTTGCGTGGAAAATGCTCGAGGAGATAGCCAAGAGAGAAGAGCTGAAACCGATAATAAAATGGGCAAGGCTCGGGCCGAGGTGCATAGCCTTAGGCTACTGTCCGGAGAGAGAACTAATGCCACCTGGGTGCCTAAAAATGACAAAAGAAAAGTGGAAAAAGGTAATAGAAAAGTGAACACAATCTCATAAATTTTTGGAAGAAGAGCTATGAAACTGGGAAAAATATTTGTATAACACAAGCCTCAAAACTGCACTAATGCTGTTCTGAAACCTTTTTAGTTCCTTTTCTAGCAATTTAGCATATAATATGGTCAAAAAAGCCCAAAAACGTTCTAAAAAGGCTTTTATACAAGATGGATAAAAGTCCGATGACTAATGCATCCACAAAGTACAATAAGGGGGTTTGAAATATGAGCGATTTCGGCATATTGTCTCTCCTGCCACCTCTTGTGGATATTGGGCTGGCAATATTGACGAAAAGAGTTCTTTTTGCATTGTTCTTTGGAGTATGGGTCGGTGGACTACTGGTTGCAGGAGGAGACCCAGTAGGAGCAACTACACAAACTTTGAAATGGATTGTCTTTAACATAGCCTCAGCATGGGAAGAGAATGGACAAATAGTTACAGACCTATGGAACACAAGGATACTGCTCTTTGATGCTCTTATTGGTGCCGGTGTAGCATTGATTTATAAAGCTGGCGGAATGAACGCCATCGCGAAAGCCGTTACAAGGAAGATTAGAACCAGCAGGGCTGCCTCTCTAATGGCAGCAATTTTTGGAACCATAATCTTCTTTGACGACTACACCAACACCATCATCGTTGGCAACACCATGAGGCCAATAACCGATAGGGCAAGGGTTTCAAGAGAGTTTTTGGCTTATGCTGATGATTCCACTGCTGCACCGGTAGCTGTTTTAGCCGTTGTTTCAACATGGATAGGCTATGAGCTTGGACTTCTAAAAGATGCAATAGCAAGCGTTGGAGAAAACATAAGTGCGTACTCTGCCTGGTTTGCAAGTTGGCCTTACAGATTTTACCCAATACTCGCAATAATCCTGGTTTACCTTGTAGCTGTTACACATAAACACTACGGACCAATGCTTAAAGCAGAATACAGAGCAAGAACGGAAGGAAAAGTATTGAGAGACGGCGCACAGCCGATGATGACAACTGAAATTGACGTTGGAATGCCAATCGAAGGCAAGGAAAGTGTATGGGTGTTTGTACTTCCAGTGTTAACGCTTGTAGCACTGACGTTCCTTGGCTTATGGGTCACCGGTGGGGGAAGTGCCACCTACGCTGAGGGAGGCTTCCAAGCAGTTCTATCAAACGCAGACTCTACATGGGCTCTAGTGTGGGGTTCGTTCGGAATGGTCGTCGTTGCAATGGCACTCGTCATCGGAATGAAGATAATGAATCTCAAGGAAGTCGAGGAGACCGTTGTCGCAGGTATGAAGCAGATGCACTTCGCAATGATGATTCTCATTCTCGCTTGGAGCATTAAGAGCGCATGTGATGCCGTTGGAACAGCAGACTATGTAGTAAGCGTTGCATCAAAAGTTCTTTCTCCAGGGTTGGTTCCACTAGTGGTCTTCCTGGTGGCAGCGTTCATTTCATTCACAACAGGAACCTCCTGGGGAACATTTGCCATAATGATGCCAATAGCAGTTCCACTCGCCTACCAGCTGAGCGGAAGCTTCGGCCCAGTAGTCTATGCAAGCATTGCCTCTGTCTTTGCCGGAGGGTTTTCGGTGACCACTGCTCTCCAATAAGCGATACAACGATCATGAGTTCAATGTTCTCTGGCTGTGACCACATAGACCACGTAAGCACTCAAATTCCCTATGCACTTACTGCTGCAACTGTTGGCGTTTTAATGCTTGTGTTGTTTGCCCTTGGCTTGACGAACGGGTGGATACTGCTAGCAATAGCAGTGCCTCTTCTAATAGTTGCCCACTACGTCCTAAGCGAGTGGTATGGGGCGAAAGTCGGTATACCACACGGGAAAGTGCCAATATATATTGTCGAGGAAGATATCAAAAGAACTGGTGGAACAATTCCAACAGGAGCTGTTCTTGGAGAGGAATGAATTCCTTTCTATTTTTCTCTTTTTCTCTTATGGTGTATCATGCTGTCAGAATTTAGCCCCTTCTTTTTCTGAGGTAGTGTTAGGGGCTTAAACCTAATCAAAAAACTGGATATTCAAAATTTTTAAATAGTTTTCCGCGTACTATAATCATGGTGACGTATAAATGCAGATAATTGATCTCTTATCACACATAAAACCTGGCGAGACCGTTGTTGTGGAGCATGACTCTACAGCTGTTCCTTCCTATGTTCTCTACATCCTCGTAAGAGATGCACTCAATGAGGGGAAGAGAGTGCTCATAGACGACTTTATGGATACTCTTCACATATACAAGACCCAGCTGGAGCTGGCTGGGATTGATGTTTCAATCTTCGATGATATTCTGGTCATAAAGATCGGAGGAATTGCTGAGGTAGGCAAAATAGTGGGGATAATAAGCCCACGTGGAGGAACCATAATCAGGAAGGAGTACGAAAGAATATACACAGGGGTTGTTTCCGAAGAGGAAACCACAATAAACCCGGTGCTCGGGCTTGAAAAAGTGCTCCTGCTTTCAGAGGATAAGTTCGACCTCATGGCAACTCTCGCCGAAATATACCTACGTCTTGGAGATAAGAGAAGAATAGCCATCTACTTCATAAACAGAGATGTTCTAAAGAACATTAATCCTGTGGCACTCCCAATTATCGAGTTTATGGCCACGACTCTCATTGAAGTGGAGAAAAAGGGAAGGGTGTACACCCTGGAGGTTCGCAAGTCTATAACACCAGAGATAGATGGAAAGACCTTTAACTACGACATTGACAGGCTTGAAGGCTAAGTGAGCTCTTCTAATGCCTTTTTCAATTCCTTGTATGCCTCTTCGAGGGACTCTGGAATAACTTTCGTGTCCGCTATTACAGGCATAAAGTTAGTATCCCCATTCCACCTCGGCACGATGTGGAGGTGAACGTGGTCGTCTATGCCAGCTCCCGCTACTCTTCCAAGATTCACTCCCATATTAAACCCGTCTGGATTCATAGCTTTCTTTAAAGCCTTTATCATTAGTTGAGAAAGCTTCATAATATCCAAAAGTTCCTCATCGGTGAGATCTTCCCACTTTCCAACATGTCTGTAAGGAGCTATCATAACGTGACCGGGATTGTAGGGATAGTTGTTCATGATAACGAATGCATGCTTACCTCTGTAAAGAATTAATCTCTCTTCATCGCGGTTTTCTTTGGGGAAATCACAAAATATGCAGCCGTTGTGCTTTGGGGAACGAATGTACTCGATGCGCCACGGTGCCCAGAGTATCTTCACGCTCTCACCTCAATTGGGAGAAAACATTGATATTAAAAAGGTTTCTCATAAAGTTTTTAATCCTCTCTCTGTATTCACCCTAGGTGGTAGGGTATGAAAAGGAAAGGCATTCTCATAATTCTCGATGGGCTTGGAGACAGACCCGTAAAAGAACTTGATGGGAAAACTCCCCTTGAGTACGCAAAAACTCCAAACATGGATAAGCTCGCAAAGATCGGAATTCTCGGGCAACAAGACCCCATAGCCCCGGGTAAACCTGCGGGAAGCGACACAGCACATCTGGCAATCTTCGGTTATGATCCATATCAAACCTACAGAGGAAGAGGCTTCTTTGAGGCCCTAGGGGTGGGATTAGACCTAGATGAGGACGACTTGGCATTTAGAGTTAACTTTGCCACAATCGAGAACGGAATAATAACCGACAGGAGAGCTGGAAGAATAAGCACGGAAGAGGCTCACGAGCTTGCAAAGGCCATTCAGGAGAACGTCAAAATACCAGTAGAGTTCATATTTGTCGGAGCAACAGGCCACAGAGCGGTTCTCGTGCTCAAAGGCATGGCCAAGGGATATAAGGTTGGAGAAAACGACCCTCATGAAGCTGGAAAGCCACCACACAGGTTTGAATATGCCGATGAGGATAGCAAAAAAGTTGCGGAAATTTTAGAAGAATTTGTGCAGAAAGCGCATGAAGTTCTTGAGAAGCACCCGATAAACAAGAAGCGCAGAAAGGAAGGTAAGCCGGTGGCAAATTATCTCCTTATTCGCGGTGCTGGAACCTATCCAAACATCCCAATGAAGTTCACCGAGGAGTGGAAGGTAAAGGCTGCTGCCGTTGTTGCAACTGCCTTAGTTAAAGGTGTTGCAAGGGCTATAGGCTTCGAAGTTTACACTCCCGAAGGAGCCACGGGTGAATACAACACCGACCCAATGGCTAAGGCAAAGAAAGTCGTTGAGCTTTTAAATGACTACGACTTTGTGTTCCTCCACTTTAAACCAACCGATGCAGCTGGGCACGATAATAACCCCATGAAAAAGGTGGAAATGATCGAAAAAGCCGATGAAATGATAGGGTACATAATTGACAACATAGACCTTGAGAACACAGTGATAGCAATCACTGGAGACCACTCCACGCCATGTGAAGTCAAAAACCACAGCGGTGATCCAGTTCCATTGCTCATAGCCGGTGGAGGAGTTAGAGCAGATTACACAGAGAGCTTTGGCGAAAGGGAGTGCATGCGCGGAGGAATAGGAAGAGTCAGAGGAAAATACATAGTGCCCATGATGATGGACTTAATGGGAAGAACCGAAAAGTTCGGAGCTTAGCTTCTTTTTACTATTACTATTTTTGAAAGCCCTCCTCTTGTCCCTAGGCAACGCTGGAGCGGTAAGTCCTCTTCCCATGAAGTCTCCGCTTTTCTCTCTCAAGATTTCTAGAGATCTCTGTATTCCATAGTTTCCAGTAGTCTTTAAGGGGTTATTTTTTTAATCTCTCCTCATCCTTGCCTCCCAGCGAAGGAAAATAAACAGAAATATCATAAAAATCGTGACATAGTAGCTGATAGCAAAAGGCAGAACACCCATAATACCCAACGTGTAGAGGATAGCCAGAATTATAACAACTGGAAGCAACAACCTATAGAGGCGTTTTCTCTCCATTCCTTTCACTCCGTGTTGGTATTCTCCTTGATTTTTAAACGTTTTGGAAAAAGAGTATAAAATCAGCTAACATTGGACTTCCTTCACTTGTCGAGGTGCTTTAAAGCCTCTATTAGTTTGTCATTTTCCTCTTTTTTCCGAATGCTGAATCTTATGTGGCCAGGTAATCCAAAACTTGAGCAGTCTCTAACGAGTATTCTCTTCTCCACAAGCTTCTCAACCGTGGTTTTTGCATCTCCAACGTATTTGATGAAGAAGTTTGCATCGCTTTTTACGTTTAATTCACGTTCTACTCGCTCCTTTTCTTTCCAGATTAGTGGCATTGTTCGTTTTAAGTGTTCAAATTCATCCGCTATGACAAACTCTAAAAACGCATAGCCAAGGGACCCAATGCTCCAAGGCATCCTTACACTTTTGAAGGCCTCCTCAAACCCAACAACATAGCCAACTCTAATTCCTGGCAAGCCATAGCTCTTTGTAAATGTTCTCAGCTTTACTATGTTTTCACTTTCGGGACTTTCTGCATCTTTCACGAAATCTATAAAAGCCTCATCTAAAACGAGAAGTGAATTTTCATTCTCCACTGCTTGGATTAAGGGCTTAAGCTCTTTCACCCCATAGAATTTCCCATCAGGGTTGTTGGGATTGCAGAAGAAGATAATACTACCTTTATCAACTTTCTTAGCCATTGTTCTTGGATCATTTGGAGTCTTTATGATTTCAGCCCCAAAAATTTTTGCAGTTCTCTCGTATTCTCCGTAGGTGTGCTCTGGAATGATCACTTTTCTTTTTCCTTTCATTGCGAGGATGCCAACTAGGTATAAAGCTTCGGTTATTCCAGCCGTGACCGTTAATGGTTCCCCCACAATGCTCGAAAGTTCTTCTTCAAGCCCTTCCCAGTAGAGGTAGCGATTGCTTAGGGTTTTAGCACGCTCAACCATCTCATCTATCCATTCTGGAAGATAGGGGTTCAATGAGGCTGAAAAGTCCAACAATCCCTCCCTTCTAGCGCCTCCATGCTGAGCTTTAAATTTAACAGGCTTAAGCATTCCACCACCTCCATATAGCCAAAGCAGATATAAGTATCCATTCACCCACAACAATCCAGTAGATTCTAAGAGCTCGTTTTATATCCTCAAGTTCTGGTGCTTTGCCATCAAAACGATATACTCCGTATTTCTCAAGCCAGACTCCTAAAACGGCGCTCATTGCCGCAATCGGTTTATCCCCATTTATTTTGAATTTGGCCTTTTTATAATGAGACAACACCTTTCTAGGGCCGAAAGGAAGAAACAAAAGAACGGTAAAACGTGCAGGAATAAAGTTTACGAGATCATCTATTCTAGCCGCAAACTTTCCAAAAAACTCGTATCTCTCATTCCTATATCCAATCATGGCATCGAGAGTGTTTATGGCTCTATACACCAATGCCCCGCTTAACCCAAAGAGGAGAAAATAGAAAATTGGAGCAACCACACTATCCACGATGTTCTCAGCGAGGCTCTCGATTGCTGTTGAGTTAAGATGGTACCTATCTAGGCTTTTCACATCTCTGCTCACAATCAAACCAACGTACTTTCGCTGTTCTTCGATGTCTTCTCTTATGGTGTTCTTTACATGCCAGGCAAGGCTTTTTATAGCAAAGGAGGTCTTTAAAAGGTAAGCACCCAAGGCAATGCTAAGCCATCTAGGCAAAAAATAAGGAAGTTTTGAAAGGAAAAAAGCAAAGCCAATCACAGCCATCGCCCCTAAAGATCCTATAACAAGGTCTAGAGCTGGACTTCTCCTTCTGTAATGTTTATCAAAAAATTCAATGAGCTTGCCAAACCACACTACAGGGTGAATTAAGGCAGGCGGTTCTCCTATCATCAAGTCCCACACCAAAGCAAGGAGAAAGATTATCGGCTTCATTTCGGCATCAACAGTGTTGGATATTTTATCCTTTTAACTCTTTCCGGAGCTCAATTTAGGGAGAACTAGAATTATCAAAAAACTTTAATGGCAATATTTTGCCACGTTTCAAAATACTCCACCACGAATTGAGACAAATGCCTTTCTTATTTCTTCATACTCCTCAAGAATCTCCTCGTTTGGTTCTTTTATTCCTCTCCTAACGTACCAGGCTGGATGTTTAAGATAAATTGCATCAAGACCAAGCTTTTTCAGGGCTTTCTGAGCGGTTCTGCCGACGGCAAAAATGGCTTTAGGCTTGAGGATATCGAGCTCCCTCTCCAAAAGTCCTAGCTCCTTTTCCCCAAATCCTTTCAGCTTGTTTTCCGGAGGATTGCACTTAACAACATTGGTGATGTACACAAAATCCGGGTTTATGCCGAGAGAAAAGAGGGTCTTCCTAAGAAGCATTCCCGAGGCATCTCTGTAGAAGCATATTCCCGTTAATCCGCACCCTTTTCTACCCGGCGCTTCACCTATCAAAGCAATTTTTGAACCAACCCATCCGTTTGCAAAGGGCAAGCCTTCAAAGGCTTTTATTTTCATCTGGTATTCATAGTTTTCTCTACTGCAGAACCTCAAGGGAGATCTAAGAAATTCATGATAGAGTTTCACAAGCTCATAAGCTTTTTTCTCATCCTTCTCCTCTTTGACCAGAAACCTTTCCTTCGGGTTGTATAGGGTTTTAGCATAAACCCCATAGGTTTTTTCATCAAGGGAAAGGAGATCTCTCCACGTCTTTAAGAATAAAGGCATGGTTTTGAAGTTTTTTGGATTAATATAAACCTCGCCAATCCTTTTAAGGCTCTCAAACCTCAGCAGCATAAATAATAAAACATCCAGTGAGGTTATAATTTTGGTGGTAGCATGGAGACAAAGACGTGCCCGTTTTGTGGGGGAACGATGGTAAAAGGAAAAAGCCCACAGGAGGGTTATGCACTATACTTCTGGAAGGCTCCATGGAAAAAGGGTTTTAAGGGAGCAATTAGCGGAACTGTAAAAGCTTATCCATGGCTATGCCTTAACTGTGGTGCGATAATCCCTTACGTGGAGGAGGCAGAGCTTCAAAAAGTCAAGGAGGAATACGAAGAGGCAAAGCTGGAGGGAAGGCTTTGAGGGGTGTAGCTTTTTTCTCAGGTGGAAAGGATGGATTATATGCTCTCTACCTTGTCGAAAAGAGAGGTATCAAAGTTCCCTATTTACTTGCCCTCAAGACTTCAATTGGACTATCTCCCCACTGGGAAAATTTTGATGCCCTTAAGATCATTGCAAATGCCATGGGGAAAACTCTCCTTACCTTTGACATGGCAGAAGGAGGAGATTCTTTAGCCAGATTCATAGCATCCCTTGAAGTTGATTATCTCATAGCAGGGGACATATTCCTAGAAGAACACCTAAAGTGGGTGGAGTGGCTTGCTGAAAAAGCCGGTGTTAGAAGCTTAGAACCCCTGTGGGGACGAAATACGCTTGAGCTAGCCGAAGAGATTCTTAATGCTGGCTTTGAATATGCAATAATTGCAGTAAATAAGGAAAAACTTGAAAAAGACTGGTTAGGATATAAGTTTTCCTCCCTGGAAGATTTAGATGCATTCTTAGACAAGAACCCCGCCGTAGATCCGCTCGGTGAAAGGGGAGAGTTCCACACGGTAACACTCTCCGGCCCACTCTTTAGGGAGCGTTTTAAGCTTGAAAAGCTTTCCATTGAGAAAAGCGAAAAGTATTGGTGGTTAAGGTTTAAGGTGATGAGGGATGATTGAAAAGCTTAATTCCAAGGGAATAACCCTTGAAAAAATGCTTGATACCGCTCTGGAGCTCTACATCGGGGAAGAGAGAGAAAAGGTCAAAGAAAAACTCAAGGAAATCATGCTCCACTATCTAAACGATATAAATATCCAAGCACTTTTGACAGCTGCTCTGCTCTTGGAAGAGGACTTCAAAGTTGAAGGTGATCCGGTAAACCTAGTTGCCGATGAACTCATCGGGATCAACATAGCTGAGTATATTGGGGGCAAGATGGCGCTCTTCAACTTCTTCTACTACGACACAAAAAAGCCCGGGATTTTAAAGGAGCTCCCTCCTTTCCTGGACGATGCAATTGGGGGATTCATTGCCGGATGCATGACAAAAGTTTTCGAGCTCACTTCATCCGGGACTCCCAACGAAGGAAGAGAAAGAGGAATATAAAGAAGATCGTGATGTAGTAACTCACGGCAAAATGGAATATACCCAGCAGCCCGAGGGTATATAAGAAGGTCAAAATCAAAACCAAGACAAGCAATTTTCGATAGTGTTCTTTTTCATGGATGGCATTGGGGGCAGACTTTTTAAGCTTTCTTGCAATTGGATTAATTAGCCAGGTGGTTACATGAGAAACATCATTCCCTTTATGACAAGAGTCCCAATAAGGGGAGACTTCGAAAAAGCTAGGAATGAAGTATGGGCCTTTCCCTTGCTTGCTATCATTACCTCCTCTCTACCTACTTTGATTTTATACCTTGACCTTCCTATGAAAAACATCTTAGCAATTCTCTCGCTTTACTCCATAATAGGCCTGCTCCACTTGGACGGGCTAGCCGATTGGGCCGATGGAATTATGGTTAAAGGAGACAGAGAAAGGAAAATTGAAGCCATGAAAGATCTGAACACTGGCATAGCTGGAATTTTTGCTGTTGTAATGGTACTTTTTATTCAGATATACTCTCTAAACCATCTCCCATTTTATGCAATATTTCTAGCTGAGCTGAACTCAAAGTATGCAATGCTCCTTGCTTTAGCCACCAAAAAACCACTTGGATCAGGATTAGGATGGTATTTTATGGAAAAGATGAACAAAAGGCAATTGGCTGTTGGCACCTTGTTATATTCAATCCTCATCTTCCCTATAGGATTTTATAACCCAAAGGCCATTTTTTCAGTTGTTGGACTTCTGGTTGGTGCATACGTCATGAAGGTTAGTATAGACAATTTCGGAGGTTTAAACGGGGACTGCATTGGAGCAATAGCGGAGATAACAAGAGCCGGAACACTTTTACTTATGGCTTTTGTATTTATGCTATTGGAATGAAGCTGACGCATAAGTTTAAAAGTTTTCTGAACCAAATTCTATTCGGTGAGAATATGCAAGAGATCGAGAAAGTTCTCTCCAAACTTCCTCCCGAGCTTAAAAAGGAGGTTTTTGATTATGCAGAGTTCCTTCTTAAAAAATATCGGGAGAAAAAAAGAAAGGGATTCACGTTTTCATGGGAAGGCAAAGTTAAGTCGGGGCTTTCCTCAGTTGAACTTCAACACAAGGCTTTGGAGTGGAGGGCTTGATGTTTCTTGTGGATACAAATGTTTTCTTGGAGATCCTTCTTGGTCAAAAGAAGAAAGAGGAGGCAAAGAAATTTCTTTCTGAGAATATTGATAGACTTTATATGACAGATTTTTCTCTGCACTCAATTGGAGTGATACTTTTCAAATTAAGAAAACCAGAGGTTTTTGAAGAATTCATAGAAGATGTTCTTCCAAATGTGGAGATTCTCTCTTTACCAGTAGAGAGCTATCCAGAACTCATTAGGATACATAAGACCTTTAATCTTAATTTCGACGATGCCTACCAGTGTGCTGTTGCAAACGTTTTTGATCTTACAGTAGTTACTATGGACACGGATTTCACAAAAGCTTTGAATTATGTAAAAATCCTCTTTTTGTGATAGCAATGATAATCATCTTAGCGGGTGGAAAATCTACCAGAATGGGAAAAGAAAAACCAGTATTGAAAATAGCAGATAAAGAAATGCTCCTCTGGGTTTACAATGAGAGCTCAAAGATAGATGAAACCCTTGTTGCCCTCTCGAAGAACACACCAAAAACCAGGGAACTATGCCTCCGGGAGAGGATTCCCTTCGTCAACACGCCAGGAAGGGGATATGTTGAAGACGTTCAGTGGCTCTTGAAGGAGTTTGGGCCATTTGTAAGCGTCTCAGCCGATCTGCCTTTCGTAAAGGCGTGTGATATTGCCCTTATAAGGAGCGAGCTTGAAAAGAAAAAAACCAGCATCACTGGAGTTTTGCCTTTAAACATCGTGCCAAAAGACCTTGGAGTTGCAACTTACAGAGGATACGCAATTGTAGGAATTAATGGAGTTTCCTATGAGGGAGAAGAATTCGTTGAGCTAAGAAACCCCCTTTTGGCTTTAAACGTGAACACACCAAGAGAGATTGAACTTGCAAACAGAATTGCCAAGCTCCTACACCCCAAGTTCACTTAGGATGTAATTGAGGTCTAAGTTTTCTTCCACGACTCTGGAAAATCTTTCAATTTCCTCCTCTAGGCTCCACTCCTTGAGGCTTAAGGACTCAAGACCCTTCTCCAAGCGAAGCATGTTTAAAAGCCGCTCTGTGAATGCGAAGTTGTGAAAGATTCCGTGGAGATACGTTCCAAAGCTTCTCTCACCTATAGCTCCCTCGGGCTCGAAGACTTTGGCACCGTTTATCTCCTTTATTATTGAGAACGGCCTCTCACTTGTGGAACGTCCCATCCTTATCTCGTAGCCCTCAACTTCCATTTTCTTGGCTTGCTCCCACAGTATTTCTGATTTCAGGTGGTTGGTTCTCTTTTCCATCGTGAAGATCGTTTTAGCTGGCAGAAGACCGACGCCCCTAACCTTGCCTCTCTTTGACTCGACATTGTCTATTATCTCCTTCCCAAGCATCTGAAAGCCGCCACAAATACCGACAACGAATGAACCCTCGCAGTGAGCCTGAATTATGGCATCTTCAATTCCGTTCTCCCTCATCCAGAGCAAATCTTCCACCGTGTTTTTGCTCCCTGGAATAATTATTAAATCTCCTTCAATCTCGTCGGCTTTTGTCACATAATCAACACCGTTGGCCCAATGAAGGGGCTCGAAATCGGTGAAGTTGCTTATATGTGGAAGCTTGATGATCTGTATGTGCAAGTCACCTTTAACTTTAGGAAACTCTGCTAAGGAATCTTCCTCTGGCAGTTTGTGATCCACATAGGGGATAACTCCCAAGACCCTCTTCCTATATCTCTGCTCCAAATATCCAAAGCCGGGTTCAAGGAGAGATTTATCGCCCCTAAACTTGTTAAAAACAAATCCCATAACTAGCTCCCTTTCCTCCTCGCTTAAAAGCTCCATCGTGCCTACTATTGAAGCAAAACTACCTCCCCTATCTATGTCAGCCACGAGAATAACTTTGGCATTTGCATGCCTTGCAACCCGCATGTTTGCAATATCATAATCCTTCAAGTTTATCTCCACAGGGGAACCCGCTCCCTCAATTACTACAACATCATGACTATGCATAAGCTCATCTAGAACCCTCATGGCTCTTTTAAAGAGCTCCTCCTTGGTGGAAAGCATGTATTCTCTGGCTGAGACACTTCCGATGGGCTTTCCCATAAAAACTACTTGACTTCTCATGTTCCCCTCAGGTTTTAGAAGAATGGGGTTGAACCTCACAGAAGGTTTCTTCTTACATGCCAAAGCTTGCAAATATTGAGCCCTGCTTATTTCTCCCCCTTCAATGCTTGGAGCAGAATTTAAACTCATGTTCTGGCTTTTGAAGGGAACCACATCGTAGCCGAGATTTGTAAGAATCCTGCACAGTGCAAGGGCCAATAAAGATTTTCCAGCTCCTGAAGAAGTGCCTTGGATCATCAAAGCTCTACCCATAACCATCACCAAAAAGAGAAAAAAGAATCAGCCTGCCGTAGCTTCACATACGAGAGGCTGATATGTGAAGTTAAACACATCTGGATGTAAGAACTTCGCAATCTCCTCTAGTCCTTTAACTATTCTTGGGCTTGGTCTTGAAACGATGTCATCACTGCTTAGAGTGTAAACCCTCCCAGTTTTTACGGCATCAGTGTTCACAAGCTGAGTATTGCAGAGATCCTCCGCATTCATTCCCGCATGTGGAGGAAGGATTATTACTTCTGGATTTCTTGCCAAGACTTCTTCAATGCTTACTTGCGGCCAGCCCTGAGTATCTCCAAAGATGTTTTCTCCCCCTGCCAATGTTATGAGATCGTGGATAAAGGTTCCATTACCGGCACTCATCAATGGGTCACTCCAAACTATGTAGAACACCTTTACTTTCGGAGCATCCATTACTTTTGATTTTATTTCTTCAATCTTACTTCGCATGTTATTCACGACTTCATTTGCTTTCTCCTCTTTGTTCGTAACTTCTCCCAAAAGTTCAACTGCTTTGTAGATTTCATCTATACTCTTTGGGTCAATGATTATAACTGGGGCTATCTTCTCAAGTTGCTCTAAGTATTTGAGATGCATTGAAGTACCAACTATAAGATCCGGATTCAAAGATGCTATCACCTCTATACTAGGATCAGAAAATCCTCCAACAACGGTTCTTCCTTCCTGAACATTCTCCGGGTAGTTGTCGAATTTTGTCACTCCAACAACTTTGTCGAGAGCACCTATGAAGTAAAGGGTTTCCGTGATACTAGGCGCTAGAGATACTATTTTTTGAGGCTCTTTCTCTATGGTGACTTCCCTTCCGGCAAAATCAACTATAGTTAATGGATATTTAGGAGCAGGAGTTTGGGTTTCGCTTACTGTATTTGTTGTGGTTGTCGTGGATGTCACTTTTTCTTCAGCAGTTTCTGTTGTGGTAGGGGTGGTTTGAGTTTGCCCGATGCAACCCGCTATAACAACCCCAAATATAAGCAGTACCAGCACAATGGCTACCTTCCTCATGCACCTCACCCGGATAATTTGTCCAGCAATAATAAAAGGGAAGGATATATAAACCTATTGGATAATTTGTCCAAGGTGATAGCTATGATGTTTGTTGTATTAGGAAACACCGAGGTGTCTTTAATACCGGGAATAAGTATAGCAGGGGCAACAGCAGAGCTGACAAAACTAACCCCACCGGCAGATGCGGAATATCTTTTTTACGAAAGGCCGAAAATAATAGACACAATACCCGTAACTCCCGAGGGACATCCAACCCCTGCCATAATCACGAAAGCCGCAAAAGAGCTTGCAAACTTTCCGATTATTGTTGTAAGGGGCGGTACTTATTTAGCCCCTCTAGTCCCCCATGTGCACATAAGCAGCTATGTAGGAAGAGATTTTAGAAAAGAGAAAGCTTTACCAGAAACTAGGGAAATAATAGACAGAGCATCCCTTTTTGGGGAAGAACTAAACAAGCTAAATCTGGGAGAAGTAGTTATTGGGGAATCAACACCGGGAGGAACAACAACAGCTCAAGCGGTTTTGTGGGCTCTTGGATACGATGCAAAGACTTCCTCGGCTTCTCTCGACAATCCCCAACCCTTAAAAGAGAAGGTAATAGCAGAGGGGTTCAAAAGGGCGGGTATAAAAGAGGGAGAGCTTAAGGACAAACCATTAACAGCCTTGGAAGAGTTTGGCGACCCGATGATGGCCACGGTTGTAGGGATTGCCCGAGGATTCAAAGGAAGAGTAATACTTGCTGGTGGAACACAAATGCTGGCTGTTGCAGCATTGTTAAGAGCTATGGGGGGAGAACTCGAAAGGTTCACGATTGTAACAACAAAGTGGGTAATAAAAGACAAAAGTTCAACTTTCAAAGAAACAGCCGAGGGACTGGGGGTAGAGTACCAATATGCGAACTTGGACTTTTCAAAAAGCAAATTTAAGGGTCTTAGAGATTACGAAAGGGGCTACGTGAAAGAAGGGGTTGGAGCCGGGGGAGCCGCATGGCTAGCACTAAAGAGGGGATTTACTGAGAGAGATATCGAGAGGAAAGTAGAAGAGCTCTACGAAAAACTCACAAAGAATCTTTAGTTTTTTCCCACTTCTTCAAACTTTCTTTTAGAGCTTTCCTAACTGCCCTGCCTATGTCTATTCCAAGCCTTGTGGCGGTTCCTGCCCACTCCTGTTCTCCCTCGAAGGCAAACACCCCTATTCCATCGCTTGTTGTTCCAGTGGCATTATAACCGAGATTCAATAGCGTGTATGTTTTTGCCTCTGTGGCCGTCATTATTGCATTTGCCATAGCTCCTAGGGTGAGCCCTTCTTCAATAACCAAAGCTATGTTGATTGTTTTGCTTAAAAATCGGGGAGGCTCATCTCCAGCTATTGCAGGATTAGTTATTCCAGCTGTGATATAAGCCTTGACGTTTCCAGACTCTGCAATAGAGAGAACTTTTTCTATATCCGCAGCAGTCATGAAACCTACAAAATTCTCCAGCCCATTTGCCCTCTCAAATTCAAGACAGTCCTTCTTGTAATCACCGTCATAATTTTTGTGAACCTGCATGAAAAAGAACCCGTTAGCTCTGAAAACTCCACCATTATGGGGCGCATTACTGAGAGAGATCATTTGAGACTTAAAAGGGTGTACAAATGCCCTCATGAAAGAAAAGGGAAAATTAAGGTTAATAAGCTTTTACCTCAAAGTGTTGACAGTACTTTGGTTGTTACGTCGTTTCCTTCCTTGTCGTAGATTCTGTAGTAGCACTTACATGGGAACTTCATGCTTGCTCTCTTCATTGCGGCGATTGCAAACTTCAAGTGCTGCCTGTTAACTCTAACGGTGAGGATCTTTTGATCTTTCTTAAGTCTTGCTGCTAATCCTATTGGCTTTCCAAAGGGCCTTCTCATACCGTTTCCGTAACGGTCAGCCTTTCTTCCAGTAGCCATCGGGTTTTCTCTAAGTACTTGGAAGGGATAAACTCTAATCTTGTAGTGGAAGTTGCTCCTACCGACGTTCTTTGTGAGGAATCTGTTGAGCTGGGTTCTTGCAGCCTCAAGTGCATTCTGCCTGATCTGGACAGGTTCGGCTGTGTGAAGGCTAACCTCAAACTCAAAGTCTCCAGCGGGATTCCCCATGTCGAAGATGGTAATTCTCGGACCGGGGGCACCCCTAATGTATTCCCTTCTCGTGTAAGCGGGCTTATCAACGTATCTGTCAATCTTGGCTGGTCTCAGAGCCATATTCCTCACCTCCCAAATAAGCGTAATCTAAAGGTAAACACTTTGCTTAGCTTATAAAAGTTTTGGATTTTTGACTTGAAAAGCTTTTTTGGGCGACTATATATTTCTGACTTTTTCCTAGCTTTGATGAGGATCCAGTTTTAACCCCTTGTTAAAGCTTTGCAGGAAGTTTACAGGCGATTCATAACTTATTCAGTGTTACGCCTTTCGGTTTAGCCCAAGAGGTGGTCCTACCTCCGTTATCCTTTACCACAGAGTGAATTGAGTTCTCGCTAGATGTTGGACTTTGAAAGGACAGTTTTTGAGGATTGAAATTGAACTCAAAAATGAGAATATTTCCATGAGATTCATGAAAGGGACTTATTTGAGAACTTTTTCTGGTTTTTTCATTTTTTGAATATCATAAAGATCTCTAGCAATTTCAAGCTTTTTTGAAACCCCAGTTTCCACTATGGGAGCAAAATAATTGGCCCCACCATAAACAACAAGATAGCCTTTGTTTTTATCCATAATGTTCACCCTTTTGTTTTCTGGTATTACACAACTGTGTTCAGCTATTCCACTTATATTATTCTTTTTCAGTTTTTCCAAAATCTTAATGGTATCTTCGTAGAGAAACGAAGAGAAAGTCTTTATTGCCGCTGTCACGTATCCACTTCCCGTACTTGCGACTTTATGAACTGAAGTGTAGCCTCCCCTAATTAAAAGCTCTCCCGGGCTTATTGTAGTTCCTAGGTGGGATATTATTTCCATGAACCCTTTAGGGGTGTTGTTCTCTAATTGGTATAGTCCCGTAGCCGTGGATTGGAGGCAAATCCCGTTCTTTTGAAAGATAATGTCATACGTTCTAGAGGAAATCCCCAATATCCCAACATGTCCTTCCTTAACTTCAAAATGCCAGATACTCTCTTTTTCATCGAGAATTGCCAGCAAGGGAGATGTTATAACATTTGTTTTTGAGATATCCAATAACAAGGGGACTACCAAATCATATTTGTCTTTTGGTACCATTATGGCATTTACCATAACTTTTCCTTTGTTTTTGTCTATGTCATAATCACTATTTGTGATCAGTTTCTCAATTTCAATGGAGGGTATCCCTATCCTTTCATAGACTAACAATCTCCGAACTTCATTTACCCCACGTTCCGTGAGTTTTACGCCTTTTCTGCCTAATCTTTTAATAAACCCTTTCTCTTCTAGGCGGGAGATATGGTACCTTACTGTTCTTGAATCCACATTTATACCTCGGTTTTTTAAGAATTTTGCTAATTCTACTGAAGTTTTTGGACTTTCAGAAAAATAAAGAATCCTTAGAATCTCCACAACCGTCATTGGAAACTCATCGTCACTCATCCCGCTCACCCTAATATTTTGTTAATTCTTGTAAATATATACCTTGTGCACATATGGAGAAGTCATCCCTCTGAGCATTGCTGAATAGCTTAATTTGAATTTCACTGTATCTCCTACTGTTAAGGGCACTTCAGATTCCGTTATGTCAATTATTGTATGATCACTGCTACCCCCAAGAACTTCAATGCCGTTATAAAGCGGAAATAATCCCCTCACCTCTATATCTTGCTTTCCTATGGCTAATATTGCCCTCTTTCTAGTTCCTTTATCCTCAAAAATAGGAGTGTTACCGAAGGCATCTTTGCCCATTGATCCTTCTGGCAAAGAAGGTTTCCACTTAACCTCAATTATTTCAGCCTCTAGTGTAAACGTGTCCTGTCTAAGCCAAGGGATAACCCTATTGCCTGTGGAATCAGTTCCTAGAAGTATTCCTTCCCCAATCCTGAGTTGACTAATCCCATATGACGACTGTCTTTCCTCTAAAAGATTCAAAACTACGGTTCCCCCCGAGGAAATTATTAAATTGTTAGTACCCAGAATGGATTTTGCCTTTTCCTTCAGTTTTCTAAGTATATCATGATTTTTTGGACTTGGGAGTACTCCTCCAAAGCAACCAACATTTGTCCCAATTCCAACTATTTCAATGCCTCTTAACTTTCTGGCCTCTCTAAGAAATGGAACAAAATCACTGGGCATTATCCCCTCTCTCCTATCTCCCACATCAACCATTATTATCACTTTGTGGGACTTTCTATGTTCTAGCGAAGCTTCCGACAGCTTCTTCAAAACAGACAGCTCACTATTAATGCTGTAATCCGCTAATTCCACAACTTTCTCTATCTCACTAACCATAGGGGATCGAATTAGCATGAATCTTGCATTGATATTATTTTCTCTCATTTTTTCAATGTTTTGAATTCTAGAATCTCCAAATATATGAATTCCACTATTTAACATTGCTTTTGCTATTTTTGGATCACCACACACACCCTTGGTCACTCCAACAACCTGCATTCCATAAGAGTCACAAAATCTTACAACTTCCCTGGCATTCTCTTCAATAGCAGACAAGTTTATTTCAAGTGCAGGGAACATACAACTCCCTCCAAATAAGAAAATTTAATGGGCCTAATATGGCCCATAGTTTATAGCAGCGGCAATTGCGACCAAAATAGCTCCTGCAATTGTTAGATAAACCACCAGCTTCCAGATATGGCGTACCCATCTGTCGTAGGGTATGTCTGCAAATACCAAGTAGTAAATCATTGCTGGGTAGAACATGTTTGTAATACCATCACCAAACTGGAATGCCAGCACTGCCGTTTGTCTTGTAACTCCAATGAGATCAGATAATGGAGTCATAATAGGCATTGTCGCCGCAGCTTGTCCACTTCCTGAACCTATAAAAAAGTTTATGGCTGACTGTATTAGGAACATCAACACTGCAGCACTGACTGAACCAACACTTCCTAATGGCGTAGCAAGTCCATGAATTATCGTATCTAGCACCCTTCCTTCACTCAATATAACCACAATTGCTCTAGCAAACCCAATAATCAGCGCTCCGTATGTAACACCTTTTGCTCCTTTTACGAATTCTCCAAAGAGTTCACTGGGATTCATTTTTGCGATTAGCCCTGCTATTATGCCAAGTCCTAAAAATAGAGCGGAAATTTCAGTGGTATACCATCCATATTCTATAACTCCATATATCTGGAGCAGTATACCTCCAAACAGAACTAAAAGTACCAATTTCCTCGTGGGAGTTAGCTCTTGTTGCTCATAGTTCAGATTAAATTCTGCCCTCTCTTCTCCCTTGTATCCATATAGTATGCTCTTCTTTGGGTCTTTTCTCACATCTCTGGCGTATTTCAGAATAAAAACTGCACCTATTGTAAAGAACACCAAAAAGCAGATTATTCTGTACCACAGCCCGGAATAGAGGGGAAGTTCTGCTATGCTTTGTGCAACACCAATTGTAAATGGATTAAGCATTGCTCCTGCAAACCCTATCCATGCTGCTGTTCTAACGATGTGAAAACCTACAACCCTGTCATAACCAAGTGCCAGTGCCATAGCCACTCCCAATGGGATTAAAGGTATTGTTTCCTCAGCAAATCCGAATACTGAACCCAATAGAGCAAATACAAACATTATTGCCAGCAGCAACGGCGTATCTTTTCCTTGCATTTTGTTTACCATTGCAATAATTCCCGCGTCCAGTGCGCCAGTAGAACGGATTATTTGAATAGCACCTGCAATTATGAAAACAAAGGCTATAATACCAGCAGCTTGTTTAAAGCCTGTTGGAATGGCTTGAAGCATTTCAAATGGATCTACTGGATTGGGATCTACATAGTGAAATGATTCAGGGTCTACAATTGTTTTTCCACTATTGGGGTCTTTGAATCTATCAAACTCACCCGCCGGAAGTGTCCATGTTGCCAATGTGGCAATTAATATTAGGACGAATATAATAAAATACCCATGCGGGTTTTTCAACCAGTCAGGAACCGCCATTTTTCATATCCCTCCTCTTTTAATACCATTTTGTCTCATGACATGATTTTAGCATCCTGTAGAAGCGTGTTCTCAACCTTTGCTACCACCTCCTTCTTCTTTTAATAAACTCTCAGGTAACGTAAGAGAAATTTCAAATAATGGAGGATATTGTTGAGCCCCCATAACATCAGTCTCACCAGGACTTCCGCTTGGCTTAGAACGGCGTATTGTAAATTTAATTGCTTTTGCCGGGTCAAAATAAACAAAAAGAACTATTTTTTCAGGAGATATGTTGTAAATTTGGGCTACCATCTCTTTAGTTATGAGTTGATTCTGTTTGATGTACTCGTAAACTTCCCTATCTCTGAAGATAATATCGAATGTTATATGGTCAACACCGGCATTTTTGCTTCTTATTGTCTTTGCTAAATCTACAAGAGGAACTTTTTTCATATCATTCCCCTCCAACGGTTTCAAACTTAATCTCAAATAGCTCAAGCGGATCGTTTACCTTTATCAGGTGATTTATTGTCCATTCATATGCCGGATGAGCCACAAGAACCTCATCAGAAATAAAAGCTGCAGCACCGGCCGTTCCTTTTACCCCAACTAGTCGGGCATATAAAAAGTTCCTCCCCGCTAAATATGTAAGCTCTTTGGCCATCTCTAGGTCTGGAGCTATACCCTCTACAATAATCCCAACCTCATGAGGAGTTGGGTTTTTTATAGGCTCTAACTCTCCCATGACACCATTCTTGCCATAAACATGGTAGTAGAGTTCGTATCCACTTTCACCAAACCTTTCCTTCACTTTTTTCCGCGACCATTCTATTACCCTATCCAGATTTGCTATTAAGTATGGATCTCTTATCCCTACTATCATAAAACAACGTTCGCCGACTTTTCCAGACCCTTCAAGTTTTATTTTGTATTCAGGAGTCCTGTAGAATTTCGAACCTCTGACCCTGGTTCTTTTCTCGTCTATAGCTTCATAAACACAACCTCTCATGTCGATATATCCGCCTGGAAGCCATTCTATAAACGGATCAATTCTTTCGTACATTGCATGACTTGCCACTGATTCTGGGGTAGCTCGTTGATAATCGCTCATAGGCTCGATTATTACTTCATCTTCCCTCAATATTCCTAGGACAGATTCTTTACCTGCAAAGGGCTCTGCAACGAAAGAAGCACATTCCAAAACTTTTCCTGCGTAGAACGCTATATCTTCTGGAATCCCACTCCAAAGTGCAGGAGCAGCAAAAACTGCAACGTCTGAAGATCTACCTGCGATTATGACATCTGCTCCTTCCTCAAGGGCCTTTATATACGGCTCTACTCCCATAACTGCTACGATATGGTCTGTTTTCATCAGAATTTCCTTATTCAATGGGGGTCTCCCATGAAGACCCTCTATAACTTCTCCTTTTTCAAGACGCTTTAAAAGAACATCTTTCTGAACATCAGAATAAATTTTGGCCATTTTGAAGGGTTTAAGTCCATGTTTTTTTGCCAAGTCTTTTATGATTCTTGCGAACTGATTAACTCCCCTGTTTGTTCCGGTATCTGATGCAGAACCAATGATCATGGGGACATCAAGTTCTCGTGAAGCCAGAAGCATAAGTTCCAGATCATGCTTTTGCCATTCCTCTGGACTTGCAGCAACATCGGCCCCTAATGGGTAAGGGCCAATATCGCAGCTGCCGGAGTCTGCACATATGAAATCCGGTTTTCTGTCCACGCCTTTCCAAAAGCTCTCTTCCTCGATGGGAGTGAAACCCAGATGACCAGTAGGGGATAAAATTTTAACCTCTTTCAAGTTGATTACCTCCTACCATACTCTATGGCTTTTTCAACAAAACGGTCAAATATCACCTTGGCATGAGGATCAACGTCGTACCTTTCCTCCGGGTGAAATTGCATACCAAAAACGAAGTCTTTGTCAATAGCTTCTATTACTTCTATGATTCCATCATCACTCCATCCTACGGCCTCAAATCCCTTGGGCACCTTTTCAACTGCTTGTATGTGGAAACTATTAACTTCAATTTCCCTTGTTCCAACAAGAGTTTCGAATTTACTGCCTTCCTTTATACGTAGAGAATGCCAAGGTTCATATCCTGGAAGATTCTGTTTGTGGCCATCAATCGTCCCGTCCATTAGCTTTCCGCCAAAAACCTCTACAAGCATTTGGTAACCCCGACATATACCTAATATCGGCAAATCTCTTTTCCATGCCTTCAAAATAAGTTCTTTCTCAAATGAATACCTAAATGGCTGTTGATCATATAAGCTTGGCAATTCTTCTTTTTTGAATCTCTTAGCATCACCTCCACCACTAAATACAATAGCATCTACTTTAGAGACAACTTCCTCCGCAAATTCCCCTAAATCTGCGTTTTTATGGGGAAGTGGAATTATAAAAGGCAAGCCTCCGCTTTTTGATACTGCCGTTGAGTAATAACTTCCAACGTAGAAATAGCCCCCATGTTCTTCCGAATGTCCCCAAGTTTCCACACTCCAAGCCCCTGTTATTCCAATCGTAGGTTTCATGATACAACCTCCCGAAATTGTGGAAATACATTTCCATTACATTTTAGATTATAAAAAGTTTTTGGTTGATATTATTGTTTTGAAGTTTAAAATTCGTTTTAAAAATGGCAATAAATTGCATTTTAGCTTCTATTATCCACTTAATAATCAAAAATGCATTGAAAATTTGGATTTTTCATTATTTGGCTTATAATTTTGGAAATAAATTTCCAATTGGTTAGTCCATGTTAGAGATGCTCTATGGGTTAAAAACTCAATGTTTAGGGAGTATAAGTTATCAAAGATGCCATTATGTTAACTTTATCCTGCTTTCTAGACACCAGCAAAAAGATCTCCATGTCATTTCCTCTAAATAACCAGGAAGATGATGCAATTTTCATTTTTTGTACTACCGATGGTTAAGCTAAAGTGTTAAGATAAAGTTTTTATAATTATGAAATGTCATTCAACTGGGTGATACTATGCAGTTTGAGGATGCTTATGGGGAAGTCTACGAGATAGTAAAGCCAAAATACAAACTTTTCACCGCCGGTCCAGTTGCCTGTTTTCCAGAAGTTCTTGAGATAATGAAAGTCCAGATGTTTAGTCACAGAGCAAAGGAGTATAAGCAGATGCACGTCGATACCGTTGAGAGACTCAAGAAGTTCCTTGAAGTTGAGAAAGGAGAAGTTCTTCTCTTCCCAAGCTCCGGTACTGGAGTGATGGAAGCAAGCATAAGAAACGGTGTTTCCAAAGGCGGAAAAGTTCTCGTGACAATAATCGGGGCTTTTGGAAAAAGGTACAAGCAAGTTGTAGAGAGCAATGGGAGAAAAGCAGTAACTTTGGAATATGAACCTGGAAAGGCTGTCAAACCAGAGGATCTTGACGAGGCATTAAAGAAAAACCCAGATGTTGAAGCCGTAACAATAACATATAACGAAACTTCTACAGGTGTCCTTAATCCACTGCCGGAGTTAGCCAAGGTGGCAAAGGAGCACAATAAGCTTGTGTTCGTGGATGCTGTGAGTGCAATGGGTGGGGCTGACATAAAGTTCACCAAATGGGGAATCGATGTTGTCTTTGGAAGTTCCCAAAAGGCCTTTGGAGTTCCTCCAGGCTTAGCTATTGGAGCTTTCAGTGAAGAATTCATTGAAATAGCTCACAAAATGGAAGAGAGAGGCTGGTATTTTGACATTCCAAGGTACATTAAGGTCCAAAACGAGAAGCAGGGGCCGCCTTCAACCCCGGCAATGCCCCAAGAGTTTGGCCTAAACGTTGTGCTTAGAATAATTGAAAAGATGGGCGGGAAAGAGAAGTGGCTCGACATGTACAGAAAGAGGAGCGAGATGATAAGGAATGGAGTAAGAGAGATTGGCCTAGAAATCCTCGCAGAGCCAGGTTACGAGAGCCCCACAATAACGGCAGTACTTACACCGGAGGGCATCAAGGGAGATCAAGTTTATAACGCAATGCGTGAGAGAGGATTCGAGCTTGCTAAGGGCTACGGTGAGGGCATAAAGGAGAAAACCTTCAGAATTGGAAACATGGGATACATGACATTTGAAGACATCGAAGAGATGCTCCAGAACCTAAAAGAAGTGATAGAAGAGTTAAAGGCAAAAGTTTAAGCAACTTTCTCTAGCTTTATTTTTCCTTCTTTTTGAACAACCCGATAGATTGCGTTCACCCTTCTAAGGCCGCTCTTTATGTCCCTATATAACTCGATAACCAGCTCAAACCTTGCAAGGGTTTTGTCGTCTATTCTAAGCCAGTGTTTTATTTCCTCAATCAAATCCCTTGAAATAACAAGTGAGGAAATTATAAACGGATAATCATCGATTATTTTGTCCAGCAGATATGGAATGTCAATTGTATGGAGAGTGTCTATAACAACGTAATCGGGATTGAGTTTCTTAATCTCCTCTATAACCTCCTTAGTCCTCTGCTTGGTGCTCTTTTCATTGAACTCGGTGTCTATCACGTGGATTTTTTTCTTGAAAGGCTTAAACTCCCCATAGGCAGTGACAACAGCTATTTTCCATTCTTCTGGAAGGAGATGGATCATCGCTTCGATAAGCTTTGTTTTACCTGCCCTGCTTGTCCCAACTACAAGAATGTCTTCTTTCTTTAATATAGACTCTTTAATCACTTCCAGCTGGTGTTTGGTTATTGTCTCATATCTCAAAAGATCCTCCGGTGTAAAGATATAGAGGCCCATTTCTTTGTCACCAAAAGATATTTGGGTTTTGATGTTATTAACCATATGGTTGGAACGCCTTTGTGGGGGCCTGAGATGCGGTTTCAAAAGTATCTCCTTGGAGCAGTTCTTGTTCTTCTAATCTATGCAGTATTTTTCTCAAGGGCTATTGAAACAAGAGTCGAGAATATGCCCAAATTTGGAGAGGAAAATTTAGAGAAATGTCCAGCGAAAATTGAGGTTAAAGAAGTGAGAAACGGGCTGGAAAATTATGTAAATTTTACTGTGGATGGGAAGACATACACGCTTAAGGGGTTCTTTGGTGAATACTTCTGCTTTCCTGAGGGGGTCCTCCTAATAGCTGGATATCCCGGGACCCTCACGCTCCAGCACCGACATGGTCTTTCTTGATAATGCATTGAACAAAAAGTGGGAGAGATACCTTGGGAGAGGACTCTGGTTTGAGTCTTATCATGAAGGGAAAATTATACTTGGAGATGGGTGTGTCTATTGGATTGAAGTAGAAATGGAAATTTCAAATATTTCTGCCCAAAAACCGGATCAATAACAGACGTTAAGGATAAAGGAGATTTAAGCTATGTTGCTACTACCGAGGGGTATGTCTATCTATTAAAGGAGCACAAACTCGAAAAAGGCATTAGAACTGCAAAACCTTGGAAAGGGGAAAATTTAAGAATGCTTGTTAGAGTTGGAGTTGGAGAAAAGTATGTTGCGGTGGTGTATTCCTTCGTGAATCCCCCAGGGGGATGAAAAAAGAGGACTGTGCGTTTATGCTAAGAATTTAATAAAGCTTGCATGCAAGAGGTTAAATTACACCCCAGGAGAGGTAGTAGTGGTAAACAAAACGGTATACGTGAAAGATTTCTATACAGGACAGATTAGGGCGTACAAAGTCTATTCACTGCTCTAATTTGGAGTCTAAAAAATTTTAAGTATATAAAGTTGTAGTTGTATACGATCCAAATTTGGAATACTCAAAGATAACACTTCCCTGCTGGAAAGAAAAAACGCTAAGAGGAGAGGGCTGGTTTGAGGTTAGAAAATAACTTTGAATTCTAGGCTTCGTGAATTTTGTGTAGTAATCCCAATAGACACTATTCGTTCGGAAATTTACCTTTGATGCCTAAGAATTCACTGTTTAGAATATTAAGCAAGACTTCTAGTATTGCCCATCAGCTTATCTTAACAGTATTCTAAAAGTTAACAACTAAAAGTTAACAAAAAAAATAAATATAATAATATAGAATAATTATAAAACTAACGGAGGTGGTTAGATGAAGTATGAAAAGCCGAAAATAGAAGAACTTACCAAAATTGTTAGGGCATGTTCCGGAGGGGGTTGTTGTAACGGACCTAGCGTTACGTGAAGTAAAGCAGTAGCGGAGGTATGAACTGTGGAAGAGTCTCTTCTATTTTCTCCTTTTTATAAGCCCAAAATAAAACCACTCCATATAATTTCTTATTCAGATTATGCATTATGCTATGATTACTCTACAGGAAGGATATTTACGGTTAATAAAATGGGGGAGTTAGTCCTAAAGTACAGTAATGGCTCTTTAACTATAAAAGAGATTGCAAATTACGTAAAGAAAGACATAGACGAAGAAATTGACATTGAAATAATAACCAAAGACATTTTAGAGTTTATTAAACATTTGTCAAAGTTAGGCCTTCTCCAAAACGATAAGGAGGCATGTGAATGAATGCTCCACCCCTAGAGATATTGCATGTATATTTAACACGTTCATGCAACCTACAATGTGAGCACTGTTGGATAAATGCTAGTAGAACATATCCTATGGTCGAACTGGAAGACAAATATTTTCTTAATGCTTTTAATGAGGCCTTGGACTTAGGTCTTGATACACTTTTTATATCTGGAGGAGAACCTCTTTTGCGAAGTGATCTAGCAATAACCCTTATAAAAGTCGCAAACAACAGCAAGGTTAAAACAGTGCTGGAAACCAATGGAACCCTAATTACTCCACCCCTATTAAAAGAGCTCGCAAAATATGAGATCGACATAAGTTTAAGTTTAGATTTTCCCTCAGAAGTTGAATTTAATGCGTTCAGGCATGGGAAGAGAGTATACAGAAGGGTTTTAGATGTAATACCAAAACTTAGAGATCTAGGTATACCCCCAGTTGTTGTAGTTTCTGTATTCAATCGCAACTTACACTCCATTTTTGAGATAACGGATTTAATTATGAGTTTAGGAGCAAAGGCAGTGAAATTTAATCCAATACTCCCAATAGGCCGAGCTAGGCATAATAATATTTCCCTGTCTGTCTCCCAATACCAAACACTCATAGAGTATTTAATCCAGCTATATGATAAATATCCTGGCAAAATATGGTCTATGGTACCTCATTATCTGCTCGCAAAATACGGAAGGAGATACCTAAACATTTCAAGGATGGCATGCAACTATACAAAAATGCTTGGGATTTTACCCGATGGAGGAGTGTCGTTATGTGGCATAGGAATTGAATACCCAGAGACTGTGATAGGAAATATAAAAGAAGAGAGCCTAAGAGACATATGGTATAGTGGCAGAGGTTTTTTAGGAGAGCTTCGTAGAGTAAAACCTGATGAATTTCAAGGAATTTGCAGCGGATGTATTCTAAGGAGCTACTGTGCAAATATTTGTCCGGCATTTGCATATGAAGAGTACAAATCATTTACTGCGTCCTTTCCAGTATGTCAAAAGTTGTTCGAGGAAGGAGTGTTTCCTCATGAATTTATAGATCCTTCAGTGTTACGGTGATGAAATGAAACCCAAATACAATCCCTTAATAATTCTAATAACAGGTTTTCCTATCAATATGGTGAGAGCATATTTCTTCATATACCTACCTATACTAGTTAACAATCAAGCGGGAAGTTCTGAATTAGCACTCTCAATGTCTATAGCAGGTGCCCTATCTTTAATCTTTTCCTTTTCTGGAGGACTAATAGCCGATAGTCTCGGGAGAAAACCCATGGCAGTGTTGTCTGTTTTTAGCATGATACCAACTCTTGGACTGCTTTTAATGAAAAATCCCCTCGCCATCATGCTTTCATTAATACTCTTCCACTCAATAGGAATCTTTTTTAGTCCGGGTACTACAGCACTTATAGCTGAATCTACAGAAGAAAAAATTCGGGGTAGGGTATTCTCATTGGTTCATGTCTCCAGCACAGTTGCATGGATTATTGGTCCAATGTTAACGAACTGGATAATTAAAAAGCTGGGTTTTGTATATGTTTTGTACGTCGTGTTAGTGATGTTATTTATTTTATCTCTCTTTCGATTGATGCTCGTGGAAACTCTTCCTAAAAAGCGTCCATTAAATGGAGTTACATCAGAGATAAAGAAGAACATTATAAGTAGCATCAAAAATTCTGACTTCAGAAAACTGTTAAACACCCCTCTCGCACCGTTAGCACTCCTTTTCTGTCTGTCTGCATTTATCAGCTCGTGTTTCAACACTTTCCTTTATCCCTACTTGGACTCTTGGATGAAACTCGATTCAGATGTAATTGTAAATGTTTTCTCTGCTTCGAGATTTTTCGTATTGGTAGCGTACTTCGTAGCGGGCTTTATGGTGGACTATCTCAGCCCCAAAAAGACCTTTATTGTAGATATCCTCGGGGATAGCATAACGATGACTCTGTTTGCTCTCCTAAGCAAATATGCACCCACGTATTCTCTCATATTCTTGGCTTTAAGTGGGCTCTTTGGAGAGGCTCTCTCAAACATTGCATATAGCGTTTATACTTCCAAACATCAAAAAGAGTATTTAGCAACTGCCTATGGCACATTAAATACTCTGCCCGGCTTAATTGGGATTTTTGCTCCCGTAATATGGGGAGCGCTGTGGAGGGTGGATCCATGGTTGACTATATTAGCGGTTTCCATGATGACGTTTGTAGGGTTATTCTTTGCAATAATGGTCAAAGAATAATACTTTACAAAGTTCCTCCATTGGCGATTTCAAAGTATATTATACCCGATATTGCAAATCGTCTGGTTGCTAATATTAAGTTGAATGATAAAAAAGGACTTCAAAAGCTACATAGAGACCTACTGAAAGAAATATGCTACATCCCAACTATAACAATTAAAGATAATAATGAGTTGCATCCTCTAAATACCATAGGCCAAAGATGCGGGAATTGTCTTCAAATTTCTATTCTTGAGGCTTCTATATTGAGGGGACTGGGATTCTCAGAACGGGAAGTATATGTATTTTTGCTTCTTCACAAAGGAGAAAGTGTTTTTGAGGCTTCACATGCTGTATGTGGAGTATTTTTAGAAAAAAAGGAGATATGCTTAGAGAACGAAGTCATAATATTAGATCCATCCAATCTTAAAACATGCTCCATAAGCTTATTAAAGTTACTTTTGACTCATAACATTCATACGTTTTTCAATGATAAGATTGCGTTTTTGGTGGAAATATTAAAGTAACTTTTGGGTATTGAGAGCTTATGTAAATGAACCCTAGTTCCCATCAAATACTGTTAGGATAAAGTTTCTGATATTATTCGTTAGCTTATTCTAACAGCGAGCCGTATAATTTTAGTTAATTTTTTAAACCCTAATTTTTATCCCACCATGAACTCATGAGGCTCTCTCAAAAGAATGCGGGTTTCCCGCGTGAGAGAGCTGAGGTTTAGAGAAAGCTTTAAAAACCCACTTTGATGAATAGACTTAGGCATAACTTTGGAGGTGTGTTAAGATGGCAAAGGAGAAGCCACACGTTAATATAGTGTTTATCGGACACGTAGACCACGGAAAGAGTACAACAATCGGTAGATTGCTCTTCGACACAGCCAACATTCCAGAGCAGATCATCAAGAAGTTCGAGGAAATGGGTGAAAAGGGTAAGTCATTCAAGTTCGCTTGGGTTATGGACAGACTCAAGGAAGAGAGAGAAAGAGGTATTACAATCGACGTTGCTCACACCAAGTTCGAGACCCCACATAGGTACATCACCATTATCGACGCCCCAGGTCACAGAGACTTCGTTAAGAACATGATTACCGGTGCTTCACAGGCTGACGCTGCAGTTCTCGTCGTTGCAGCCACAGACGGTGTAATGCCACAGACAAAGGAGCACGCATTCCTTGCAAGAACACTCGGTATCAACCACATAATCGTTGCGATTAACAAGATGGACATGGTCAACTACGACGAGAAGAGGTTCAAAGAGGTTGCAACACAGGTTACAAAGCTCTTGCAAATGCTCGGTTACAAGAACTTCCCAGTCATCCCAATCAGCGCTTGGGAAGGAGACAACGTAGTGAAGAAGAGCGACAAGATGCCCTGGTACAACGGCCCAACACTCATCGAGGCCCTTGACCAAATCCCAGAGCCAGAGAAGCCAGTTGACAAGCCACTTAGAATCCCAATCCAAGACGTCTACTCAATTAAGGGTGTCGGTACAGTCCCAGTCGGTAGAGTTGAAACCGGAAGACTTAGGGTTGGAGATGTAGTCATCTTCGAGCCAGCATCAACAATCTTCCACAAGCCCATACAAGGTGAAGTCAAGAGCATTGAAATGCACCACGAGCCACTTGAAGAGGCTCTTCCAGGTGACAACATTGGTTTCAACGTCAGAGGTGTCGGTAAGAACGACATAAAGAGAGGTGACGTCGCTGGACACACAACCAACCCACCAACAGTTGTCAGACCAAAGGACACATTCAAGGCCCAAATTATCGTCCTCAACCACCCAACAGCCATTACAATCGGTTACACACCAGTTCTCCACGCTCACACAACCCAGGTCGCAGTTAGATTCGAGCAACTCTTAGCTAAGCTCGACCCAAGAACCGGTAACATCGTTGAGGAGAACCCACAATTCATCAAAACCGGTGACTCAGCTATCGTGATCCTCAGACCAACCAAGCCAATGGTCATCGAGCCAGTTAAGGAGATACCACAGCTCGGTAGATTCGCTATCAGAGACATGGGTCAAACAGTCGCTGCCGGTATGGTTATATCCATCCAGAAGGGCGAGTGAAGCCCTTCTCTAGCCTTTTCCTTTAAAATTATTACTTTTCCCATTAGAACTTAGAGAGGTGGCAAAAATGCAAAAAGCAAGAATTAAGCTTGCGAGCACAAACATAAGTGCTCTTAATGAGGTTACAGATCAAATCAAGCAGATTGCAGAGAGGACAGGAGTTAGAATGAGCGGGCCTATCCCACTCCCAACCAAAAGGATAAGGATAACCACAAGAAAGAGCCCTGATGGGGAAGGAAGCGCAACTTTTGATAGATTTGAACTTAGAGTTCACAAGAGACTCATAGACATTGAAGCTGATGAGAGAGCTATGAGGCAGATCATGAGGATTCGTGTTCCTGAAGACGTGACAATCGAGATTGAGCTCATCTCATGATTCTCATTATTTTTAGCGCCGGGGTAGCCTAGCCTGGGAAGGCGCGGGCCTGGAGAGTCCGTGGGCGTTAAGCCCGCCAGGGTTCAAATCCCTGCCCCGGCGCCAACACCCTTATAAACATCCTCTTCTCATCTCCGTTGGTGAATAAAGCTATGGAGAACTATCTCAAGCTTATCCCCAAGAGAAATGAAGAAATCGAATTAAGAAAGATCGATGGGAAGTATTATCTTCTAATCCCTATGACATCCACACTGGATTTTCTCGCAAGGAAGCTCCATGGTGACTACAGGCGAATAGAACTCGATGAAATAGGGGTTTTTGTATGGGAGCTTTGCGATGGCACAAGGACAGTAGAACAAATAGGGAAAAAAGTGAGGGAGAAATTTGGAGAAAATGCTGAACCGCTATATGAAAGACTTGTGACCTTTATCCTTGAGCTATACAAGAGAAATCTCATTCTCTTGGGTGGGTGGGATGAACAAAGAGAGTGAAGGGACTCTTTTGGCCCTTCTTGGCATGTTTCTCTATGGAATAGAACCCGTGGTAATCAAGGCAAACCCCACCAATCCGCTAAGCTTTGCAGCATTTTCTGCCCTCATAGCTTCTTTACTCCTTTGGCCAATCGTTTTACTTACGTCCAGCTGGAGAGAAGCAAAAGAAAATCCACAGTATATTCCAAGAGCATTTTTGGTAGGGATGTTTGGAACTGCCTTAGCCTATATCGCTTATTCTTATGGGGCTCGATTAAGCACAGCGATAAATGCCTCTCTTATAACTAGGGCAGAAGTCCTTTTCTCGTTTGTTCTTGCATATGTTTTCCTAAGGGAAAAAATAACTAAACACCAGGTCTTCTGGTCATTTTCAATCATTATTGGCTTGTTTTTGGTGATAACACAGGGAAAGGCATTAATACCAAGAAGGGGGAGATTTGCTCCTCCTGTTAGTCCCCCTTTTCTGGCAGAGCGGGCATGTGATAGCAAAGAAACTCCCTTACAATCCATTCCTTATAGCGGCATTTAGAAACACCTTTGGAGGAATCTTGCTCTTTTTGCTTGCTCTCTCTTCTGGACTTGAGTTTTCAAAGCTTGCTGTAGCAGAGGGCATAATACTCTCATTTGGACAAGTGATATGGTACCTCGCAATAAAGCGGATAAACCTCTCAAAGGCGACGGCAATAATAACACCCGCTCCCGCAGTAGCAATAGGGGTTGCAATCCTCCTTGGGGAAGAATTCACAGTATATCACCTAGTAGGGTTTGTGCTCATAACCATTGGAACCTTTATGGTCAGCAGAATCAAAAGTGAACTAAAGACGGCTTAGTAATTCATCGGCATTTTTTGGAACCCTAAGTCGGGCATAGGAATCGTCCAACGACCTAAAAGCTGAGCCCCTCACAGTTAATATCTTCCTTTCAAGAAAATAGCGATAAGTGTCTCCTTCTCCCCACAAAAGCATTATTGGAGTCTGCATGTGGGTTTCAGCTATTTGGAATTTTTTCTTGAGGGTATCTATGACTTCTCTTTTTACAGCGGCTATCTTTTTTCTGCTTTCCTTGAGGAATTTTTGATCCTTAAGTGCTTCAACTGCCAAAATCTCTCCAATTGTACTTATCGGAAATGGCAAATCTACCTTTCTATAAAGCTCCCCAAGCTTTCGGTTTTTTATAACAGCATAGCCTACTCGCATAGATGCCAGCCCAAAGCCTTTTGAGAAAGAGCGGAGGACGATGAGGTTATCATATTCAAGGTTTATTGCCGATTCTTCTTTTTCGACAAAATCTCCATAAGCTTCATCTACAAGAACCAAAACGCCCTTTCTCTCGGCATCCTGAACGATTTCTTCAACTTCTTTGAGCCTTAACACCTGTCCAGTGGGATTGTGAGGGTTGTCGAGGTAGAGAAGAGAATAATCTGAAGTGAGAGCATTTATAACTTCTCCAACATCGATTTTAAACCTGTTTTCCTTTTTCAGGGAAACCGATTCATAGGAGCCCCCCATGGCAAGTACGTCGCTTATGTATCTTGTATACTGTGGGGAAATACCAAACACCTTGGAGCCCGGGCTTATTACAAATTTGTTCACCTTTTCAAAGCATCCGATGGTCCCATAACCAAAGAAAATGCTTTCTTCATCTACATCCCAGTATTCCGCAAGGGCGTTTCTGAGATAAGTATACCTCACATCCGGATACGCAGAAAGGTCTACCTCTAAGTTTTTCAACTTCTCTTTTACCCTTTCGGAAGTTCCAAACGGATTTGTGCCAAGGGAACAGTCTAGGAATCCTTCTCCATGTCCAACTTTATCCGCGTATCCTCCGGGCACCTCAAGGGTGAAGAGCTCTTTGCGGACTTTAAACTTCCTCATCAAACCTCTCTCCTAATAGGCGCTCTATGACTTTTCTCCTCTTTTTCTCAAAGTCGTCCTTATCGAGGAACTCCCAGTAGTATTCACCGCTTGGGAACTTGCCCTCTTTTACTTCCTCCCTATAATTCTCAAGTGCCAGCTGAATTATACCCCTCAAATCCGCATATTTCTTTACAAATGGGGGCACATGCTCATAGACGCCAAGGAGATCGTGCCATACCAAAACTTGCCCGTCCACATAAGGACCAGACCCGATTCCTATCGTTGGTATCTTGACTTCTTCAGTTACCAACTTAGCTACATCCGCCAGAACAAACTCCAAAACAACTGCAAAAGCTCCAGCCTTTTCTAATGCCTTCGCATCCCTAAGTATTTCCTCGATTTCTTCTTCGGTCTCTCCCGTTATATGGTAGCCTCCCAAACGAAGGTATCTTTGGGGAGTTAGGCCAGTATGCCCCATAACAGGTATACCCGCCCTAACGAGCTTCTTTACAAGTTTTCTGTGATCGTAGCCCCCTTCAATCTTCACCGCATCCGCCCCTGCCTGAATTAATCGGGCGGCATTTCTCATTCCTTCCTCTACACTAACCTCATAACTCATAAATGGCATATCAGCGAGAACCAATCCTCTTTTAACGGCTTTTGCAACTGCCCTCGTGTGATAAACCATCTGCTCCATGGTCACATTTAGGGTGTTCTGCTCTCCATAGACCACCATTCCCAGCGAATCCCCAACAAAAATAATGTCAATCTTGGCTTTATCCGCTAGAAGAGCTGATGGATAATCGTATGCAGTCACCATCGTAATTTTCTCCTTCCCCTTCATTTCCATAATCTTCTTCGGTGTTATCTCCCTCATGGCAATCCCCAAAGCCTAATAAACTTGGGGAAATATTAACCTATCGGGTGAGAGAATGAAAAGGTGGGAGCACTATGAGCACACTGCCGATATTGGAATAAGAGGGTATGGAGAAACCCTTGAAGAGGCTTTTGAAGCCGTTGCAATTGCTCTTTTTGATGTAATGGTTAACGTTGAGAAAGTTGAGAAGAGAGAAGTAAGAGAAATCGAAGTTGAGGGAGAGGATTTATATTCCTTGCTTTACAACTTCCTTGAAGAGCTCCTTATCCTCCATGACACGGAAGGACTGGTTTTTAGGGACTTTGAAGTTAAAATAGAAAAAACTGAAAAGGGATACAAGCTCAAGGCAAAAGCCTATGGAGAAAAGCTGAGCGAAAAGCACGAGCCAAAGGAAGAAGTCAAAGCCATAACCTACCACGACATGGAGATAAAACAGCTCCCCAACGGGGAATGGATGGCACAGCTTGTCCCAGATATCTGAGGTGGTTACATGGAAGAAGTCGCCAAAATGAACAGAGCATTCTACGAGAGGTATCAAAAGCTCGATGATGGGGAAGAATTCTGGAGGCTCATGATGGCGCCCTTGAGGCAGAGCATAAGAATCAACACCCTCAAAGCTCCCCTAGAGTACGTAAAGGCAAGGCTGGAAGAAAGGTACGAGCTTGAACCGATCCCTTGGGTAAAAGAAGGGTTCTTTATCAACACCAGAGAGTTCGGGGATATGATAGAGTACGCCCTTGGGCTTGTCTTTCCTCAAGAGGCGTCCTCAATGATACCACCCGTTGTCCTAGACCCCAAGCCCAGAGAACTCGTCCTTGACATGGCGGCTGCCCCAGGAGCTAAAACGACACAAATAGCACAATACATGAAAAACGAAGGGTGCATAATAGCCAATGACTTAAAAAAATGGCGTGCTAATGTTTTGATAGCAAACCTAAACCGGTTTGGAGTGCTTAACGCAAGGGTTACCGTCAAAGACGGCATTTACTTTTCACGATTTGAAAATACCTTCGATAGAGTACTCCTTGATGCGCCTTGCTCAAGTGTGGGGATGATAAGAAAAAGCTTCAAATTCTTGACAGATTGGAGCATGAAGAAGGTTATAAGATACTCCAACATTCAAAAAAAGCTAATAGTAGCAGCTTACAAAGCTCTAAAGCCCGGAGGAGTTTTGGTGTACTCAACATGTACCATAGACCCCCTTGAAAACGAAGAAGTTGTTGACTACCTCCTCTCCAAAACTGACGCCAAGCTTGAGAAAATCAACCTACCTCTAAAGTCAACACCTCCTGTTTTGGAGTTTGAGGGGAAGAAGTATTCCGAGGAGGTGAAAAAATGTCTTCGCATTCATCCACAGGACAACAACACGGAAGCGTTCTTTATAGCGAAAATAAGGAAACCATGAGCAAAAAAGTTAAGGAAATGCTAATAGAGCAGTATGGGTATGCTCCAGATTTGATTTTTGAAGTAAAAAGGAGTAAAAAGGTTTACGCCTATAAGCCCTGCGAGTTCAATCCAAATACACGCACAGATAGGGGAATTTATTTTGGAAAAATTGAAAGTGATGGGATAAGGCTCACTATAGAGGGAAGCTTTTTAGTCGGCCCAAAAGCTACAAAAAACGTCGTTGAAGTTGATGAGGAAGAGATGAAGCTCTGGCTAAGTGGAGAAGACCTGAAAACCTCAACCGAAACGAGAGGATGGGTAATACTAAAATGGGGCTTGTACTATCTTGGCTGCGGAAAAGCAAAAGACGGTATAATTAAAAACTACGTGCCGAAAGAAAGGAGAATAAACCCCAAATAACGCAATCTTTTAAAATTTTGAGAGCTATTTAATTTGGAGGTGAGAAGGATGGAGATCCCATTAAAAAGAATAGATAAGATCAGGTGGGAGATACCGAAGTTCGATAAAAGAATGAGAGTGCCGGGAAGAGTTTATGCAGATGATACACTAATCCAAAAAATGAGACAAGATAGAACCCTCGAACAGGCCGCAAATGTGGCCATGCTTCCTGGGATTTATAAGTATTCTATAGTAATGCCCGATGGTCATCAGGGTTATGGTTTCCCAATCGGCGGTGTAGCGGCTTTTGACGTGAAAGAAGGCGTTATAAGCCCCGGAGGCGTGGGTTATGACGTCAACTGCGGCGTCAGGCTTATTAGGACGAACTTAACGGAGAAAGAAGTTAGACCAAAGATCAAACAGCTCGTCGATACCCTCTTCAAAAACGTGCCAAGCGGACTTGGAAGCAAAGGAAGGATTAGGCTTCACTGGACGCAATTAGATGATGTTCTTGCAGATGGTGCAAAGTGGGCTGTGGAGAACGGCTATGGCTGGAAGGAAGATCTAGAGCATCTAGAAGAGAACGGGAGAATGGAAGGAGCGGATCCAAATGCAGTAAGCCAAAAAGCAAAGCAAAGAGGGGCCCCACAATTAGGCTCTCTAGGAAGTGGAAACCACTTCTTGGAAGTGCAGGTAGTTGACAAAATCTTCAATGAGGAAATCGCTAAGGTATATGGCTTGTTTGAAGGACAAGTTGTTGTTATGGTGCACACTGGGTCAAGAGGGCTTGGTCATCAGGTAGCAAGCGATTACCTAAGGATCATGGAGAAGGCAAATAGGAAGTACAATGTGCCATGGCCAGACAGAGAACTCGTGAGCGTCCCATTCCAGACAGGGGAAGGGCAAAGATATTTCAGTGCAATGAAAGCTGCGGCAAACTTTGCATGGGCTAACAGGCAGATGATTACCCACTGGGTAAGGGAGAGCTTTGAGGAAGTGTTCAAGCAAAAGGCTGAGGACTTAGGAATGAGCATAGTTTACGATGTTGCCCACAACATAGCAAAAGTTGAAGAGCACGAGGTTGATGGAAGGAAAGTCAAAGTTGTAGTTCACAGAAAAGGTGCCACAAGAGCATTCCCCGCTGGGCATGAGGCTGTGCCAAGAGCTTACCGCAATGTGGGACAGCCTGTCTTAATTCCCGGTTCAATGGGTACGGCAAGCTATGTGCTTGCTGGAGCCGAGGGATCAATGAAAGAAACCTTTGGTAGCACATGCCACGGTGCGGGAAGGGTTTTGAGCAGACATGCTGCTACAAGACAATTTAGAGGAGATAAGCTTAGAAACGAGCTCATGCAGAGAGGAATATACATTAGGGCAGCGAGCATGAGGGTTGTTGCAGAGGAAGCCCCCGGAGCCTACAAGAACGTCGATAACGTTGTTAACGTTGTTCATGAGGCGGGAATAGCTAATCTGGTGGCAAGGATGAGACCTATTGGAGTTGCAAAGGGCTAATTTGCTCTTTTCTATTTTTATCTGAGGTCGCTGGTCATAAATCTAACATAAGCAAAGGCAAACGGGAGGAGCAGAAAGGTTAAAAGCATTGATAGATTGTTGAACATCAAGATTAGGGAATCTCCAAGGGGAGCATAGTAGTTGGCTATTCTATCACCAGCAAAAACAGCAATAATTAAAGCAACATAGTGATGAGCCGGATTTATAAAGTGCAGCCTCTGCTCCCAGAGCTTAAAAGTTTCTTCCCATATTTCAAAAGCAGGCGTTCCATAAGGTGGCACTTCTCCAGCTAGGTGTTGGGCTATCAGAGAGACGATTAACCCATATATCATTGTTAAAAAAATTGCTAGGCCAATTGATATAAGCATAGAGGTCTCAGGTTTTTTTAGAAGTGTCGAAAAAAGGATGGAGAAGCTTAGAAAGACTAAGGAATAGAGAAATGTCAAAAGGAATGCAATAAATCCCCTGAAGACAGAATCTCCATCGAGAGGAGTGCCATTGATAAGGAGAAAGGCAATCGTAACCACATATCCAATGGTGATTGTAATAGCCAAAACAAACGCATTGCCGAGGAATTTCCCGTTTATAACCTCATCTCTATAAATAGGGTGTCCAAGTAGTGTTTTTATAGTTCCACTTTCAATCTCTTTGTTTATCGCATCTGCCCCGAGAGAAGCTCCTAAAATAGCTCCAATTACCGTGAAGAACGTAAAGTTGAGGGTAAGCATAGTAGAAAGAGGTGTAGCAAAAACATCTCCACTAACTCCAAACAAATCCATTGATAACTTTTCAACAGAGGGAGAAGTTAGCTCACTTAAGTTGTCCCTCAGAGAGTAAGAGAGCAGAAGAAGGAGAAGAACATAAATACTAAGGAGTATTATAAACCTTTTGCTTTTTATTGAGACATAGAGCTCCTTCATTGCGATGTTTAATGCCTTCATCTCCTGCCCACCCTCCTCATCATCCATATTACAGCCCCAAATGTTAGTACAAGTACTAGTATTCCAATGTATGCGGTATTAGAGCTCTGAGTTACCCTAACCGTGATCTGGGTGCTGGCTTGAGCTTGATCTCCTTTTCCGGTGATTGTTATTTGGTATGTCCCAGCTGGAGTTGTCTCTGGGACTTTTATCGTAACAGTTAAACGATTCTCCGATCCACTTATTCCTCTAACACCGCCCTCCTCGAAATACAGCGACCTAAGCTCGGGAATTACTTGGGGAGTAACCTTAACATCCCATCCTTGGGGAGCACTTACCTCAAATTTTATGTTCGTTATTGGAGCAGTTCCAGTGTTTTCGAGGGAAAGATAGGCGATCCCCTCCTTACCGGCTTTAATGTTCACCATTGGTGTCTCCGGATACATCTCAAATTTGTATTCCCCGATAAGCTTCACTACTAAGTTTATCCTTTTCTCCAATCCAGAGGAGCTATCAACGGCAATCGTCAGGTTGTATTCTCCAGGCTGGGCATTAAAGGGAGGAACTATTCTTAAAGTAACTTCTTTGGATTCTCCCGGGTTAATTTTTATCTTTCTCATAGGACTTTCCGCATAATAAAATTCCGCTGACCATCCTTCCGGAACGTCAAAAGTCGAAAGCAAATACGAATCTTCTTCTTTTCCTAAGTTCTTTATGCTCATTGTATAGCTCCCTATGGATCCAGCCGTAACTGCAACTGTGTCCCCGCTTCCCTCAAGCTCGAAGTAGTAGGGGAGCTTTGTTAAAGTTATCTCCAAAGTTTTTTCCTCCCCATCCTCAAGTGTGACATCTTCTTCAACAGTTTCATATCCCTCTTTCTCTATAAGAACCTTATATTCCCCCGGTTTAAGCTCCATATTGGCTTTTCCATAGCTGTCTGTGAAGGCTGTTTTGTTTCCGATGATAATTTTTGCTTTTTTCACAAAGTTGCCCTCTTCATCCTTAACAGTCACGGATACTTTCGCTGGTTCTCCCTTATACGTTTTGTAGACAAAAATACTTACATTCTTTTCTATTCCGTTTACTGAGAACTTTATCCTATGCTCACCAAGCTCAGCATTTCTCGGAATCTTTACAAAAAGAGTTATCTCTTGTTCTCCTTCCAAAAGAAAAGACCTAACCCTCTGATTACCCATGAGGAAGTAGGCATCCCAACTTGCAGGCTTTTCTGTTACTTCCAGCTTTACAACTTTCTCCTCTCCTCTGTCTCTCAGAGTTATTGGAAATGTAATGTTCTGACCCGCCTCACTTTCCACGTTAAGCAGGGGGATCGCAATATCAACAACTTCGTCTCTAACCACGTCAATGGTAATCTCACCAATTTCCTCACCAACTGCAAATCGAATTTCTTTTGTCCCCTTTGCATTTTCGGGAATCTTTATAAAAAGGGTTAGGGTAGAAGAGCTCTTAGGATTTAAAGCAATTTCATCGACTTCATATCTCCCACTCTCATCAAGGAATTTTACCTCCCATCCAAAGGGTTTTGAGAGAACCCTCAGCTGAAGCTTTAATTCCTCGTTGCCATTGTTGTGAACTGTTATTGGAATCTGGACTTCATCCCTAGTCTTTACTTTAAGTCCTTTGAAAGGATAGTACAGCTCATAGTCTTTTCTCTCTTCTCTTTTTACTTGAATATTGGCAAGATAAACCTTCAAAACCTCTTCCGTGTATTCGAGGGCGAGTTTGTCGTAAACTCTGACAGATTTTGCCTTTACTTCTACTTCATCTCCGTTTATGCTCAGTAGTACGCTTTCATTACCTGACTCTATCACCTTTAGAGCATAATCCCCTACTTCAAACGAAGCTCCGTTTTTAGGGGATATCTCTTTGGTTAGAGAAGGCTTATATTGTAATGCAACAAAGACATCCTCGTTTTCAGCATTGTAGCTTCCAAGGACGATTCTCATGTTGCCAATCTCAGTTAGGTTTCCCTGTCCAACAACCTTCTTTATTTCCTCGTCCTCGTAGATTATGGCATATGGCTTCATTTCATTCTTTTCCAAGGTTACATCTATTTTATAATCCCCTACAATTATGGTTTCCCCTATTTTTACTCTATCTTCAAACACCGTTACCCATGGTTGGGCATTTATCAGAGGATAATTCGAGAGCAGAAAAAGAAAAACTATGATAAAAGCCTTCTTTTTCATTTAGCTCACCTCTTGTAAATAGTTTTTAGGAAAACATCCTCTAAACTTGGCTCTTCAACCTCAAGGTTCACAATTGTTATCCCCTTCTTTGCAAGAAGCTCTGAAAGCTGCTCTCTAATGTCTTCCTTCGCAAATATGATTGCTTTATTTTCGCTTACTTTTTGCATCCTTATGATCCCAGAAAGTTCAATTTCTGGAAGCGCCTGCTTTGTCTCAACCTTTATCTCATACCCTTCAAGCTCCATAAATTCTTTCTTTATTTCCTCAAGCGTCCCCAGTGCCCTAAGCTTCCCCTTGACTATTATACCAACTCTATCACTTAACTCCTCCACTTCACTGAGTATATGAGACGAGAAAAACACCGTCTTCCCTTTTTTGCGTTCTTCTCTAACGATGCTTTTTACTAGGTAAGCCCCTTCCGGATCGAGACCGCTTGTGGGCTCGTCCAGTATTAGCACTTCGGGATCGTTTATAAGTGCTTGAGCCAGCAAAAGCCTCTGCTTCATGCCTTTTGAAAAGGCTTTGACTTTTCTATACCTTGCTTCCCACAGTCCTACAAGCTTTAAAAGTTCTTTAATGCGCTTTTCCTTCTCTTGTTTTGAAAAGCTGTAAAAGTTTGCAAAGAACTCCAAGTTCCTCCATGCTGTCAATTCTTCATAGAGAGTTGCATTTTCTGGGAGAAAGCCGATTTTCTCTTTGACTTTTATGGGCTCTCTGAAAACGTCATTTCCAAGTATTTTTATGGTTCCTTTATCGGGGATTATAAGCCCAAGCATGCTCAAAATAGTTGTCGTTTTACCCGCTCCATTCGGACCCAAAAATCCAAAAATTTCCCCTTTGTAAACTTCAAAGCTCAGTTCATCAACTGCTTTGAAATTGCCGTAGCTCTTGGTTAGGTTTTTGACTTCTATTGCCTTCATAATATCACCTCAGCTCCATTTTCATAAACTTTGCATAGGCTATCGCAAAAGGTAAGAGAAACATAATTACCAAGGCTACAATGTTTTTCCATGCAATCCCAATTGCCTCCAAGTACGAAATATTTGAAGGTTCCAGTGTGAGTGAAAATCCTCCAGAAGCTAATAATTCAGAGAATTCAGATGTAGAAACCCCATACTTAATCGCATTTAGTATGTTGTCCATATGATAGCCCGGAATTGGTGAGAGTAAAAGATAAATTTTCTTTAGTGCTTCTTGTAAGACTATCGGATTAGTGGGGGCAACTCCCTCTCTCAAGCTCATTAACACAACAAGGGTCGAAGCAACACTTGGGTAGACAATTTCAAGGAATATCGGCAGAATTACCGCCACTATTATTGCTGTTGAAGGTTTTTTTATGAATGTGGAAAGCAGAAAGCCTAAGGAGAGATAGACAAGCGAAAACAGCACAAAAAACGGCAACATTTTTACGAAAGTTGCTACAAATTCTGAGCCTAAAGGAACACCAAGTATTAACAAGAATGCAATACTCCCTACCGCAAATATTAAAAATGCCATTATAACCACTGCCATTCTGCCAAGGAACTTTCCTATCAAGTATTGATCCCTATAAATTGGATGACTCAAAGTGACTTTAATAGTTCCTCTCTCAACTTCCCTGTTTATAGCATCAGCCCCAAAAATTGCTCCAATTACTGCAAGGAAAAACATCATTGAGGAAATTTGGGCATTTTGAGCGGCGTTTAAAGCCATATCGGTGTCTAAAACCTCTATTCTCATTAAAGTACTCTTTATCCAGTATGCATACCCTGCGCCAGCCATCAAAAACACGACAAGCACTATAAGCACTCTCTTTGTCTTTATTCCCTCATAGATTTCTTTCATGGAAACGTTCAAAATTGATGACATTTTCTCACCTCATTGTTTTGCAATTACTTAGTTGAATTTAAATATCCTATTTTGGAATTTAAACTTTTTGGTGATTAGACGTTAGTGAGCTACTCCACTCTTTCGGAAGGGGGCTTCCCGCCCGAATATGTTGAGCTGTATCTCATTCTCGGGGAGAGTATTACAAATAGCGCTGTCATTATTTGGAATTTCCTCGTTTTGATGCCGACTTCAAAATCCTTCACTGCAATGTTCATTACTTTCATGGTGACCACCAAGCCTGATAGCAACTCATATACTTAAAGCTATTGATACCTTTAGTTTTATTAATCATTCAAAAAAACATAAGTAAAAACAAGATAAACAAATCAACAATAGAGGGGATTATCAAATGAAAAAGAAAAAGCAGGTTTCACTCCTTTTCCAGTACAACAGCCGTTCCATAGGCAAAAATCTCTGCTGCTCCTGAGGCAACTGCTGAAGTCATAAACCTAACTCCAATAACCCCGTTTGCTCCCATTTCCTTTGCGTGCTGAATCATTCTCTGAAGGGCTATCTCTCTCGCCTCTGCAAGCATTTCAGTGTACTCTTTAACTTCCCCACCAGCGATATTCCTTAAACCGGCAAGTATGTCTTTTCCAAGGTGCTTTGCCCTAACGGTTGCCCCTCTTGCAATTCCGAGAACCTTGACTACCTTATACCCCGGAACATTCTCCGTTGTAGAAAGAATGAATTCCTCCATATTCACCACCCAAATACTTCGAACTTCGAGGTAATTTTATATTCTAAAGCTTAAATACTTTTCTGGAGTAATAGGAGAGGTGAGAAAATGGAGCTCACACATGTCGATGAAAAGGGCGTAAAAATGGTTGAAGTTGGGCATAAGGATGTAGTCTTCAGGAAAGCCGTTGCAAAGGGAAGAATAAAACTAAAGCCTGAGACCATCAAGCTCATCCAAGAGGGAAAAACAAAAAAGGGAAACGTGATAGCAGCTGCACAGCTTGCAGGAATTTTGGCCGTAAAGAAAACTCCAGAGCTAATTCCCCTTTGTCACCCAATTCCACTAACCGGAGTGGATATATCCTTTGAGTTCGGAGAAGACTACATCGAGGCAACTTGTGAGGTTAGAGCCTACTACAAAACAGGCGTCGAAATGGAAGCGCTAACTGGTGTCAGCGTTGCCCTTCTCACGATATGGGACATGGTAAAAGCTGTAGAAAAAGATGCTAACGGCCAGTATCCCTTTACAAAGATTGAAGGGATTAGAGTAGTGGAGAAAGTGAAGGAGTAGGGTTTATAAAATCTGTCAGAGGTTTAGTGAGAGATGAAGCTCAACAGTGAAGCAAAGGAAATATACAAGGCTATAAAAAATGAGATAAAAAGGAGAATCCAGCTCAGAGAAAGTCTAGCGTACCTTGAGAAATTTTCGCTAACAAACAACAGAGAGGAAATATTGAGAAGACAGAGGTATCTGAAGGAAAATCTTCCGAAAATCAGCGAAGAGCTAAAGCCCCTCCTTTCAAAGATAAGACCCATAAGGTTTAGAAGGGAATATCTCCACGACAGGCTTCTTGTAGTCAGTGAAGAGGAATTCGAGAAGGCAAAAGCCCTCAATATATGTGACGTCTCTCTAGAGCCAGAGGAGGGCTATGACCTATTACTGAGCACAGTTGATTATGGCATTGATGTTGAACTTTCCATTAGCGAAATAGCTCCCGAGCTCTATATAATGCCCCTGTGGGAAAATCGGGAAACGCTTAAAGCCCTTGCCAGCATAGGGAGAATTATAAACTCCCCTTCCGTTGCAGAGGAAATTTTGGCAGAGCTAAGAAGACTCGAAAAAGTTGCGAAGAGGGGAGAGATTTTGGAGAACCTAGACGAAATAGTTCGGAGAGAAGAGCAGAGGTTAAACACAAAGATTGAAGAGATGCTAAAGAAATTTAGCCTAACCCTGAGCGGAAAGGAACTTTTGGAGTTCCTAAAAGAACTAAAGAGCGGAAATTATCAGGCAATATTCTCCCACTTCTCCCAGGTTGAAAACGAAATCCTGAGGGAGATAAGAAAAAGCGAAGAAAGACTTAGTAAACTGCTTAATCTTGACGTGGAGGTGTTTTCGAGAGATAATTTATACCCAGTGGAAGTTTCTGCAGAGACTGTTGAACTCCTGAGGACAGAGCTCGAAAAAGAAACAAAGGTTGAGATGTATTTAGTGAGCAGGGAAATCCTGAGGAAAATAAAGCCCCTGCTCCCGAAACTGAAAGAAGAACTCCAGAGAGCTTATGAACTGGAATTCTTGAGGGCTGTGAAAGAATTTACCGAAGGCTTTGTCTTTCCAGAAATTGCCAGCGGAGGGATGGCTTTCATAAATGGAAGGCACCTCTTTATAGAAAACCCACAGCCGGTCAGCTACGTCGTTGGGAACGTTGCGAGCTTTGACGGCACAAGTGGAGAGAGAATTGTGATTTTAACTGGAGCTAACAGCGGTGGAAAGACCTCTCTGCTCGAACTCATCACCCAGATAGTTCTCCTCACCCACATGGGGCTTCCAGTTCCTGCGGAAAAAGCATGGGTTGAGCCACTAGATGAGCTTTTCTTCTTCAGGAGGAAGCGCTCTTCCTACGGAGCCGGCGCTTTTGAAACCGCCTTAAAGGCTTTTGCCCGCGCTCTCACAAAAGAAGGCAAAAAGCTGATCCTCATAGACGAGTTTGAGGCGATAACGGAACCCGGCGCTGCAGTGAAGATTATTGGAGAGCTCCTAAAGGTAGCCCACGAAAAGGGGTTTTACGTCGTTATCGTCTCTCACTTAGGAGAAGACTTAAAGAGAGAGCTGTCCTTTGCGAGGGTTGACGGAATAGAGGCAGAAGGCTTGGATGAGAACCTCAACTTGATAGTAGATAGACAGCCCAAGTTTGGAAAGCTTGGAAAGAGCACTCCAGAGCTTATAGTGGAGAGGCTGGCAAAGAAAAAGCGCGGAAAAGAGAAGGAGATTTTTGAGAGAGTATGGAGGGCTTTCAAAGAAAGCCAAGACTAATTGTAATACAGATTTGTTAACTCTTTCCTACGTTTTTGTTGTTTCTGGGCGTTTATGTATATATAATGTCCTAAAAGAGACATGTAAATTAGTCCAAAGAGAGCCAAAATTAGGAGAAAGTGTACAAATCTAATCCACCCTGTCTTGTCCCCTACTAAACTCGAAGAAATATTTAAAATCCCACTGAAAATTTGATACATTGCCCAAAAGATATCAATACCAATAACAATAATAACTAATCCCCATTTTCTCAAGTTCTTTCTCAATTCTTGAATAGGAAGGGGACTATCCGAACTAATTCGCTTTATTAAAACCCACAAAATAAAAAGCGAAGGTATGACCATAATTGCAAACTTGAAGAGTATCGGCTTAATGATTTCCAAGCTATTGTTTGCTGTGAGAGCAAAGGTGCTGGCACTTACGTTAAAAATTTCCAAAGAAAGATTTGAACCTCCCATAACGATACTGACATTCTTGCTTTCGAGACTCACATTTTTATATATTTCTAAGAACGGCTTAAGTGTATTAGGAATGCCTAGAATACTCCACACTAGCATTGCAGTTATGTTAAGAAAAACCATAAACTGAGCAACATTTTTAGTAGATCTGACAACAATTTTGGAGTATCTTCTAGGTAACATACTGCCAAAAAGTAAGGCTAGTAAATAACCAGCAATAGAAAGAACCATGTAGCCAAGCAGAATGTTGACAATAAGTAAGCCAGCTAAAATATCGAGACTTGCTGTTGCTGAAATGAATAGTACAACAACAGAAATCACTGTTGTATTTAGTATTTCTCCAGTTTTATGAGGTTCTAATGCCCATTCTTCAATCTTGCCAATTATCCACTTCCCAAGGCTTTTCCTAATCCATTTCATAGTGTACTTACCCTCCCAGAGGCTAAAAATATACTGAACAAGGTAAATCATACAAGTCAGATTCTTAAACTCATTTAATCCATCCCCTCTCCCTGTATCGTCCTCGGCTTTCGATTTCGTCCAGCTTTGCCTCAACTTCCTTCCTCTTCTCTGAACCCCTGATCTCCTCGTAACCGTTCAGAACTTCTTCAAAGCCCCTCTCAAACCACTTGTAATGAGTGCTCTCCATAGCCCTCCTTAGGAGATGCAAATCAACACCCCGAGCCTCAAGAGATGAGTCAAACTCCGCAAGACCGAAGTCGATGAAGTAAATTTTCCCTTCCCTCAGAATCATGTTTGAGGTTGTTAGATCCCCATGAACCACTCCAGCTTCGTGGAGCTTACCTATCTGTCTGCCGATTTCCCTGCAGAGCTTCAAACGCTCTTCTATGGGAACTGCTTCGAGGTATTCCTTTAGCCTCTCTCCCGCTATGTACTCCATGACTATTTTCATATCTTTTAGGTCAACCTCGTAAACGTAGGGAACATTAACCCCAAACTGCTTCGCCCTGTGCAGAATCCTTGCTTCCCTCACGGTTCTCTCTTTTCTGAGCTTTTCATCAATCTCCTTTATGCGGTAGCGCTTTGGAATGCGGTGTTTTATGATAACCTTCTCTTCATCAAATGGGAAGTAAAGCTCTTTGAAATCTGCCAGATAAATCTTTGCCTCTGCGCCCTGCTTTATCAGCTTCATCTTACTTCCTCCACTGCAACTGTTATGGTTAACTTCAAATACTTTGCTACTCCTCAAGTGGAGTGGACTTATAATGTTTCCACATCCAGTATGCCCATACAATTGTAACAGCCACAATACCCATTGCTGCCCACCTTATCCATCCTTCACCTACCATGCCAACATTGTAGAGAAGGGACATTGAAACTATGACTACAATAGAGAGGTGCATTATTGTCAAAAAGGCTAAAGTCAACACCTGTCCTCTTCCAAATACGGGGAATCTTATGAGCATGGGAACTTTTGATATGAGTATCGTGAACGAAGGCATTATAATAAAGCCGGCAAGCGGATACACAAACGCTCCCATGACTTTTGGAGCAAAGTTATCCGGAATTCCATTAGAAGAATAATGTACCGCTATTTCCTCGGGCAGTTTATTCCATAGGAGAGCTACAATCAAGAAGTAAATTCCTACCGCAATAAGCTGAACCATAAGATAGGGTTTTACGTTTGCAGTGGTAAGGGGTTTAGGACTTTCTTCCAAGGGAACTCTAAATTCAGCTCTTTCATAAGCTTCCTTCGCTTTTAAGTACGTTGTAACGGCTAAAATTCCAATGGCTATGAGAAAGAGTAACAAAAGGACTTCCCTTGGTGGATTTAGGAGATAGGTTATCGCTCCAATTACTACTCCAATAACAATGGAGTATACGCCTGCAAAGGTATTAGCTTCCCTCCATGCTTCTTTTGAGAGGTATGTATAACCAAGCCTTACGCCAATATAGGGATTTGGTGTGTTCCTAAAAAGGTAGGTCAGTACTCCTATTGCAACTAACAATCCAGAGATATAAAACCCATCATTCACATAAATCCCCCCCAATAATTCTTGCGATCTCCAAAACCTCTGGTTTTAATTCCTTCAAAACCTCTTTTCCTAAGGAGGTAAGCCGATAAGACTTTCTTGGTCTTCCTCCGGAATGAACCCAAAAATCTTCTACGAGGTTATACTTTTTCAAACTCTTCAGAATATCGTAGAGTGTTCCTTCACTCGGCACTAGATGACCATTGGTCATTGCTTCAAGCTCCTTTCGTATTGCATAGCCGTGCAGTTCTTCTTTCTGTTCGAGGATAAGCAACACTAGATACGCATAAAATCCGGAGCGTATATCCTTCATGAGTTTCTTTAATGCTTTTTCTTTTTTGTCTCTGAACAATGTCCTCACCTATATATGGCACTCAGATATATCTGACTCCGAGGTATAGTTGGATATACTCTCTTATAAGCTTTTTCCTCTGCAAAAGGTTTAAATACTATGTCAACTTACATTGGTTGACAAGAATTCAATGGTGAAGTGAATGAAAGTTGAGGGTGCATGGCCTATAACCCCTCTAGGAGTTTCAAGGATTTTTGTAATATTGGGGTATTCTCTAATGATTGCAGGTTTAATTCTTCAAGTCCACATTGGAAAACTTGTTTGGGTCGGAGTTACTCTTCTTGCACTCTCTGGGGGAAGGGGTATAGAGGTTAAAGAAGATGGGCTTGTTTTAAAATATCTTTTCTGGAGGGTTAAAATACCCTTTGAGGAAATCAAAGAGGTAATGCTTGCGAATGAGCTCAGAGAGGCCAAATTATTTAGATACAACTGGAAAGATGCAGGACTTGTAGTGTTGCTCTTTATTATAACCCTCATTAAAGCCCCATGGAGAGAATTTCCTCTCCTTTTTCTCTGGATTTTTGTCATTTATGTTGCTTATTTCTTGTATCTCTTTGTTCCAATCTATAAAATTTGGGAAGACTTCGGAAAAATCTTTTTGGGTATTGCAGTGCTGCTTCCCATATTCTCCGCCTTAGTTGGTGAAAACCCAGTTCTTGGAGTATTTCTTGGGATTGTATTTCTCGTGTTTATCGTTTTTTGGACAAGATTCGACTACATAATTGTCAATACTGTGGGAAAAGATATTATTGTAATAGGATGCCCCGATGGAAAAAAAGCTATCAAAATGTTTATGGGTGTTAAAAATGAAGCTTGAAGGGGTCAGACCCTCAAACTTTAGTGGAATTCCATTGATGATAGCTATTCTTTCCCTTGTTCTAATATTGGGAGCCATGGAGCTCTCCTATTGGTGGATGTGGACAGTTGGATGGATTTTTATTTTTGCTTCATGGGGATTATCGGCTAAAATTGAAAATAAGACCTTAATTCTCAAATATGCCTTTGGATTGCTACCCATAAAGCTCAAAGGAGAAGACATCGAGGAAGTCTTAGTTTTGAACAGACTGGAAAAGGGTGTTCTTCTGAGGCATTTTCCCGGAATTGGAATCGCCTATATGGGTGTACTTGTATATGCATTATATCGTTATTTTGCACTTCCGGAAAACCTTCTGCCGGGCTATTATGTGGGGGTTGTTGCACTCATTGTATTCTCGAGCTCTATACTGATTTCAATGGCAGTGCCCCTTGGAAAAACCTCTCATAAACTTCTCATAACAGCAGCTATTTCTATCGCTGGTGCATCTCTTTTATGGATTAAGAGCCATGAAGTTGAATTAATTCCAATGATAGTAATCTTAGCTATGATAGCTCTTTGGACTGTGTACGATATCGACACTGAAGATTATATTGTCCTGAAAACAAAGAAAGGAAAATACCTCCTAACTTCTAATGCCCCAAGAGATAAAGTGGAAAAAGCAATTAAAGGAATTATGGAGGTTTTAATCGATGATTAAGCTCCCGGAAAGCATGGAGAGAATCTGGACTATGAGAGCCAAAGAAATGAGGGAAATAGAGATAGCAGAAAATCTTGGAATTTCGAGGCAGGCCGTGAACAAAGCTTTGAAAGAGGCTAAAGCCAAGCTATTTGAGGCATTCTTTTCCTTAGCTGAGACCTTTTCGTGGGAAATCGTGAGAGTAAACGCTGAAAAGGGTTTTATGGTTGCAAGAGGGAGATGTGGAGGTAAAACAACAAGAGTTTACGCATTCTATATGCCAGAGAAGGGGATAAGGGCATTTTTTGATAATGAAATTCCAGAGTTTATTCTTCAACACGCTTTGGAGTTCGGTATTATTAAAAAACCAGACAAGAGGGAGCTGATAAATGCCTTGGAGAGATGATTAATCTCTCTTCTTTCTGATTCCTCTCCCAAAATCTAAGAACTCTCTTATTTTTGCTTTGCCTTTGGTGATCTCGATGAGGTATTTCATAAGCTCCTCTTTTTTCTCCGGCAAAACTCCAGCCACAAATTTGACTTCGACATTGAATTCCCTCTCAAGGATATCTGCCTCGAATTTTTCAAGTGCCTTTTCAACTGCGTTGTAAAGGTTGTATGGGAAAACTATTTCAATGGGTTCTTTTTTGATAATTTCAATTATTCCCGCTTCTTCAAGAGCTTCACTTGCCGTTTCGCTATATGCCTTTATCAACCCTCCGTATCCAAGCTTTGTTCCACCAAAATACCTCGTTACAACGACCACAACGTTTTCCAATCCCTTGTACTCAAGAACCTTAAAAACCGGCTTTCCGGCGCTTCCCCTAGGCTCTCCATCGTCATCATAGTGAACAAGAAGTGTATTGTCCTCTCTAACCCTATAAGCAGAAACATTGTGCGTCGCATCCGAGTGGGCTTCCTTAACCTTCCTAATGAACTCTTTAGCCTCTTTCTCTGATTTTACGGGCATAGCATAGCCGATAAAGAGAGAATCCACGTAGACTTTTTCAACCTTTCCAAATCCCCTAACTGTCTTGTAGCCCTCCATGGAAGGAAATGGGAAACGTTACTTTAAGAATCTTTTGCGCTTCTGTTCTTTGTAGTTTGAACAAAACTTTAGCTTATTTGTTGCCTATTGTTCAAGAATTTTCATTAAATTCAGCCTTTTAAGTAGAAACTTTTTTATAGAGCACTAACGAAAGGCCCTTGTTTAACAAATGGAGGTAATTGAAATGATGGTAGGACAAGGTGGACAGCCTGTTGTTATTCTTCCCGAAGGAACCCAGAGATACGTTGGAAGAGACGCCCAGAGATTGAACATTTTGGCCGCTAGAGTCATAGCGGAAACCGTAAGAACTACCCTTGGTCCAAAGGGTATGGANAAAATGCTTGTCGACAGCCTTGGTGACATAGTCATCACAAACGACGGTGCAACGATTTTGGAGCAAATCGATGTCCAGCACCCAGCCGCCAAGATGATTATTGAAATTGCAAAGACCCAGGACAAGGAAGCCGGAGATGGAACAACCTCAGCCGTTGTAATTGCGGGAGAACTCTTAGCAAAGGCTGAAGAGCTTTTAGACCAAAACATCCACCCGAGCATAATTATTAAGGGTTACACTCTTGCAGCCGAGAAGGCTCAAGAGATACTTGACAGCATGGCAATCTCAGTTGAACCAGACAACGAGGAAACCCTCACAAAAATAGCCTCAACTTCAATAACCGGTAAGAACGCTGAGAGCCACAAAGAGCTTTTGGCAAAGCTTGCCGTTGAGGCAGTTAAGCAGGTTGCCGAAAAGATTAACGGGACATACGCGGTGGACATTGATAACATCAAGCTTGAGAAGAAGGAGGTGGAAGCGTAAGGGACACTCAGCTCATCAAGGGTGTCGTTATTGACAAAGAGAGAGTTCACCCAAGAATGCCAAAGAAAGTTGAAAACGCAAAAATAGCCCTCATAAACGATGCCCTCGAGGTTAAAAAGACCGAAACGGATGCAAAGATAAACATTACGAGCCCAGACCAGCTCTATGCGTTCCTCGAGCAGGAGGAAAAGATGCTCCAAGAGATGGTGGAGCAAATAGCGGCAACAGGTGCTAATGTCCTCTTCTGCCAGAAGGGAATTGACGACCTAGCACAGCACTACCTCGCAAAGCACGGTATCTTGGCAGTAAGGAGAGTTAAGAAGAGCGACATGGAGAAGCTTGCCAAAGCCACGGGCGCTAAGATTGTCACAAACGTTAAAGACTTAACAAGCGAAGACCTTGGCTATGCTGAGCTTGTTGAAGAGAGGAAAGTCGCTGGCGAAAACATGATATTCGTTGAGGGCTGCAAGAATCCAAAGGCAGTTACAATCCTCATTAGGGGTGGAACAGAGCACGTTGTCGACGAAGTCGAGAGAGCCCTNGAAGATGCCATCAAAGTCGTCAAGGACGTCATGGAAGACGGTGCAATCTTACCAGGAGGAGGAGCTACAGAGATTGAGCTCAGCATTAGACTCGATGAGTTCGCAAAGCAAGTAGGTGGAAAGGAACAGCTTGCAGTTGAGGCATTTGCTGAAGCTTTGAAAATCATTCCAAAGACTCTTGCAGAAAATGCTGGACTTGACACAATAGACGTCCTCGTTAAGGCCATAAGCGAGCACAAGAACAAAGGAAAAGCAATTGGTGTTGATGTCTTTGCCGGAGAACCAGCTGACATGCTTGAGAGAGGTGTCATCGAGCCAGCTAGGGTTAAGAGGCAAGCCATAAAGAGCGCAAGTGAAGTTGCAATAATGATCCTTAGAATCGACGATGTCATCGCTGCAAAGCTTTCAAAGGGCGAAGGTAAAGGTGGAGAAGGAGAAATGGGTGGAATGGGCGGAATGCCCGGCATGATGTGATTTCTCTTCTTAATTTTTACTTTTCTCCTCAATTAAGCCTAAAAAAGGAACTCAGAAAATTCTAATAAAAAAGAAGAGATCACCCAAGTACCGAGAGCAGAACTCCAGCGGCGACTGCAGTTCCTATAACTCCAGCAACGTTTGGTCCCATTGCATGCATTAGTATGAAGTTTCCGGGATCTTCCTTTGCGGCAAGCTTTTGAACAACCCTAGCACTCATTGGAACTGCTGAAACACCGGCAGCACCGATCATTGGGTTTATCCTTCCACCGCTAAGCTTCATCATGAGCTTACCCAACAATACCCCACCAGCAGTTGCTGAAGCAAAAGCTATGACACCAAGGAGAAGGATTTTTATAGTGCTCAAAGTTAGAAAGCTCTCCGCCTGCATTGTTGATCCAACACCAAGTCCAAGGAAGATCGTAACGATGTTCATTAGCTCTTCTCTTGCAGCTTTGCTAAGTCTTTCAACAACACCGCTTTCTCTGAAAAGGTTGCCGATCATAAGCATTCCAACCAAAGGAGCTGCTGAAGGTACAAGGAGGCCGATGATTATCATCGAAGCTATTGGGAAAATAACCTTCTCCCTCTTTGAAACCGGCCTTAGCTGTTCCATTCTGATTTTTCTCTCCTCTGGAGTTGTTAAGGCTTTAATAACTGGAGGCTGGATTATTGGGACGAGGCTCATGTAGGAATAAGCAGCTACTGCAGTTGCACCAAGTAAATGGGGAGCGAGCTTAGTGGTTAGATAAATTGTTGTTGGCCCATCGGCACCGCCAATGATACCAATAGAAGCTGCCTCTTGGAGGTTGAAGCCTAAGGCTACTGCAGTAAGCATTGCAATGAAGACACCAATCTGAGCCGCTGCACCAAGCAGTGCAGTCTTTGGATCGGCGATCATTGGACCAAAATCCGTCATTGCTCCTAGACCAAAGAAGATCGGCAATGGCACAACCTCTGTGTCAATAAGGTAGTGCTTAATTAGGAAAAACAGCCCTGGATGCTCTGGATCGGCACTCAAAATGCCAGTTAATGGGAGATTCACTAGTACGGCACTTATTCCAATCGGGAGCAACAACAATGGCTCCATCTCATACCTTATGGCCAAATACATCAGGATGAAGCCAACAATTATCATTATCACGTTTCCGACTGTTAAATGAAAGAGACCTATGTTGGCAAAGAAGTCAAGTATTGCTTGCTCAATTCCCATTCCCCATCACCCTAGTTCTATTAGTGGTTGTCCTGTGTCGACGGTGTCTCCTTCCTTGACGAGTATTCTCTTGACGACTCCATCCTTTGGTGAGGGAATCTCATTCTCCATCTTCATAGCCTCCAAAATGAGCAACCCCTGACCAACCCTAACCTGATCACCCTCCCTAACCAAAACCCTAAGAATCTTACCAGGCATAGGCGCAGAAACCACATCCTCGCCAACCGCCGGAGCCGGAACTGAAGGAGCCGATACCGGAGCAGAAGCTACTGCTGGAGCTGGCGCAGGAGTAGCGACAGGAGCACCAACCTGAACAGGAGCTGCCGAAGGAGCTTGAAGCGCCCCCATTGGGATTCCAAGGTCTTTAGCCTCAACTTCGTAACTTTCTCCCTCAAAGCTAACTTTGAACTTTCCTCCACCGAGTTCTTCAACCTCAACCTCATAAGGAACGCCATCAACAATGACCTTAACTTTACCTTTCATCCTCACCATGCCCCCATTTCGTAGTTAAAGTTTTCAACCTCTTCAACCTGGGATTGAATACCATATAAACGCCAAGCATCGGAAGGTTTCTTTTTAAACGGCAAAGGTCTAAGTTGAGCGTTCTTCTCTGCTATGTAAGCCAAAATCGCAGCAGTGATTACTGCAAGCTTCTTTGGTTCAATTGAAGGCTTCTCCTCAACAACTACCTTCTCTTCCTTAGGCAAGGGCTTAACTTCCACAGGCTTTTCTCTCTCAATCAACACCCTTTCAAGGTATCCTATTCCATACATTGCTAGGGCTAATATTGAGAGCACTAGGAAAACTACCGTAACGCCCAAAATGGTAATATAAAGACCCTCAAGGAAAAACTCCCAAGTGACCATTTCTCGCACCTCACAATGGTATATTGCCGTGCTTCTTTGGTGGAAGCTTTACACGCTTGCTTTCTAAAGCCTCCAACGCCATGATTATCTTTCCTCTTGTCTCCGCTGGGTCTATGACATCATCTATGTAGCCTCTGCTTGCGGCAACATATGGGTTAGCAAACTTCTCTCTGTATTCTTTGATCTTTTGTTGCCTGACCTCTTCTGGATTTTCTGCTTTGGCAATCTCCTTTCTAAAGATGATATTTGCCGCTCCTTCCGGTCCCATAACGGCTATCTCAGCCGTTGGCCAAGCGAAGACAAAATCTGCACCAAGGTGTTTGCTTCCCATGGCTAGATAAGCTCCACCGTAAGCCTTCCTCAAGATTACTGTGACCATTGGGACTGTTGCCTCTGAATAAGCATAGAGCACCTTTGCACCGTGCCTTATGATTCCACCGTATTCTTGCTGAACTCCCGGCAAGTAACCGGGAACGTCAACCAAAGTTACTATTGGGATGTTGAAGGCGTCACAAGTCCTGACAAAGCGTGCAATCTTGTCGGAGCTGTCTATATCAAGAACTCCCGCTAAGTGAATTGGGTTGTTTGCCACAATTCCAACAGTTTGTCCGTTCATCCTTCCAAAGCCTACGACGGCATTTGGAGCAAAGTAGGGGAGTATCTCAAGGAAGTCTGGATTTCCGTTGGCATCCCTATCAACAATCTCATAGATAACCTGCCTCACATCGTAACCTTTGTTGGGATCATCTGGAACTATTTCATAGAGCTTCTCGCTTTTTCTAAACGGTGGATCGTTAGTTGGATATCTAGGCGGCTTCTCCATGTTGTTTGATGGGAGATAGCTTACCAACCTTCTTATGAGCATTAAAACTTCTTCGTCACTCTTTCCTATTAAATGAGCCTGTCCACTCTTTTGGGCATGAACCATTGCACCACCAAGCTGAATTGGAGAGACTTCCACACCAGTGACTGCCTTTACTACTTGGGGACCAGTAATGAACATGAAGCTTGCGGGATTGTCAACCATAAGGATAAAATCGCCTATTGCCGGGCTGTATACGGCTCCTCCGGCACACGGGCCCATAATGGCTGTAATCTGTGGGACTACACCGCTGAGAAGGGTGTTCATCTTGAATATCTCACCGTAGCCCTTAAGTGAGTCAACACCCTCCTGTATTCTCGCCCCACCGGAGTCGTTGAGTCCTATCACTGGCGCTCCTGCCTCTAAAGCCAGCTCCATGATGCGCTTTATCTTTGCCGCGTGCATTTCTCCAAGAGAACCACCCATAACGGTGAAATCTTGAGCATAAACGAAGACCAATCTGCCGTCGATCGTTCCATAGCCGGTGATAACTCCATCTGCTGGTAGCTCCATCTTGTCAAGGCCAAACTCTGTGTTTCTGTGCTTAACGAACATCCCTATCTCTACAAAACTTCCAGGATCAAGGAGTTTTTCGATTCTTTCTCTCGCTGTAAGCTTTCCTTTTTCATGCTGCTTTGCCACCTTTTCCTCTCCACCCATCTTCAGAATTTTCTCCTTCTTTTCATAGAGTTCCTTCACTTTTTCCTCCATGCTCATAAGAGTTGCCCCCATAACCATTGGTTAACTAATTTGTAGTTTGTAAACCCCTTTAAAAGGATTTTCATAGCCATAAAATGCTCAGAAGAGTACATGTACACAAACAAAAGAGTGAAAAAGGGCTCAGAGATGGGCTATTGGGGTTTCAGCACCACAGGCTTCACACTTCAAGAAGTGGAAGCGGTCTCTCTTGATGATCTTTGTGTCCGGTGAGCCACACACAGGGCATATGACGTACTCTTTGAGGTATTTCTTCATTTTGTTTGCTATGAGATACGGTGTAAAACGCCCCTGCAGGACGGCTCTTCTTCCTTCCAAGACACCCGCAGTAGCGACTTCCCTCAAGATAAACTTAAGCAGATGATTTGGATCTCTGTTCATGGCCTCCGCGATATCCCTGAAGTTCTCGATTATAGTTTTGTTGCCTTCGATTGTTACCACTGCAGCAGGAACCTCAAATCTTGATTCATGATGCTTAACATTCTCTGGAAGTTCTTCATACGCTTTTTCCAAAAGCTTCTCATAATCATAATAGTCGTACTCCATTTTTCTCACCTCGCTATAGGTTCTATCTTCGCCTTATTAACCTTTTCACAAAACCTTGTAATAGCCCGAACGAGGTTCATATATCATTGAGTTCGCTTTGAGTTCTTCTAATATTTTCTCAACCTCACTCTTTCCTATTCCGTGTTTGCTGGCCTCTTTTATTATCTCTTCCCTAGGGGCCCCGTAGTCTTCCAAATCCTGAAGCTCTTTTATTATATTGAGAATCTTGTCCATCTTGTTGATTTTCTTTGAGGATTTTCCAATCTCCAAGATGCTGACATCAATGTTTCCTTCTTCGTCCATTGCCGTCTTCCTTAGCGTATATTCCATAAGCTCAATTGCAGCTCTGGCGTCTTCTTTTGTGACAATCTCGCTCAGCCTCATTTTTGCATGGGCTTCGCTGAGCCTTATGAGAGCCTCAAGCTGTCTTGCGGTAATTGGAATCGGTTTAATCCCTTCCTCACTACCTCCTCTCCCTATTGTCCTTCTCATTTTAACGTAGTAGCGCTTGATTTCTTCCATTGCCTCTTTACTGAGCACTGGTTTGATGTTCTTTCTTGCATAGGCTATGTACTTTTTGAGAAGCTCATGCGGTATCTTTGGAGCAACTGCCTCCGCCTCACCCTTTCTGACCTTAAGTATGTGCTCAGCTATCTCAGAATCGAGTTTTTCATCTGGCTCATCAAGAAGAACAAATATAAGGTCAAACCTGCTTAGGAGTGTTGGAGGCAAATCCACTTGCTCCGGAAGGGATTTCATCCTATTGAACCTTCCATATTTAGGATTGGCCGCGGCTATAACCGTAGTTCTTGCATTCAGTGTTGCTGTAATTCCCGCCTTTGATATACTAACGGTCTGCTGCTCAAGGGCTTCGTGTATGGAACTCCTATCTCTGTCGCTCATCTTGTCTATCTCGTCAATGCAGTTATGCACAATTATTCCTTCGGCTACAAAGTTATGATAAACAGGCACGTAAAGATCGTAAACATGCCCTTCATATGGTATCCTCTCTACCTCCACAATTTCATCAAGGAAGTAGTCCCTTCTTGCTAGGATTTCAAGCTTAAATTTTATTTCCGGGCTGAGATAATCCGAAAGTCTCTCCAGAAGTTTATGGATTTGTTTCCTAGTTGGAACACGGACGCCTTTGGAGTACTCATAGATAACACTCCAAAGACCTTTTTCCAAGAGAATTGAAGCTGGTATTTCCTCTCTTATCCTCCTCGCAATTTCTTTAACAGGCTCTGAGGGCAATTTGTCGCTTTTGGGCGATATAAGGCGTTTAACTTCAGGGATTTCTTTGACCTTTATGCTGTAAGATTTCACAGCTTCTAAAAGGTTTTTAACGTCTTCCCTAGAGGTTATTTGTATTCTATTGACGTTTTCTCGTTTGTCTCTTACAATTCTGGCATACACGTCAAATCTCCTTAGGAGCATTGCAAAGGCATTATCTTTCCTAATATCATTAGATAGGAGGAACTCCACGTGGACAACTTCTCCTTTATCACTCCGCTTTATTGATACACAACCGTCTGAGTCCAGAGCCCCTGCAACAAATGCTTTAAGTGCCTCATCATCTAGCCCAAAGAGGTTCGTTAGATTGTCTTTCGTGAGGTACTCGTAGATGTAGCCGAGAAGAGGAGAATTTACTGAGAAGGTTATGCTTTCACTCGAGATTTTGTTTCCTGCCAAGATGCTCGATGTAGTTCTCCTGTACTCTCTGAGTTTTTTAGGATAAAATAATGCAAAACTCTCTCTTAACCTTTTGAGCTGTTTTTCATTGACAAGTGATTGGGTTATCCGCAGTGTTACCCTATCTCCAATTCTTTGAATCCACCCGTCTCCGTACAGAAATCCAAAGAAATAGGCCATTTCTGGAGTTATATATGCGACCTTAAGCTTTTCTCTTCTTGAATATGGCCCATAAGCCAGGTGACGCTTTTTCCATTTTTCGTAAATGCCGAAATCTTTGAGTATCTTCCTGAACTTACCAACCTTTATAGCTCCTCTCCCAGATAGAAAGTCTTTTGAAATACCGTAGTGCCTGTTGAACTCTGCAATAGACTTGAATCTTCTAAGAACTTCTTTTCTTAGCTCTTCTTTTTCTTCCTTGGTTAATTTAACCCTCCAGTTTTCAGGAAGTATGTCAAGGATGTAGATTTTCTCCTTCACTTCTGGGAGTTTGAGAGGAGCAACGACCGTATCACCCGGTTTAAACTCTCCTGCTTCTTTCCATTCTAATGTTTTACCATCAATGAGCCAGTGGTCGGGAGTAAGAAGGAGTTCATTACCCGAGCGGAATTTTAGCTTAACGAGTTCTCCTTTCCATTGTTTCCTCCTGATGATTGTGGCCAAAGAGTTACCAGTTTTCATTCTTTCAAGGTCTAATGAGACAACTTCGAAAGTATCTTCCTGAATATCCACTATCTCACCGTTAGATTTGGCTTTGTAGGACTTTGCCTCATTAAATAACTCTTTTATTGGAAGGTATTTGCCGTTCACAAGCACTCTCGAATCGGGGTGAAGACATGCAATGCCCATATCCGCTAAAACAAGAACTCCAGCCTCCAAAACCCAAGAGCCGGTTAATTCATCGCGCACTGCGGCGGCAGTAAGGCCGGCGGCGCTTGAGCTCTTCCCACTGGTATAGATAGCCCTCGGTGCTAAATTCGCCACATAACGAAGGAGCTGGCTATTGTGAACAAAGATATCGTTAGCTATGAAGTTATGATGCTCGGGAACTTGAAGGTCATATACCCACGGGTGCTCCGGCTTGTACTCCTCTATCTCTTCTATCCTGTCCCAGAAGATGTCAGAACTGGCAAGGAGCTTTTTGAGATGCTCATTTTTTGTCTCGGGAATTTCAATTGGTTCATTCTCTCTTCTTAGCGTTGCGATTTTGTCTCCCACTTTTAGCTCTTCTGCTTTTCTTGTCTTGAAGGTTCCTTCATCAAAGACGAAGAAAGGATGTGTTGGTGTTACTTTTATTTCCCTCCCACTAGCGGTCTTTATCCTGAACATTCTTTCCGGAGCGGTTCTCTTCCATGCAATGTTTGCCTTAACCCTTCTAACCTTCAGCGTTGAAGCGTCGAGGGCGTAGATTTCGAGGTCTATGGGTGCATAGTAGCCATCGTCAACGACACCAAGGGTTCCGCGTTCTTTTGCTTTTTCTATGGCTTCATCAACGAGTTCTCCGATTGGTTTAATGCTCCCATCCGACAGCACAACTTCTGTATTGTATTCAACACACTTAGCTACTCCAGGATCTCCTACAAGCAGAACGTGGCTCTCTCCTCTTAGCCTTGTCCCATCCGGGAGTTGTTTCGTGTTTCCTCCAAACAGCGCGAGGGCAATTCCGAGTTTTTCCTTTTTCATTCCATAAATAGCAGGAGCGATAGAGTCAACTATTACATCGACAATATCCTTCCTTTTTGCAAGCTCCTTAATCTTCTGCTCATCCTCCGGAGTTATTTCGAGCTCTTCTATTTCCTTGCTTAACTGCTCCACATAGTTTGCCTCTATTATCTTCCGGAATATTGGTCTCTTGTCCCTTTGCTCTAAAACAACCCTCAAAATTCCAGTTATAACTACTCTATCTCCTGGAAGGGCAATATCCACGAGATCGTCAAGCAAAATTACGTCAACAAAACGGGGCATTTGTCCACCTTTAAGGCTTTCAGGCCTGTCTTGGAGTCTAAAGCTCTGAAAGTTTAGAAAAGTGCTCTTATCAACGTCAAGCTCAACGTTCCTACTTCCACAGGCTTCACATTTGTTGGGCTTGATTAAGTTCGCATACGGTTTTTGAAGTCTCACCATCTCATGTCCGCAATCTTTGCAGATGTAAACCGCTCTCGAAACAAAGGGCTTTACCTCGGTCATCCTTGTTATTATTCCCTCCACCTGGATGAATTTGTTTATATGCTCACTCCCAAGCTCCTTCACAAGGTAGCTCTTTGGCAGACCATGAAAACGAGCATGAATTAGAAAAGGCTCCTTCCTAAAGAAATCCTCCTGCAGGATTATTTGGATAGCATCTTCAGCCGCAAGGATAACTTCTTCGGGATTGTCTATAAGCTCTCCAGCGAGTTCGGGATCAAAGGCGTTTAAATGTTCCCAGTTTATCGCAAGATATCTCCTAGGGACAACTGTCAGCACATCCCTTATTTCATCTAAATAAACCTTGTTCCCGCTGTCATCGGTATATTCTCTGAGAAACTTCACAAATCTCTCTATCATCTCCTCCTTGTCCATCACTTCTCACCCAACCACTCATTTCTAATTTGGGATATCTGGAGGTATATCCTCCTTTCCTCCAATGAGAGTCTGCTTAGGATCTCCAAGCTCCCGGGTCTGAACATTATTGCGTTGATTATCTTATTAAAGCGGAGCCTTTTGAGATACTGGTACTTTCTCTTTAAATTGGAGAGCTTGGTCATTTTGGCATTTAAAATTTCTATATCCACATCGGTCTTGGTTTTTACATAATTTTCAAGATAATAAATATAGAACTCAGCCCTTTCATACAACCCCTCTGGAATTGAAGTTATCGGCTCGCTGTTTTTTTCTTCGTTTATAACCTTCTCAAGCTCGCGGATGATTTTCTCACTCTCATCTATAATCTCCACTATGCCTCTTTCCCAAAGCTCTTTGGCTTTCCAATCTTCAATTAACGGGGTATCCCCAGCTTTCCAGCTCCCAAATGATTTTAACACCTTGACCGGAATCAATGCCCTCCCAATCAGCATTACCTTTCACCCTCTCATCGTATAGATTGTTGATGAACTGAAGTTCTTAAGCTTTAGCCCACCGAAGATAAAAATATAAACTCCTCATCCTTGACTATACAGAGGTGATCGTATGCTGATAGGAATAATGAGCGACACTCATGACAACCTTCCGGCTATAGCAAGGGCTGTTGAGCTATTTAACAAGGAAAACGTTGACCTCGTGCTTCATGCAGGCGATTATGTGGCACCTTTTGTCAAAAGAGAACTTTCAAAACTAAATGCACCGTTAAAGGGTGTCTTTGGCAACAACGATGGAGAAAGAGAAGGTCTCAAAAAAGCGATTGGGGTAGATGATGAAATAATAGAGCTCGAACTGGATGGGCTTAAGATAGTTCTCCTTCACGGCACAAATGAAAAGGTAGTTGAGGCATTTATAAGGAGCCAGCTTTATGACGTTGTGATAAGGGGGCACACTCATAAATACGAGATAAGGGAAACTGGGAGAAGCATAGTTCTTAATCCCGGCGAGGTTTGTGGGTACGTCAGTGGAATAAAGAGTGTTGCATTTCTGGACACGAGAAAGAGAGAAATAAAGATAGTAAACCTTGACACAGGGGAGCCACTTGGCTTCATGAGCCTTTGAAAAAGGATATAAGAACAAAAAGCGAAGAAAGAATCATGGAGACCGATCTACTTACACCTAAAGAAAGATACAGTGGAGTAGTTTTTATTGGGGTTAGAAAAAATGGCGAGGTAGAGCTCATAAAAGTCTATGCAGAGAATGAAGAACTCGCCAAGGATATCCTGGAGAGGTTTCTATACGAAAAGGGAATCCATCCAGCGGATTTCGTTGTGGTGGATAAGGGGTATGAGAATGTTGAAGGGAAAGAGATAATAAGCACGCGAACCGAAAGCGAGCTTTCTTCTTTTCTTGGCCGTCTCGGGTTAAGGCTTCTCTCAAATGGGATCCTCTACCTTCAGGGAAAGAAGGAAATATACCAGATAACCTCCCTCAGCAAAGATCTTCTAAAGGAGATAAAAGCTAAAGAAAACTTAAAAGAAGAACCGGTTAGACTTGAGCTCAAAAACCTAAACCTCCCGCCGAGATTTATCGAAAAGCTCAGAGCTCTGGAGCTTATGGAAGACACGCTGGTGATAAACCATGCAGAACTCCCCCTTTCAGAGGTTTTGAAAGAAGCTATCAAGGGAGCCGTTAAAATCCCAGAAGTCCTTGAACTTGGCTCGCTAAAACTTCGGCTTTTTGATAGCGAGCTCCATGAAGTGATAAAGAGAGGAAAAGAGCCCCTAATAAAACCTCCGGTAGTGGTTTGGGACAGCTATGTGGATTCTTTGGAAGATTTTGAAGCGGGTGAAATTGGAGATAAGATTTACAGAGCTCCCCTGTTCTTAAAAGCCCACAAGGGATTTCTAATACTCCGAGAGCCTCCCGAGGAACTTGTTGAAAAACTCATAAGGATTAAGGAAAAAGGGAGCGCAAAGATTAAGGGCTTCAAGGTTTCCGTGGAGTTCACGCTGATAGTGGAAAGCAAAAATGAAAAGTACGACCTGCCTGTGAAGATAAGGCTGCCATATTTAAGCCAAGAAGAATTCAAGGAACTTCTAGAGGAAAAGACTGGAGTAAAAGTGTCGGATGAAGTGGTAGAGAAAATACCCGAAGAGAAAAGAACTTTCAAAACTCTCTCAACCCTATCAAAGCTCTTCAAGAGGCTCAAGGAGAAAAAACTCAACGCAAGGCCAGAAGAACTTTTAAATGAAGCGCTTGTACTGTTTCTTGGTGAGGAGAATGAGGGTCATTGATGGGAGTTATGGAGAGGGCGGGGGGCAAATATTAAGGACTGCACTTGCCCTTTCAGTCATCACAGGAGAGGCTGTTAAGATAATAAACATCCGTGCTAAGAGACCAAAACCCGGACTAAGGCCCCAGCACCTATACGGCGTTTTAGCTCTCAAGGAACTTTCACATGGAGAAGTAAAGGGAGCGAGAGAAGGTTCAACTGAGCTGGAGTTCTACCCCAAAGAGATAAAAACAAAACACATTAGGGTGCCAATAAAAACTGCCGGCAGCATAACCCTTGTTCTTCAAGCCCTTCTGCCAGCGATGGTCTTTGCAGATAGCGAGGTCACTTTTGAGATAACCGGGGGAACTGACGTCCCCTGGAGCCCGCCAGTTGATTATCTCAAGCACGTAACCCTCTACGCCCTCGAAAAGCTCGGCATTAGGGTGGAGCTAGAAATAAAGAAGAGAGGCCATTACCCAAGGGGCGGAGGATTGGTCATCGGTAAAGCATATTCTTGGGAAGAAAAGAAGCCGCTGGTTGCTACAGAGTTTAAAAGACTTCACAGCTTTGAAGGGATAAGCCACGCTGTAAGGTTGCCTTCCCACGTTGCTATAAGACAGGCAAAAGCTGCAAGAGAAGTCCTTGAGAGGGTTTATCCTTCTGTGCCGGTGAAGATTAAGGAGGAGTACTATGAACCCGGTAAAGACTCCCACCTAGGCCCGGGAAGTGGGATCGTCGTATGGGCGAATACAGATGTTCTCCGCTTGGGAGGAGATGCCCTTGGGGAGAGGGGCAAACCGGCAGAGGTCGTGGGAAGAGAAGCCGCAACTGAACTTTTAGAGCAATTAAAGACGGGACATGCAGTAGACAAGTTCCTCGGAGACCAGCTCATACCGTTTTTAGCCTTTGCGGGAGGAGAGATATGGGTGAGTGAAATCACAAAGCACCTCATAACCAACGTCTGGGTCGTGGAGCAGTTTTTCGGAAAGGTCTTCGAGGTAGAGGGAGAACTCGGAAAGCCCGGGAAGGTGAAAGTTGTGAGAAAGGTTGAGATTTAGCGAAGGTTTTAAATATTTTCCACTACAACCATCAACCGGTGGGAAAATGGAAATAGTAATTCCAGAAGATATAATCACCGCAATGAAGCTTCCGAGGAAAGAAGTAGAGAGGGAGCTGAAAATTGATCTTGCGGTTATTTTGTATCAGCGAGGAATTCTCTCCCTCGGAAAAGCTGCCAAGCTTGCGGGAGTAACCAAGAGAGAGTTCCTTGAGGAACTGGCCAAGAGGAAAGTCCCGAGGCATTACACGGAAAGGGAGCTTGAGGAGGACGTGGCATTTGCGCGTGGTGAGTGATTTAACCCCTCTGATTCATCTTGCCAAGATTGGCAGACTTGAGCTTCTCCGGAGTTCTTTGGGGAAATAATTATCCCCGAAGCCGTTTATCGAGAGTGCCTCCTTGAAGGTGGCGGGAGCGAAGATGCAAGGGCAATTAAAAACGCCGGATGGATCAAGGTGGAGAAGATATCCGATGACAGGTTAAAACGCACTCCCATGCTTGAACTGGATGAAGGTGAGAGCGAGGCGATAGTTCTGGCACTTGAAAAGAACGCCGAGCTTATTTTGATCGACGACTACGATGGCCGGGAAGTAGCGAGGGCTCTGGGGCTTAGAGTTGTGGGAACTATCGGCATTCTCCTCAGAGCGAAGTTTCGTGGGGAGATAGAGAGCCTTAAGGACGAGCTCGAAAAGCTGAAGGCTACTGGCTTCTAGTTGAGTGAGGGGCTTTATGAAAAAGTTTTGAGAGAAGCGGGAGAGATTTAGAGTCACCTCTCCTTAGATTTCTTCATTCCGATTTCTACACCTTTGGCGATGGCTTCCTGGAGGAGTTTTTGTGTCTTGAAGAATCTGTATCTCCGATAGGAGAGAATCCCAACAACTAGGGAGGTAAACGCTGCAAGCCTATCAATGAATCCCAGGTAAATACTTCCAGAGAGGTAGTATGCCAAAGGATTAAAGAGAAATCCCATAGCCCACATGCCTAAGTAGGCTTTGTAGAGCTCCTCCGAGTCTTCAAGGGAGTCCCCCAAGATTGTGTTCTTTTTTCTCTGGACATCCCAGAGCCCCACAAACACAATAATGGCGTAGGTTATTCCCATCAAATATCCAACTCCCGTAGAAATTGGGTCAGAGCCCATTTCCCTTCTCCCGAAGGGTTAATATATTGGCTAATCATAATTTTCCTTGGGGAGCATCATGTGGGAAGAGATAGAGCGCCATTTAAGACTTGCAGAAGAGGAGCTTTCATCAGCGCATATACTTCTGAAAAACAACAAGCTTAGAGATGCAATAAGTAGAGCATACTATTCAATGTTCCATGCCGCTAAAGCATTACTCTTAACAAAAGATATAAAGCCAAGAAAACACTCTGGAGTTGTCAAGATGTTTGGGCTGTATTTTGTGACGGAAGGATTCATTGAAGAGTTATATGCTAAAGCACTTAACAAAGCCTTTGTTCTGAGATCTCGGGCAGATTATGATATTTATTACCAGCCAACACATGAAGAAGCTGAAGAACTTGTTGAAAGTGCTGAAGCATTCTTGGACAGGGTTAAAAAGGCTCTGGAGATGATCAAAAATGAAGGAAAAAGCCCTTGAAGTATTCTTAAAAAGAATAAAAGAAAAATTTGGAGATGAAGTACAGGAGATCATTGTATTTGGCTCCTATGCAAGGGGAGAGAGTGAAGAAGAAAGCGATATAGACGTGATGATTGTTGGTAACGTTCCACTTGAAGATGTCATAGATATCTCTACCGAAGTACTTCTTGAGTATGGGGAGCTCATAAGCCCGATTATTATTTCTCCAGAGGAATTCAGAAGGAGAAATGATTCGTTCATACAAACTATTAAAGAAGAAGGGATAAGAGTTTAATTGCTCCCTACTCCTCTATCTCCACCCCATACGCCTTTTTTGGATTCTCAACGTGGATTTTGTAAGCTGTTTCCTCGTCCATTAAGCCCTGCTGGAGAAATGCTTTTGTCCTCTTGGGCACGGTTTTGGGGCCTAAAACAGCTCCCGGCCTCTTTTTATCGTCTATGTAATCGGTCTCCATCAAGAACCTGCTTCCCTGCATTAAGGCTTCCATAATGGCTTTTTTGCTCGCTAGAATTGAGGGAAAGACGCCAACTTCTTCGGCAACTTTGACCAGTGGCGGGGAGTAATGCTTGACGACTTTGTAGGGCTTTATGCCCACTTCTTTGACAATCGCTCCGAGCTCTCTGAACTTCTCTTCATTAAAGCTCTCCGTGTGGAGCTGGACTGCACAGTCTGCTTCTTTAGCAAGTTTCATCCCATACTTCATGAGCTCTATGCTTGCATTCCATACCTCCTCGCTGACCTCGTAGTGTGGCCTTCCTATCTCACCTATCGCTATTGCCTTTCCCTCAAGGCAGAGCTTTTGGGCATATTCCAAAGCCTTCATGACCTCGTCTTTAGCGTATTCCACACCTTTCTTCTCCGCAAGGTAGGCAAACTCCGCCGGGTGAACCCCAACCAAGGCAAATGCCCTAACTGGGGTTTCTTTATTTATCCTCTCCACAAGGCTTATGTGAAAGTCCATGGCCTTCATGAAGTCCTCAGCTCTACTTCCATTAAATCCGTAATCGTGGGCACTCTTGTAAACCACGTTGAGATGCGTGCCTCCAGCCTTGTGAAATTCTTTAACCGCCTCTAAGAACAGCCCTTTAAAGGGGTCAACGTGAAAGTGGTTATCAAATATTATCATTCCCACCACCAAGAAAGCATAAGTGAAGAGGTTTAAAAGCCCTTAGGATTGATAAACCTCAAGTACCTCCCCGGCTTTGGTGTTAAGTTTCCCTTCCAAAACAAGGGCCACTTTATCATATTCGAGCGCAAAATCGACCTTTTGCCTCTCTTTCTGTATCTCCCTTATGAGTGCGGCTTTCTTTCCCTTCACTTTATAGCCTGGGTAAATAACTCCCTCAACAACTTCTCCAACCAGAACTTCATTGCCAAAGATTTCAAAGACCTTTTCCACCTTAAACTTAGCCACGGGTCTTTTTGAGAATATCTCAACTCTACCCTCTTTCTTTTTGAAAATGTCAAAGAGCCCCATGTTCACCACTGGAGTACTCTCTCAAGGGAGACTTCGTACTCTTTGCCCAGAAACTCTATAAACGGGTTCTTTCCAAAGGTAACCTTTCCCTTTCCGTATTCTCCTTTGATGTATACCACAGTCGTCGCCATTTCCTCTAGCTCCGGGATTGGGTTGAACTTGAGATTTGAAGCAACGTTTTTGTCTATTATGTAAAACGCTTTTCTGCTCTTGTTGCCCAAAAATCCCTGAATGGAGTTTATTACCGTATAAAATTCAACGGGCTCCTGGAAGAAGGCAAAAAGCCTCTCAAGGCCAAGGACTATGTTGATGTACTTCCCCTCAGAAAAAACTTCTTTGACAGTACTCTCATATCTGCTCAAATATATCACCGGCTCTGTTTCCAAGGGAATTCTTCCCACGACCTTCCCAACGTCCATCTTTCCCCCAGTTTTGATTACAAGGACATCTGAGAAGTCCTCTTGAACGCCAAGAAACTCCAGTTGCTTTTTTATCAGAAAAAGAGTGTCTAAAACATCGTCGATCATTATTTTAATTCCCCTTTCCCGAGCATATCTCACAAAGGCATACATTGCCATAACCAAGCCGTAAGTAGTTTCATCCTCTATAAGAACCAAATCGCCGAAGGGTGTTCTATCCACTACATCAAAAAGCATCTCTTTTGTCATTTCCATCTTATCACCCCAGCTGGGATTTCGATTTTCTTTCCAAGCAGATCCAAGCTTGTGGATTTTTTGAAAGTAAAAATACCGCTCGTAGGGGTTGGAACGGCTTCAATTACCGTAGTTGCTAATCTTTCAAGTTCTGGTAGAGGGTTAAATGGGATTAAGGATGCAATATCCTTATTGACTAAATAGAATGCCTTCCGCTTCTCATTTCCAAGGAAAGACTGAAGTGCGAGGATAAAGGCGTAGAATTCTGGTACCGATGAAACAAACGAAAAGAGCCTTTCAAGGCCGAGGACAATGTTTATGGATTTCTCAACCTTTGAGAAGACCGCTCTCCCTGCCTCTTCATAATTTCTTATGTATATAACCGGCTCGCTGACAAATTTTACCCTTGTAACAACGTTTCCAATGTTCCTTTTTCCACCGGTTTTAACAACAAGGGCATCTCTAAAGTCCTCCTTAATGCCAAGGAATTCAAGATGCTTCTGAATAACGTGGAGAGAATCGAAGTTATCATCAATTATAACCGGCAATCCCCGTGACTTCCCATAGGACATAAGCCCAAGGGTCATAAGCTCAGGTATGAATGACGGAGAGTATTCAACGAGAACAATTTCTCCAAACTTTATTTTATCGGCTAGTTTAAAAACTCCCTCTAAAGACTCCAAACTTTCACCTCCACAACTAATTAATACCCTCTACAAATATAACTTTTTTGCATTAAAATAAAAAAGAATCAGAGCCTAACAACGTGCACAGAACAGGAAATGCAGGGATCAAATGCCCTAACAGTTTCTTCCAGCTTCTGAAGGAAAGTCATTTCATCTGAGCTTCCATACCTCTTTTTAGCCTCTTCGTAAAGGCTGAGCTCCATAATGGCGTGGTTGAAAGCTGTGGGGGTTATAATGTTGGAATACGCTATGTTGCCCTTTTCATCAATCCTGTAGTGGTGCACCAAAACGCCCCTAGGTGCCTCAACGTAACCTATTCCTTCTCCTTCTTTGGGTTCAATCGGCACGTTTTCTCCCTCAAAGCCCTTATCGAGGAGAGCTCTGGCTATTTCCTTCGTCCTCTCGAGGGCATATACAAGCTCTATGGCTTGAGCTAAGTTGTTTAGGCTGACGTATCCTTGAGCAAGCTTCTCCTTATATTCCTCGTAGAGATGCCTTGCCATTGGGGTAAGCATTTCGTACTTCAATATTACCCTTGGAAGGGCTCCTACCATGAATACCTCTCCTTTGTATCTGCTCTGCTTTGCAAAGCTGTATGGGAGAGTTTTCTCCTCAATGCACTTGAAATAGTCAAAGTGCTCTCCATCGTCAGCAATCAGCTCATCCCCATAGAGGTAGCCGTTAACCGCAACGTAATGCTCCGCCTTTGCTCCCAAATACTCCTGATTCGCAAATATGCCCACTGCCCTCCTTGCAAGCTTTAATAATGCCTCACTTTGCATTTCCATTCTTTCAAGCTCTTCTATTGTTGGGTATCTCCCAAATCCACCGGGCTTAACATTTATGCCGTGTATCTCCCTTCCACCAATAACCTCCCTGATGTAGTTGCCAAACGCCTTGATTGTGAGGCCTTCTTTTACTATTTCGCCGTGTTTGCTTGCCATTCTTATCGCGTCAGCATACCCGAAAAGGTCCGGAGCAACTAAGAGGTAGAGGTGCAGAGCATGACTCTCGATGAGTTCTCCTAGAAGGCCTAGTTCCCTTAGAAGCATTATCTCCTCTGGGACTTCAACTCCAAAGGCTCTCTCAATGCCAAGTACCGAAGCGACTGAATGCGACAGATAGCATATGGCGCATATTCTAGCCTCTAAGTCCGGCACGTCCCAGTAGTGTCTTCCAAGGGTGAGGAGCTCGAAGAACCTTGGCCCTTCGAATATTTTCACCTTAACGTCCTTCACTTCCCCGTTCTCGATGATTATTTCCGCTCCTCCGTTTCCTTCAACCCTTGTAAAAGCCTCGATCTCAATGCTCACCATCTCAGCTCACCCCTTGCAAAAGTCTTGAACTTTCTCCGAATGTATTCCTCGTCGTAGCCAAGCTCCTTGAGAATCTCGAACTCACTTGCAGGGTTTGCTTCCTTCGGCAGAGGCCCTCTGCACCCAATGCATCCCAGCTGAGATTTTATGCAGACTGCATTGCACCCGCCGAGCGTTATTGGACCCAAACAAGGAATGCCCCTCTTAACAAGAACACACTCGTATTCATTGAGCTTGCACTCCACACAGACCGGATAGTCCTTTGTAGGTGGCTCAACACCTTTTGCCAAATTCATGAGCACCTGATAAATTTCATCCTTATCATAGGGACAGCCCGGCAAGGCGTAATCAACTGCCACATGCTGCACAATCGGAGTTGAATCTAAAGCCTTCATTGGGTTTGCTCTCGTTCCATAAACTTTCTCAAGCTTTTCTCTGATTTTCCCTTCAACACTCGCCTGCACGTCTCCATGGGTGGCACAGGTTCCGAGGGCTATGAGATATTTTGAGTGGTTTCTTGCGTAGTGAAGGAGATTAAGATCCCTCTGTGTTGAAACACTTCCAGTAACAATCGCCACATCAAGAGTGTCGTGTTCTTTAATACTTGAAGCCATGTGAAATTCCTTTATTTCGTAGAATTCAAGCAGATCAAAGAGCTTTTCGTATAGGAAGAGAATGTTGAGAGCGCATCCTCCACAATCGGTCAGCTCAAAAACACCAAGCTTGAGCATCATATCAGCCCCCTTGTAGATAGAGCATCCCAATAAGTGAATACAGGGCCGTCTTTGCACACGTATTTAATAGAGGTGCTCGTTCCCACGATGCAGTGGCCACATTTCCCAACCCCACAGCGCATTCTCCTTTCGAGGGTCATGTAAATCCTTCCCGGAGAGAGCTTTCTATCTAAAAGCTCCTTGATAACGTATTTGTACATCACCGGTGGGCCGCAGATTAGTGCATAGGTGTTTTCAACGTCAAAGGTTTCTCCTCTAAAGAGGTCTGTAACGACTCCTTTGCATACCCTCGGTGAATAGCCCTTCTCTAGGTATATGCATGAAGGGCTCTCCACTTCGTAGGCGAGTTTCACATGACAGTTCATATCCTCGCCATGTTTGAGGAGGTGTATCACCTCATCCCTGAAGAGAATATCCTCATAGGCCTTTGTGCCGTAGAAGAGGTAGATTTTTTCATATTTCCCTGTATCCAGAGCATACCACAGCACTGAGCGAAGGGGAGCCATTCCCAAACCGCCAGCCACGAGAACTAAAGTTGAACCTTCCATCTTTTCCATTGGAAAGCCATTGCCATAAGGACCTCTAATCCCAACTATGTCACCCTCTTTGAGCTTATGCATGTATTTTGTCATTCTCCCAACCCTTCTAACACAGAGCTGGAAGTAGCCCTCTCTAGTAGGAGTTGAGCACAGGCTTATCGGAAACTCTCCAAAACCCCTTATGTCAACTATAACAAACTGTCCGGGCTTGTATTTGAAGCTTCTGTTGAGCTCTGGATCGACAAAGCGAAGTGTAAAAAGCTTTTCCCTTGAGGTGAGCTCCTTCACTTCCAAAATCCTCGCGTCGTGTGTTTGAAACGTCATTGTAACCCCTCCCTCACCTCATCGAGAACCTTAACGTGCTCTATCTTAGCTGGACAGAACTCGTCACATCTTCCGCATCCAACGCAGTTAAAGCCCGCTGAGGGGTCAAAGTAGCTCTTACAGTAATAGCGGTGCCTGAAGCGATCTAAACGAGTTGGTCTAAAGTTATGTCCTCCAGCAACCAAGCCATGGGTTTCCATAAAGCAGGAATCGTATCTCCTCACCCTTACTGCCTCATAGGCGTTCATCCATAGGTCACACACTTCATAGCATCTACACGTCGGACAAACCATGTTACAGTTGCCGCATCCAAGACATATCTTCTCGTACTTTTTCCACACCGGGCTGTTAAAGGCTAAGTCAAGCATGTCTTCAAGACCTTCCTTGTTGAGGTGCTTCTTAAAGGAATTGGCCCTTTTCTCTTCAAACTCCCTGAAGTTCCTCATATCCTCCTCTGTAAGTTCTTCAAAGAGCTCTTCATTTTCCCAAGCTATCTCATGTCCTTTTACACTACCAACCCTCACTAACCAGCCGTCCGGGAGCTCATGCAAAAATAGATCAAAGCCGTGCATAGCGAAATCTGTTCCTAAGCTTTTGCAGAAGCAGTATTCATCTGGCATACAGCTCATGCCGATTATTATTGAATTTTCCCTTCTTTTCTTGTAGTAAGGATCTACTGGCTCATTAAGGTAAACCTTGTCGAGTATCTCCAATCCGTGGATATCGCATGAATGAACCCCAAAGAGAACTACTGGTTCAACTCCATCGATCTCTTCCCATTTGCCTCCTTTAAGCCTGAGCATTTCATCCTTAGGCCTCACAAAGAACTTCTTCGGAGGAAGCATCGTTCTGGTGTAATCAAAGGCTATCTCCGAAGGTTTCTCGACATGCTGAAAGGAATAGATGTTTCCCTTTTTCACCGGGGCATATACTTTGCCCCAGTTCTTCAAAGAGTTGAAGAACTCCTCAAAATTTTCTTGAGGCAGTTTTACATATCGCAAGATTACCACCCGAATTCATTGTTTAGTTTTATATTTGTAAAGAACGAATTTAAGGATTTTTTAAACATAAGGTGACCAACCAAATGTTGCAAACATATACTTTAGTGTACATTTATAAACGTTGACGTAGATAAAGGGCATAGAATGGTGGGTGGTAATCATGAATTTGAAGTTTGAGTACATCTACAATTATGAGCCGAATCCGAGTTCTTTGATCCCATTGTTGCAGAAAACTCAGGAAATTTTTGGATATCTTCCAAGAGAAGCTCTAGAGGAGATTTCAAAATACCTAAAACTGCCTTTGAGCAGAGTTTATGGTGTTGCTACATTCTATGCCCAGTTCCGCTTTGAGCCCCTAGGCAAATACGTTATAAAAATATGCCACGGCACCGCTTGCCACGTTAACGGGGCGGTAAACATTTCTCAGGCAATTAAAGAGGAGGTTGGTGTCGAAGAAGGACAGACAACCCAGGATGGACTTATAACCCTTGAAAGAGTCGCCTGCCTCGGATGCTGCAGTCTTGCCCCTGTGATAATGATAAACGACAAGGTCTTTGGCAAATTAACGCCTGAGAAGGTTAGGAAAATAATCAAAAACCTCAAGGAGGGGAAGCTCAATGTCTGAGATCAAAGCCATTGCAGTCGGCATGAACTCTTGTGGAATTGCTGCGGGGGCTAGAGAGACTTATGAGGCACTCAAAAAGGAACTTGAAAAAAGAAATCTAAATATCAAGCTCAAAATCGTTGGATGCGTTGGTATGTGCTACCGCGAACCTCTCGTGGACATAATTACCGAGAATGAGATCATCACATACGGTCACGTTGACCCTAAGAAAATTCCGAGGATCATAGAGGAGCACGTCATCAACGGGAAGCCGGTAGATGAATGGATAGTCAAGCGCGACTGGTGGGAGAACGGCGAGAGGAAGACTTGGGATGTTGACGGCTACTTCGCCAAGCAAAAGAAGATAGTTCTTGAAAACTCCGGCTACATAAATCCTGAGGACATAGAGGAATACATAGCTGCTGGGGGCTATGAAGCCCTCAAAAAGGCCCTCAAAATGGAGCCAGAGGAGATAATAGATATAATCACCAAATCCGGCCTGAGGGGTAGGGGAGGCGCCGGCTTCCCCACGGGCCTGAAGTGGAAGTTCACCCGTCAAGCGAAGGGAGACGAGAAGTACGTTATCTGCAACGCCGACGAGGGCGACCCCGGAGCCTTCATGGACAGGAACGTCCTTGAAGGGGATCCCCACCGCGTGATCGAGGGGATGATAATAGGGGCCTACGCGATCGGAGCTACCAAGGGCTTTATCTACGTGAGAGCCGAGTATCCCCTTGCAGTAAAACGCCTTAGGATAGCGCTCCAGCAGGCGAGGGAGCGAGGCTTCCTCGGCGAGAACATCCTCGGGAGCGGTTTCTCCTTCGACATCGTCATCAAAGAGGGCGCTGGAGCCTTCGTCTGCGGTGAGGAGACCGCTTTGATAGCCTCCATCGAGGGCAAACGCGGCATGCCGAGGCCGAGGCCGCCTTATCCTGCCCAGAAGGGTCTCTTTGGAAAGCCCACCAACATAAACAACGTGGAAACCTGGGCGAACGTGCCATGGATAATAAGGCACGGCCCGGAAGCTTACGCTTCCCTTGGGACGGAGAAGAGCAAAGGCACCAAGGTCTTCGCCCTCTCGGGCAAGATAAAGCATGGAGGAAACGTAGAGGTTCCTATGGGAATCACGCTTAGGGAAATCCTTTACGAGATCGGCGGTGGCACTAAGACCGGCAAGAAAATTAAGGCAGTTCAGCTCGGCGGGCCTTCGGGCGGTTGCATTCCGGAGGAGCTCTTTGACACCCCCGTTGACTACGAGAGCGTGAACGCCACCGGGGCGATAATGGGAAGCGGCGGAATGGTGGTTATGGACGAGGACACCTGTATGGTCGACGTCGCCAAGTTCTTCCTTGACTTCACGGTTAAGGAGTCCTGCGGCAAGTGCACCTTCTGCCGCATAGGCACCAAGAGGATGTGGGAAATCTTGGATAAGATAACCAAAGGACAGGGGACTATGGAAGACATAAAGGAACTTGAGGAACTTGCCCCCATGGTGAAAGCCGGTTCTCTATGTGGGCTTGGACAAACGGCACCAAATCCAGTTCTAACAACCCTTCAGTATTTCAGGGATGAATACATAGCTCACGTGAAGGACAAGAGATGCCCGGCTAAGGTATGCAAGCCCCTCATAAAGTACGTCATAATAGCAGATAAATGCACAGGATGTACGGCATGTGCGATTTTCTGCCCTGTCAAAGCTATAAGCGGAGAGAAGCTTAAGCCGCATGTAATAGACCAAGAAGCGTGCATAAAATGCGGAACATGTTATAATGTCTGCAGGTTTGATGCCATAAAGATAGTTGATGCCTATGAGGGTGATTGAAATGGTCAAGCTCATCGTGAATGGTAAGGAAATCGATGTTCCCGAGAACAAAGTACTCCTTCAGAGCCTGAGGGAAAAGGGAGAACACATTCCAGGAATGTGCTACGATTTTGAGCTCGAGCCCTATGGATCATGCCGCCTTTGCTTAGTCGAAACTCCTAGAGGAGTTACAACTTCATGTACACTCAAACCTGCAGAAGGTCTGGAAATAGAAACGTTAAACGAAAAGATAGTCGCAATGAGGAGAACAGCTCTTGAGCTAATGCTCTCTGACCACTACGGAGATTGCATAGGGCCATGTCAAGAGGGATGCCCGGCACACAGTGACGTGCAAGGGTATTTAGCCCTCATAGCGATGGGCAAATATCACGAGGCTGTAAAACTCATGAAAGAGAAGTACATTCTTCCGGCAGTTCTTGGAAGAGTTTGTCCGGCTTTCTGTGAAAGCGAGTGCAGGAGGAACCTTGTGGAAGAACCTCTAGCAATAAGGCAACTCAAGAGGTTTGCGGCAGATTATGATCTTGAGCACGGCCCTTGGATGCCAGAAATTCCACCCTCAACGGGAAAAAGGGTAGCAGTTGTTGGTAGTGGGCCTGCGGGACTTGCATGCGCCTATTACTTGAGAACCATGGGTCACGAGGTGACAATAATAGAGGCGATGCCAGAACTCGGGGGAATGATGCGCTATGGAATTCCTCCCTACAGGCTTCCGCGTGATGTTCTTGACAAGGATATAGCAACTGTCATCAACACCGGCATTGAGGTTAAAACCAACACGGTGCTTGGAAAGGACATAACACTTGAGGAGCTCCGAAAAGAATACGATGCTGTTTTCCTTGGTGTTGGGGCATGGAAAGGCAGAAAGATGGGCATAGAAGGAGAAGAGCTTGAAGGTGTTATGCAGGGCATCGAGTTCCTCAGAAAGGTCAACATGGGCGAAGAAGTAAAGCTTGGCAAACGTGTTATGGTTGTCGGTGGTGGAAACACCGCTATGGATGTTGCAAGAACGGCTTTGAGGCTCGGTGCAAAGGTTACCGTTGTTTACAGGCGTTCAAAAGAAGAAATGCCGGCAAACCCAAGGGAAGTTGAGGAAGCAGAGGAAGAAGGTGTGGAATTCATATTCTTGGCAAACCCGGTTAAAATCCACGGCAACGGTAGAGTAGAAAAGGTTGAGCTAGTTAGAATGAAGCTCGGAGAACCAGATGAAAGTGGAAGAAGGCGTCCAATACCCATAGAGGGCTCAAACTTTTTCTTGGAGGCAGATAACGTCATCCTCGCCATAGGTCAGTATTGCGATGATTCCTTCTTAAAGAAACTGGGCATAGAAGCAAAGCGTGGAAAAGCCGTGGTAGATGAGGTAACCTTACAGACAAGCATTGAAGGGGTGTTTGCAGGAGGAGACCTAATCTTAGGACCCTCAACGGTCATAGAGAGCATAGCGACTGGAAGAAGGGCCGCTTTGATGATTGACCTGTATCTCAAAGGAAAGCTGGAGAAGGCAAAAGAAGTACTTATTGAGCCCTCAAAGCACATAGACGAGATAGTGAGAGATGAAGACTTGTACAGAATCCTCTTCGACTTGAAACCCTACAACCACTGGAAAGACGTCACTGAGGAAGATTATGAACATGTGGAGAGGAAACCAAGAGTCAAAAGCAGGTTAAAGCCCGTTGAAGAAAGGATTAAAGGATTCGTTGAAGTTGAAGAAAGCCTAACCGAAGAGGAAGTGCTTAAGGAAGCAGAAAGGTGTATGAGCTGCGGATGTATGGAGGTCTTTAGATGTAAGCTCAGGGAGTACGCAACGCTTTACGAAGCTAAGCAGGACAGGTTTAAAGGAGAGACAAATCGCTTTGAAATTGACGAAACCCATCCAAGCGTCGTTCTCGACAACAATAAGTGTGTATTGTGCGGTAGGTGTGTCAACTTAACTCATGAGATAGTTGGAGAAGGAGTAGTGGACTATCTCTTTAGAGGATTCAAAACTAGGATCTCACCTCCCCTTGGAAACACACTTGGAGACATGGACGGAGTTTTCATAGGAGACATGATTGACGTCTGTCCTACAGGGGCAATAAGCGAAAAGCTACCCTTCATAAAGCCCGGCCCGTGGAAGACAACTCCAGTAAAGACTGTCTGCAACGGGTGCAGCTTTGCATGTGAAATGAACATCGAGGTTTATAACGATATGCTCGTTAGAGCTTCTTCAGTGGCAGGATGGAACAACGGACACCTCTGCGACATCTGCCGCTTCAAGAGACCATGGGCTGAGGATTTAACATTCCCGCTTCTCAACGGCGAAAAAGTGGAATGGGATAAAGTCAGAGAATTCATAGAGAGCCATGAAGACATTGCTCTCATATTAACCCCCGAGCTGACGAACGAGGAGGTTGAATACTTCAAGAGAGTTGCAGAGGAGAAAGGCTTCAAACTTGGAGCTTTTGTAGAGGACGGAATTTCCACGGCAACACTTGAGGACATAAAGAAAGCCAAGAAAGTTCTTTTAAAAGCAGACATCGAAAAGTATCCCTATCTGAAGGTGTTGCTAAAAGGCAAAGAAGTCGTGGAGGAAGGTTACGAAGTTGCCATAGTTGAAGCACCTGCAGAGCCCTTAAATGTGCCGACGCTTATACTCCATGAGGGCGTTAATGAGGTAGGCTTGTTAAAGCTTGGAGTTAAGGGGTTGCCTGAGGCGGAAGCTTACGTGGTCATAGGAAAACCCAGAAAGGGCTTGAAAGGCGATGTATTGGCCCTTCCTTCAGGCTTGTGGGCAGAAAAAGAAGGGACAATTATAAACGCTTTCAACATGGAGCTTAGAGTCAATAAAGCCCGGGAGCCTGAATACAGTGTGAAGGAGATATTCTCCCTCTAATTTTTCTCTTTGAGGTGAGCTTATGGAGTTCTTTGAGGTTGTTAAAAAGAGGAGAAGCATTAGGAGATACCAGAAGAAAAAGGTTCCAAAGGAATGTGTAGAGAAGATTCTTGAGGCGGCATTTTATTCCCCAAGCTCAAGGAACAGAAGGCCATGGCACTTTGTAGTTGTTGACGAGGAAGGGCTTATCAAAAAGCTAGCTCAAACAAGACCAGCGTTGGAGTTTTTGGAAACAGCACCTTTAGCAATAGTTGTATGCGGAGATGAGGAAATAAGCTCCGCTTGGGTGTTTGATGCATCTATAGCGGCAGAACACATACAGCTGGCTGCCACGGCATTAGGATTAGGTGCATGTTGGGGACATGTACTCGACAGAATGCACAACGAAGAGAGGAGTGCAGAGGATTACGTGAGAGAACTCCTGGGAATTACAGACCATATAAGGATTTTATGCGTCATCGGGATAGGGTATCCTGCTGAAGAAAAATCCAAGCACAGTGAAAAAGAAGTAATGTGGGAGAGGGTTCACTGGAATGGGTTTGGACACAACCTTTAGATCATTCCTTCCTCTTAAGGTACCATGCCATAAGTAAAATAGCGATGATGCCCGCAAAAGCCCCTATTACTTTCCTTTGCAAAGCTTCTTCCTCCTGAATTTTAAAGCTTCCACTTTGGAGGTCCATTAAAAAGAGCAGCATTGCGTAATCTTCAGAGCACCCTCTCTTGCCGTAGTCTCCAGCAAGTTCACTTTCACATCTAAGCGAATTATATTCCTCCAGAAATCTTCCTATATCTTCATTATTCCTGCCTGATAAGTAGTACCAAAGAAGGGCCATCGCAGAGGGCCTTATAGAATCACTCCACCAGTCATAGCGTGGGTGAATCTCAAACTCATAGCAGCCCTTACCACATTTCTCTATCTCAGCGCAATAAAATTTTATGTAACTAGCATTTGAGAGTTTCTTGAGAAGAAATACGTCAACTTCTGGTTCCCAGCTTATTTCTTCTGGAATAGTGAAATTAAGACGTCCACTTACTGTGAAATTCTCGTCAAATGCCTCAAACTCCCAGCTCTTGCTTAAGAGGTAGTAGAATGTTCCGTTCTCCCCAATTTTGGTGAGATTGGTTCCGTTAAATGTCACGTCAATACGGTACTTTTCCTTCGAATCCCAAAAGAGATTTGCTGAAACATAAAGGGCATAGTAATCGTCAAAAGAAAGTTTTGTGCTGTTTAAGATTGAGACCACAAAATCGACGGCATTCTGGTTGAGCTCTAAGCCTTCCTCTTTAATAAGCACTAGAGGAATGATCAAACTCTCAAGGGGTTCTCTATGAGAGACGTGGACAGTGGGGAAGCCGAGCTGGTAAAATGGGAAGTTGTAATTCCATTTAGGAGTTTCATTGTCGATGAAGAATGGGAGATATTCTTCGTTCATCAAATTTTTGGGTTCGAGATTTGAGTTCAGCCACTCTAGAGGCTTTGAAACATCGTATCCTAATCTGTGCAAAAGTGCAATGGCATATGCGGTGGAAACTAAGCTTGGCGTTTCTTTAAATCCCCATATCGCCTCTGCCTCTTTACAACTTGAACGTCCAACCTTGGAGGAGGAGATAGTATAAACATAAGTCCAGTATGTGCCATTTTTCATTGTTTTCAAGAGATATTGCACTCCTTTCTTTACTGCGGGAGAATCTTCAGGCTCACCAGCGTCTAGGAGTGCGTATAAAACCAAGGCTGTTGAAGCAGCTCTAGAGCAGGTTGTTATATAACTATACTCTGGACACTTCTTAAATGAAAAGCCATAAAGACAGGAGGGAAAGCCCTCGAACTCTTTAGGTCTCTCTGCATAATAATAAGCATCACAAAATGGAACACCAGAAACATCAAAGGTTACAATAGGTGGAAATGAGCCATCATCACTCTGAAGAGACTTTAACCATTCTGAGTACTCCTCGATGGTTTTCTCTTCCTTAACGCCTGACCTTGCAATGGCTATTATCCCAAGAGAGCGGACATATATTTTGTAGCTCAGTTCGGCATTTTCAATGGATTTGTCCTCGATAATTTTCTCAATGATATCTTTCTTAGCTTCATCAATGGGAATTGCTTCGGTCTGAGGAGTCAAGATAAGCAAGGTTATCAATATGAACAAAAGCTTTTTTATGTTCATGTGTTTGTTTTTTGATCCAGGTTATTTTAAAATTTTGTATTGCCAAAAATAATAAAGTATTTGAGAGCTTGAGCAAAAAGAAGTTTATCAGATAACAGCAGGAATCCCAGGAACTCTTGGGAAGGGTTGCACCTCAGCTATGTGCTTTGCGCCCACTATATACCTAACAAGCCTCTCCAATCCGATGCCGGCTCCAGCAGAGGGCTTAAGTTTTCCAGCTTTTGCAACCTCGAGGTAAGGCCTAAAGGCTTCTAAGCTTAACCCGCTTTCCTTAAGCTTTCTAACTATCACATCATACTGCCACTCCCTTTCTCCACCGCTAGAAACCTCCCCGTAACCTTCGGGCAAGATCAAATCGTAGTTTCTAAAGTGCCCCGGTCTCTCCGGATCTTCCCTGTCGTAGAATTCCCTCGAAATGTCCGTTATCCAGAAAGGCTCACTCATTACCTCACTTGCCTTCTCATCATCCCCAAACTCTTCTCTTATTTCGGCCATTGTGAAGCGCTTAAACGGTGACTTAACCTTGGGCAGTTCTCTCCCTTCAAGTTCATCCCATTTCCTCGCTTCCTTAAAGAGCCCAACCATGAGCTCCTCAATCAACCCCATGACGTCGTCCATAGTGGCATAGGCTATCTCAAAGTCAAGCTGGGTAAATTCATATGCATGCCTTCCATCGTCTCTATCTCTCTCTTCAAGCCTGATGTTTGGTGAAAGAACAAATATCTTTTCCAATCCCATCGCTATGGCAAACTGCTTATGCAGAATCATGCTGTGCATCAGCTTTAGTCTTGTCCCATAAGCTTCAATTTCTGGGGCTCTCATTTTACTCGCTGCTGGATCTGGCCACAGGGGATCGGTTATCGAGCTAAGCATAACTGGCAAGAGCCACTTAAAGCCCTTCTTCACAAAGAAGTCTGTCATATAATCTATAACTTTCGTCTGTACTCTTATCACCTTTTCAATATCCCTGCTTACAAGTTGAACTGCGTTCATGAGCATCACCAGTATGACAAATTCCCGAAGTCCTATATGTACTTTGTGCAAAAAACTTTGAAAAATTGGTAAATTTGCAAAGAAATAGGGCTACTATCTTAGATTTTATCCAATAGGTTTATAAAAAACATTGACACAATTCTCCCAAACCTCAACTATGAACTTTCAATCTCAACAACAAAAGTCACAAGAAGAGAAGATAAGAAAGGAAAAGACTTCACTGCTGTGGACAGACGTCCTTCTCTGTCGGTGGGTTTGGATCAAGGCCTTTTCTCTGTCTTATCTGTCTTATGATGTTTATTGCAAGTTCATTTGGAACCCTCTTGAAGCCAGCGTGCTCTGTGCTCCACAACGCTCTACCGCTTGTTGCACCCCTAATTGCCCCGGCGAATCCGAACATCTCTGCCACTGGAGCCTCGGCAATGATAATCATCACTTCACCTTCTTGCCTCATGTCGACAAGCTGTCCTCTTCTCTGGTTAAGCTCTCTGCTGACTGCACCCATGTATTCGTATGGAACGTTAATAATAACCTTCTGGTATGGCTCGTAAAGCACTGGGTTCGCCTTCATCATTGCACAGTGGATAGCGGTTCTAATTGCTGGGTAAATCTGGGCTGGACCTCTGTGGACGTTGTCCTCGTGAATCTTTGCATCCACGAGTCTAACTATTACCTTCATTACAGGCTCTCTGGCAAGTGGTCCCTCGTCCATTGCCTGGTGGAAACCATCTACAAGGAGATCCATAACTTCGTTGAGGTACTGGATACCCTTGGTGTTGTCAAGGAACATGTTTCCGTTGTAGATGTCCACAATGCCTCTTGCAATGTCGTAATCCATTCCAAGCTCTGCGAGCTTCTTTGCAACAGCCTTTGGATCCTTTGGTCTTCCTTCCGGTATTTCGCCTTCTCTAATTGCTTGGTAGATCTCATCTGGCATTGGCTCAACAACAATGTAGAACCTGTTGTGCTTGTTTGGTGACTTTCCTTCGACTATTGGGCTTTGCTTTGTAATGCTTTCTCTGTAAACGACGATTGGCTCTGAAACATCGACATCAACGCCCCATTGCTCCTTAAGGTGCACGAGCTTGACCTCAAGGTGGAGCTCACCCATACCACTGAGGAGGTGCTGACCGGTCTCCTCGTCAATCTTGACGTGGAGTGTTGGATCCTCCTTGGCGAGCTGTCTGAGAGCTTCGATAAGCCTTGGTAAGTCTTTAACGTTCTTGGCCTCAATAGCCACTGTAACGACGGGCTCACTTGTGTAGTGAAGTGCCTCGAATGGTTCAATTTGCTCCTCGCTAACTGTCTCACCGGCCATTGCATCTCTCAAACCTGTCACAGCAACTATGTTACCTGCTGGGACGGCCTCCATATTAATTCTCTCTGGTCCCATATAGATACCAACTTGCTGGATTCTCGCTTTCCTCTTTGCGGTGATGAGATAAACCTCTTGACCCGTCTTTACGGTACCGCTCCATACTCTACCGGTTGCAACTTCACCGGCGTGCTTGTCAATAATGATCTTTGTAACAACCATGGCCATCTTTCCATTTGGATCACAGTTAAGCATCGCCTGACCAATCTCGCTCTCGATGTCTCCTCTCCAAAGGTGCGGAATTCTGTACTTCTGTGCTTGTAGTGGATTTGGAAGGTGTCTGACTACCATGTCCAAAACAACCACGTGGAGTGGAGCCTTCTTTCTAAGGGTCTTAAGGTCACCAGCGTTTGTTAAGTCAATAATGTCCTTGAATGAGACACCGGTACTCTTCATGTAGGGGACGCTGAGTGCCCAGTTGTAGTAAGCTGAACCAAAAGCAACGCTACCATCCTCAACTTTAACAAGCCACTTGTCCTTAAACTCTGGAGGAGCGTACCTCCTGATCAAGCGGTTTACGTCGGTAATTACTTTAACGAACCTCTCCTGCATCTGCTGTGGTGTAAGCTTGAGCTCCTTAATGAGTCTGTCAACCTTGTTTATGAAGAGAACCGGCTTAACGTACTCTCTCAAAGCCTGCCTAAGAACAGTCTCTGTCTGTGGCATGACACCTTCAACAGCGTCAACTACAATGATTGCTCCATCTATGGCTCTCATTGCTCTTGTAACGTCACCACCAAAGTCAACGTGACCTGGAGTGTCAATGAGGTTGATGAGGTACTTTTGTCCTCCATACTCGTGAATCATTGAAACGTTAGCGGCGTTAATTGTAATACCTCTTGCCTGCTCCTGCTCATCAAAATCAAGCACGAGCTGCTTTCCTGCGAGCTCTTCGCTAATCATTCCCGCTCCAGCTAACAGGTTGTCACTCAATGTAGTCTTACCGTGGTCAATGTGAGCGGCAATACCCATATTTCTAATTCTCTCTGGTTGAGTCATCAATTGCTTAATTTCCTTAATCATCTCTTCCCTTTTTCCCATATCGCACCACCTAAAATATTGATCGTCAGTTCATCATTCACTTCAAAAGTCCAGTTATAAATCTTTCCATAACTATTTCCCGAACCTTCTGTGGCGTTTTTGATATTCTCTTATTATCCTCAAAAAGTCAATCTTCCTGAATTCAGGAAAATACACATCAACGAAGAAAAGCTCGCTATAGGCAATCTGATAAAGAAGGAAATTGCTTATCCTTATCTCTCCTCCAGTTCTTATGACTATATCCGGGTCGGACATGTTGGGTACATAAAGATACCTCTTCAAGAGCTCCTCGTTTATTTCATTTTTGCTCACCTTTCCAGCTTGAACGTCTTCGACAATTCTCTTTACGGCATCAACAATCTCGCTCCTCCCTCCGTAGGCAACGGCAATGTTTAGAGTGTAGCTATTGTATTTCCTCGTCGCTTTCTCAGCCTCCTCCGCCGCTTCCCTCACGTTCCTTGGCAACAGCTCTTTCCTGCCTAAGACATTGACCCTTATTCCATACTTGTGGACTCTTTCATCATGTACAAGTTCCTTGAACTTCTTTTCGAAGAGATCCATGAGCATCTTCACTTCTTCCTTGCTTCTCCTGAAGTTCTCAGTTGAGAAAGCGTAAACAGTCAGCGTCCTTATTCCCAGCTCCCTGCACCATTCAAGAATTTCTTCCAGCTTTCTGGAACCAAAAAAGTGACCGTACCAAGGAGGCTTGTCCAAAAGTCTTGCCCACCTTCTATTGCCATCCATTATGATTGCCACGTGCTTGGGTATCTTTTCAGGCTGAGACTTAACTTTTTCAAAGAGGTAAGACTCATACAAGTCATAAGCGGGTTTGAATAAAACATGAGGAATTTTGGAAACAATCCTGTAGAGCATCTTCCTTCACTCAATCTTCTTTCTCTTTGCCATGTGCATTTCGGCAAGCTCAATATAAATCTCAGCATTCTTCTTTGTCATCTCTATTTCCTCTTCACTGAGCTGCCTCACAACTTTGCCCGGAACACCTACGACAAGGCTGTAGTCCGGGATTTCCTTTCCTGGAGGCACTAGGGCGCCGGCACCTATGATGACGTGGTTTCCAATCTTTGCACCATCCAACACCACAGCACCCATTCCGACGATAACGTAATTTCCAATCTTTGCCCCGTGAACAACTGCGTTGTGCCCTATTGTAACGTACTCCCCTATTATTGTGGGCATTCCATGGGAAGTGTGGATGCTAACGTTGTCCTGAATGTTGGAGCCCTTCCCCACGTAGATCTGCTCTATGTCTCCCCTCAGAACTGCCGAAGGCCAAACACTTGTCTTTTCCTCCAGCACAACGTCTCCGATTATGTATGCGTTTTCGTCAACAAAAGCTGTCTCGTGGATTTTGGGTTTCTTTCCATTTAGCTCGTAAATCACCATGACCATCACCGCTAATGGCTGGGTAAAACAACTTATAAACTTTAACGCCATAAAAGATATGTGGGGGAACGCTAATGAGATACAGAAAAGGTGCCAGTGCCGAGAGAGAGCTCATAAAGATGCTTGAAAAAGAAGGATTTGCCGTTGTTAGGTCAGCAGGAAGCAAAAAAGTCGATATTGTTGCGGGAAATGGTAAACTCTACCTCTGCATTGAAGTTAAGACCACAAAAAAAGATAAACTCTACTTGAGCGAGGAAGACGTTGAGAAGGTAAAAAGTTTTGCCAGCAGATTTGGGGGAAAGGGAATAGTTGCTATCAAATTCATAAACAATGGCTGGTATTTTTTTTGATGCTGAAAAGCTAAAAAAGAGCGGAAAAAATTATAGAATAACCCTTCAAACGGCAAAGCACAAAGCCAAAACCTTTGATGAAGTAGTTGGTAAGCAAAAATCTTTAATTGAGGTGATTGAAGGTGGATAAAAGGGCAATTGTTTTGATAACAATTCTATTTTTGCTCCCTATCTCGGGGGTAAGTGCCCAGCCTTCTCTGTTACTTGAAGTCACTCAAAAAAGCTTTGAAGCAAAGCCCGGTGAAACAATCTCAGTTCCCATTACACTGAGCAATATTGGAAACGAAACGGCAGAGAACATAACCATCTACATCTCGGGGCCACTCGTCGAGGGTCTTCTCTACAGCCAAGACGTCATAAAAAAGCTGGAACCTGGAGAAAAAGTAGAGAAAACTCTACCCATATATATTGAAAACCCCAAAGCAGGGGTTTATGACCTCAAAGTGGTTGCAAGGGTAGGAGCGGTGCTTATTGAAGTTCCAATATCCCTAAGAATCCTAACAAAAGTGAGCTATTCAATTGATATCGATGTGAAGGACAGGTATCTCTTTGGGGAAGACGTTGCAGTAACGCTGAAGGTTTCCTCCTCATCCAACGGGATAATTTTTGGGGATGTTTCCTATGAGATTTACAGAGAAAACGTTTCAATTGCAGAGAAGTCCATCCACAACATCTTCCTTTACCCCGAATACCCAAAAAACAGGTGGGAGTACGTGATATTTCTTCCCAAGCCAGATGCGGGAAAATACACAGTTGTTATGAGAACCAGGTTTGGGGGAATCTCAAAAACAATTACAAAAAGCTTTGAGGTTTATCAAAGGAAGCTGAGATACGAAACAAAATTCGAAAAGGGCATAATATACGTGAGGGTCTTAGACGAGGGAGGAAATGGGGTGGAAGGAATACCAGTAACGATAGAGGGAACTGAGCTGAAAACTAATTCCTATGGAATAGCTTTCGTTGAGGCAAAGGAGCCCGGAACTTATCACATAACCCTCAATCTTGATGGAAAAATAGTTGAAACGTTTGTTGAAGTTAAAAAGCTCTTCATGGCGTATGAGCAGAGAAATGAAACTCTTTTAGTCTACGTTAGGGACTCGGCAGGGAAAGGAATAGGAAACGTTACCATAGAGGCCATAGGACCGATTGGAAAAACCTACAGCATAACGGATGAAAATGGGACGGCTGTGATAGACTTAAACGAGACTGGCTTCGGTAGCATCTCCCTAAAAGCCGAGAGCGATAGATATTTGGGTGCTGAGGCGATAGTAACTGTCAAGGAACCCAAAAAGCCAGAAACTGAGACCCCAACTCAAACAACTTCCACCCCAATAAACCAGACAACACCAATTCCTCCAGTGAAACCAAAAGATTATGGAAACTTACCCTAATCCTAGTTCTCTCCGCAATAATCTTTGGGAGCACCTCTTACCTAGCCCTTTTCAAGCCCCTTAAATTCGAAGAGCAGCTCGATAAATACTACTTCGTAAAGGTGAGGGCTCCAAGGCTTAGGGAGCTTCGCAACTTCAGATATGAAAAAGCAATAAACGCTGTCGATGCAAGGGCAACAAAAGGAAAGGTAGCAATAGAGGACGGTAAAGTAATATGGGAGATAGACAAACTTGAACCCGGGGAAGAGGCCTTTTTGCAGGTTATTCTCTGAATCTTCTCTTTTCTTCGGAAAAATTTTTAAGGTCCAAAGCTTCATTAAGATAAGCATCTAAATGGAGGGTGATAAAATGGTTAACTGGGAGCTTATGCAGAAGGTTATCGAAGCTCCAGGGGTTTCTGGATACGAGTTCATGGGAATCAGGGATGTTGTAATCGAAGCTCTTGAAGATTACGTCGATGAAATCAAAGTGGACAAGCTTGGAAACGTCATAGCCCACAAGAAGGGCGATAGTCCAAAGGTGATGATCGCTGCCCACATGGACAAAATAGGTCTTATGGTGAACCATATAGACGAAAAGGGCTACCTACACGTTGTTCCAGTTGGTGGGGTTGATCCAAGAACTCTTGTGGCACAAAGGGTAAGAATCTTCGGGGAAAAGGGAGAAATATACGGTGTCGTCGGACATGTTCCGCCCCACCTAACCAAGCCAGAAGAGAGAAACAAAGCTGCCGATTGGGATACAATAGTCATCGACATCGGAGCAGACTCCAAGGAAGAAGCGGAGAAAATGGGCGTAAAGGTAGGAACCATAATGGAATTTGCCCCTGCTTTCACAAGGCTTAACGAAAACCGCTTTGCAACCCCATATTTAGACGATAGAATCTGCCTATATGCAATGATAGAAGCGGCAAGAGCATTGGAAGGACATCAAGCAGACATATACTTCGTGGCAAGCGTCCAAGAAGAGGTTGGACTGAGAGGTGCTAGGGTGGCAAGCTATGCAATTGACCCAGAGATTGGAATAGCGATGGACGTTACCTTTGCCAAACAGCCAGGGGACAAAGGAAAAATAGTCCCAGAGCTCGGAAAAGGCCCCGTAATGGACGTTGGACCAAACATAAATCCAAAGATAAGGGCATTTGCTGATGAAGTTGCCAAGAAATACGAGATACCCCTCCAAGTAGAGCCAAGCCCAAGACCAACCGGAACTGATGCAAACATCATGCAGATAAACCGTGAAGGAGTAGCGACAGCAGTCCTTTCGATTCCAATAAAATATATGCACTCACAGGTAGAGCTTGCCGATGCGAGAGACGTTGATAATACCATAAAACTTGCAAAACATCTGCTGGAAGAGCTCAAACCAATGGACTTAACTCCATGAAAAACCTTATCTTTTCTTATTCCCTAATTATTCTTGGTGTTATGTGTGAAGAAAGAAGAGATTGGGTATAGAATAAAGCTCATAGAAAAGAGCATTCAGGCTATAAGAACATCGTTTCCAAAAACTCAAGAAAGATTTTCAAAGATGGGGCTTGCCAAAGATGGAATATACAAGCAGCTTGAATTTGCAATTCAAAACCTCCTCGATGCCCTCAATGAAATATCCTCCAGCTTAGAGCTTGGAGCAGTAAGTTATCGGGGAATAATTGAAAACCTGCATAAGGAGAAGATTATTGATGATGAGCTGAAGGAGAAGCTTGATTTCTTGGTTCAGCTGAGAGATGTGTTAGTTTACAACTACGATATCCTTAACGATGAGATAGCTTTTAAGAACATGGAAGAATACCTGCAGTTCCTTGAAGAGGGCTTGAAATTCTTAACTTCTTTTCTGGAGGGTGAAGGGTGAAGATAGGAATCCTCCCGTTGGTAGTGAAAGAGGTTGAAGAAGACGTTCTAAAGGGAGTTGCTGACTATATCAGAGAATTCTACTCAAAATTTGGGTTTAAAGTGGAGATTTTGCCTTTCCTAACTGCAAGCGATCTCTTCTTCTCCTACAATCCAATTAGGGAGCAATTTCTCGGAAGATTCTTTCTTGCAAAGGTTGCTGAACATAGAGGGGATTTTTCAGCAGTTTTAGGAATTACCGATGCAGACCTCTATGAGGAGGGCATGAACTTCATTTTTGGACTAGCTAATCCCTACTTGAGAGCCGCTATAATATCACTGGCAAGACTGAGGCCAGAATTTTATAATGAAAAAATGGAGAAGTTTTAAAAGAAAGGGCTATAAAGGAGGCAATGCACGAACTCGGCCATGTATTTGGGCTCGGCCATTGCGAAAACCCCAGATGCGTAATGCACTTCTCAAATTCAATAATCGACACCGATTATAAAGGAAAAGACTACTGCGAAAAATGCTTGAATAAGCTAAAAAGAAACCTGGAGGGGATAAGATGATCGAAATTGAGCTCAAAGGATATGCAGATGAGAGGGTATTCGAGAGGGTTAGGGAAACCTTTACCTTTATGAGGAAAGAAATACACGAGGACATCTACTTCAACCACCCATGCAGGGATTTTGTAGAGACGGATGAGGCACTTAGGATAAGGATAAAACGCTTTAATGGTCATTTCGAGGCATTTCTCACGTACAAAGGACCCAAGATTGATAAGCTTTCAAAAACAAGGAAGGAAATAGAGGTAAGCATTGAGGATGTTGATGCATATCTTGAACTTTTAAGGCATCTCGGCTTTAAAGAGGTTCTCACGGTAAGAAAAACCAGGGAAAAATATTACGTGGAGAAAGGCGTTACCATAACGTTAGATGATGTAGAGGGGCTTGGAAAGTTCGTCGAGATAGAAAAACTTGCAAAAGACGAAAAAGAAGTGCAAAGAGAAGTTCCACGACTCATGGAAATCCTGAAGTCCCTTGGGATTGAAAAGTTTGAAAGAAAATCCTATCTAGAGCTACTGATGGAAAAGCTCAGCTCTTCAACAGGGCTTTGAGAGCCTTTATGAGTTCTTTATCATTTAGGGCGGCTTTTTCGAGAAGTCCCTTCCTTTTTAATTCAGCCCCGATTTTTACGCTAATAGGGATTCTGATGCCGAGCTCCCTTAGATAATCCGCTTCCTCAAAAATCTCTCTCGGTTTTCCTTCCATCACTAGCTCTCCTCTATCCAAAACTATTATCCTATCGGCAAAATCAAACAGATATTCGGTATTATGCTCAACCAGAACTATTGTAATTCCCTGTTCCTTGTTTAAAAGGGTTATCAAGCTTAAAACCTGCTCCCTGCCAATGGGGTCTAGTTGAGAGGTAGGCTCATCAAGCACCAGAACCTCTGGCTTAAGGGCTAAAACACTGGCTATCGCAAGCCTCTGTTTCTGCCCACCACTTAGATTTGGGGGAAATTCTTTTTCAAGCCCTTCAAGCCCAGTAATTTTCAATGCCCAGTAGATTCTTCTCCTTATCTCCTCCACATCCAAGCCGAGGTTCTCAAGGGCAAATGCCACTTCCTCCTCGACGGTCATGTTGAAGAGCTGGGAGTCAGGATTTTGGAGAACTAATCCAACAATCTTCGAAAGTTCCGCTACGCTAGCTTCTCTAGTGTTGTACCCCTTTACAAAGACATTGCCCCTAAAATCTCCTCTTATCGAATGGGGAATTATCCCGTTAAACGTTAAGCATAGGGTGGACTTGCCGCTTCCACTCGCTCCTAAAATGCCCAAAAACTCCCCTTTCTTAACTTTAAAGCTAATGTCCTTGAGAGAATACTCCTTTGCTCCAGTATATTTAAAGCTCAAATCTTCCACTCTTATCATGCTTTACTCCCTCTCCACGATTCTAGGCACCATTAGGAGAACGCCAAATATGAACACGAGGGTTGAGAATATCTCAAGCCTTCCAATCCACATGTGAAGGATAAGGAGAACCTTAACATCCAGCGGCAATCCTGGAGATGTTATCCCCACACTTAACCCAACGTTTCCTTGAGCTGAAGCAACTTCAAAGAAAGCGTCCGCCAAGCTAGCCCCAACCCTAAGCATGACCCATACGGTTCCAATTAGCAAGAAAGCAATGTAAGTCATCGTAAATCCTAAAACCTCCTGCATATCCTCCTCCGTGAAGATATAATCACCAATTTTCCTTTTTATGACTGCCCCCTTAGGAAGGATAGCCTGCTGGATAGTCCACTTCAAGCTCTGGAACGTTAGAGTGATGCGGATGAGCTTTATACCTCCCGCTGTGCTTCCAGCACCACCACCAACTACCATCAGAAAACCAATTAGGAGCTTTGCCAGCTCTGGATATTGGGATAAATCCGAGATAGAAAAGCCAGTACATGTTATTGCAGAGACCGCATGAAACACGGCTTCCCTAAAAGATTCCCCAATTGTCAGCCCATTGTAAACCATAAGCCCATATCCAATGAGCGCTATAACTGGGGTTAAAAAGAAGAACATGTACTTAACCTGGATATCCCTAAAGAAGGGCACAAGGGACTTCTCCTTAAACATTTTATAGTGGACGGTAAAGTTTGTTGCACCCATTATCATAAGAAAAATAGTAACTGCCTCTATGCTGAGGCTGTTGAAAAACCCTATGCTCAAGTCATGGGAGCTCATACCACCGGTTCCAAGCCCGGTCATTGAGTGTATCACAGCATCGAAGAGCCCCATACCGTTTATGTAGTACAGGTAAACACCCACAACGGTCAGAACGGCATATATCCGGAAGATTATCTTTGAAGTATTTGCCAAGTTTGGGAGAATTCTCTCGCTTCTCGCTTCCGCTCTGTAAAGTCTTGCCGCAGCAACTCCTGGACGAATCAAAATGGTAAGGGCAACCAGCACTATACCAATTCCACCAAGCCACTGCATCCAAGCACGCCAGAAGAGAATTATATGGGGGTAGCTTTCGAGATTGCGCATCATGGTTAACCCGGTCCCGGTCCAAGCAGACATGCTCTCAAAATAAGAGTCAACAAAGCCCATACCTGCTATCCTCATGAAGGGAACTACACTTACAAAAGACGCAAAAAGCCATACGAAAGCGGCAGAAATCATGGCCTGCCTCAGGTTTACGTCTTCTATATGTTCGGAATGCCTAGCAAGCCATGCACCAAAAAGAATACATGCCAAGCCAGGAATAACAAAATAATAGACGTACTGCATCTCTTCCCTGTAAATCCACGTAATTAAGACTGGGATTAGATAAGCAACACCTATACCTTGAAGGAGCGCTCCTATGAGATTTCTTATGACAAAGATGTCATCGGTGATGTTGATGTACTTCCGAAGCTCTAGCATTGGGCCACCACATTGTTTAAAGAGAAAGGCGTTAAAAAATTTTCGAGAAATCAGACAACTTTTTTAAAAACAAAATAGAGAGTGAACTTAGGTGGTAGAAGTGGAAGACAAAATTGAGAATCTCCTCAAAGCAGGTGAAATTGCAAGGAAAGTTAAAGAAGAGGTTTTAAAGCTAATAAAACCTGGAGCATCACTTTATGAGATAGCCGAGTTTGTTGAAAACAGAATAATGGAGCTCGGAGGAAAACCTGCCTTTCCGTGCAATCTTTCAATAAACGAAATTGCCGCTCACTACACCCCCTATACCGGGGATAAGACGGTTCTCCAGAAGGGGGATTACCTAAAAGTTGATCTAGGCGTTCACGTTGATGGCTACATAGCGGATACAGCCTTTACAGTGAGAGTGGGAATGGAAGATGACGAGCTAATTGAGGCTTCAAGGGAAGCCCTTGAAAACGCGATAAACGTTATCAGAGCTGGGGTAAAAATAAACGAAATCGGGAAGGTTATAGAAGAGACCATAAGGGGATACGGCTTCAACCCAATAGTTAATCTCAGCGGGCATGTAATAGAGAGGTATAAGCTCCATACAGGCATTTCAATTCCAAACATTTACAGACCACACGATAACCATGAGCTCAAAGAAGGGGACGTTGTAGCGATAGAGCCCTTTGCAACCACGGGCGCTGGGCAGGTAATAGAGGTGCCTCCTACGCTGATCTACATGTACCTTAGAGACCGACCCGTTAGGTTACCACAGGCAAGAAACCTCTTAAGCTACGTTAAAAAGAACTTCTCCACTTTACCCTTTGCATACCGCTGGGTTCAAAAGCTCATGCCGGATGCACAGCTAAGACTGGCATTAATACAGCTTGAAAAAGCCGGAGCATTGTATGGGTATCCAATCTTAAAGGAAATACGGGGAGGACTTGTGTCCCAGGCAGAACATACCGTAATAGTTGAAAAGGACGGGGCATTGGTAACCACGTAGTTCTGTTATGCTTTTTTCATTACTTTTGTTTAAGAGTGAATTTGTTTCCAGTTTTTTGAAGATGGGAAAGAAGCGAAGTCCAGTTTTTGCTCGGCTATGGCGCCGGGGCGGGGATTTGAACCCCGGCGGGCAAACGCCCAGTGGATCTCGAGTCCACCGCCTTCCCTGGCTAGGCTACCCCGGCGCTCCCAATCACCAATCACAACCACATACAAGCTCGGCTCAAGATTTAAAGCCAACCTAAGGAGGCTTTCCCCAGTTCGGCTCACATTAGCGAACTTTTCCTTAGCAAGTCTCCACACTGTACCATCAATCGTTATCTGGTGTCTCTCACGAAGCCTTCTTGACGCTTCTTTTGAACTACTAACTCCGCTAAACTGCTTTCCCCGTGTACTGACACGGGTGGACATACACACATCACATCAATGGATATTTAATCTTTACGCTTAAAAGGGCGTGTTTATAGTAACTTTTATTAGGGTTTTTGCTGAATTCTTTCAGGTGGTTGCCATGATCCCCAGGTGGGACCACAAACTCAAAGACCCTGAAAGCGTGGCATTCATAATCCTCGACATTTTAGCAGACTTCGAATCAGAAGGAAAACTCAAAAACCTACCAAAATCCAAAAATTCCCAGTAAAAACAATACTACAACCTACCCCTCAGAGACGCCCAACACTACGACAGAAAATTCTTCAGAGTAAACATCCACTACTAACCCTCCACAACTGGGAGAAAAAGCTGAACCTCGAAAAACTGACAAACCACCTCCCTGAAAAAACTCCAGAAATTACCCTACGCCAGCACTCAAGCAGACTCAACCATTATCACAAATAAAAAAGGACAGGATAAAAGTTCAGGCAATAACGAGAATCCTGCCGGGTTTACTGTATCCGGTTGCTGTGAAGATCACGACTTCTGAGAACGAGCTGATTGAACTCCTGCCAGAGGGTTCTGGGAATTTTTATGCTGATGGAGCTTATGATTCGAAGAAGGTTCTGAACACTGTGGTGGAAAAGATTATCGGCCGATTGTTAAGAAGACTAAGAACCCTCCAAGTGGTTTTGGCAGTAAGAAGAGAGACAGTGTGTTTTCTGAAAAAGAGTATGGGCATAGGAATCCTCATGAGGGGTTCTGGGGTGCGTTTACAACGTGGTTTGGCAGTAGGATCCCCTGTTTTCTGAAAAAGACTACTGTAACCCGAATCCTGCTTGGGGTAATGTGTTATGGTCTGAAAATCCTCCTCAGAGTCAAATACTGTTTAAATAACAGGGGGTGAAACTAAACACGCCCGTTGCGACGAAAGGGTTTTAAGGCTGAAACCACTTAGTAAATAATGGTTTCAGACTTCATGTTCCCCTTCTTTTTCTGAAGTAGTGGCAGGGATTTAAACCTGACACCCCACTGCTTATCCTAACAGTATCATCAAATAAGCAGTAGGATGTTAGGTTTAAATCCCTGCCACTACTTCAGAAAAAGAAAAACATAAATGAAGATAAAAACTGAATGGCCTATTAAAGCGCTAGTCTCAAAACTTCCACAATATCTTCTTTGCTTAATGGTGGGATCCCAGGTAATCTCCCTTGGTTATCTCTCCTGACTTCAAGCGTCTTTTCTGCCCAGTCATAGAGCATTTCCTCTGTAATCTCTCCTATTCCCAACTCGGAAAGACGGGTGGGGCATCCAATAGAGCGTAGAAACTCTTCAAATCTGTTAATACCCTCCAATGCAACTTCTAGAGGATCTCTTCCCTCTGAAGAAACCCCAAACACACGTTGGGCAAACTGGGCAAACTTTTGAGGATTATACCTTGCTGCAAATTTCATCCATGCAGGGTTTAACACCGCTAGACCAGCTCCATGTGGCACGTCATAAAGAGCAGAAAGAGTGTGCTCTATCGCATGAACCGGAAATTGTGCATAAGTTCCCACATTTACCCACCCATTAAGTGCTACAATCGATGCCCAATGGATTTGGGTTCTTGCCTCCAAGTCTCTTCCGTTTTCAACTGCTCTAGGTCCATATTCGAGAACCGTGATAACAACTCCTTCTGCGAACCTATCTTGAATAGGTGTTCCTCCTACCCCATTGAAATAACTCTCTGTCACATGGGCTATAATATCTGCAATCCCATAAGCGGTATAGTTTTTTGGAACAGTCACTGTGAGTTCAGGGTCAACAATTGCCACAGTTGGATATATTGCCCCAGACTTCATAGGGGTCTTTATTGGAATTTCACCGTCATCCAAGGTGATTACTGCAGTCCCATTCATTTCTGAACCTGTAGCCGCAAGAGTTGGGACTGCAATTATTGGAAGTGCTTTCTCAGGAGGTTTTGGAGTTCTACCAGCTATTATGAACATATCTCTTGGATTCCCTTCATAAAGAGCTATAGCGGCAATTGCTTTTGAAGCATCTATTACACTACCACCGCCAAGTCCTATTACCATATCGCATTTATTTTCTTTGAGAACTTTTACACCTCTAAGTACCGTTGAAAGCCGTGGATTTGACTCGACTCCTGAGAACTCGACTACCTCAACTCCTGCTTTTTTAAGAACTTCAAGGGCTCTGTCAAATATCCCCGCCTTCTTAACGCTACCTCTTCCTATAACAAGCAATGCTTTCTTTCCGTACTTACTTGCAACTTCTCCAAGTTTTTCTAGGGATCCAACTCCGAAAATTAATCTCGTTGGGTTGTAGTATTCAAACTTCATCATTTTCCCACCTCCGTTATAGACAGATACGAAGGAGTTACAACACCCCCACCTTTCTCAAAGCCCTCTCAAGTTCATGCATTTTCTCTTTATCAGGGAATTCAAGTGGGCTTCTTACCTCTCCAAAGTCTAGGCCACGAAGTTGTAACGCTGCTTTAACTCCTGCAAGATAAGGACATTTCTTCAAAGCCTGTCTTATTTTAAGTACCTTATCTTGAAGTTCTTTTGCTCGGCCAAGGTTTTTCTTTTTGATTTCATGGTAGAGCTCAACAACAATTTCGGGAAAAACATTCGAAACTGCTGAAACTACTCCATCGGCACCCAAGATTAAGTGCGTAAATATAAGAGCATCACTGCCTCCAAACAGCACAAAATCCGACCTTTCCTCTTTAACTAGTGTTATTGCGTTGTATGCCCATATGACATCTTTCGAACTGTCCTTTACACCAACAATATTTGGAATCCCCGCTAGCTTCAACAGTGTGCTCACGTCAATTTTTACTCCTGTTCTCTCTGGAATATAATAAATTATTATCGGGAGTTCAATACTCTCCGCAACCTTTCTGTAATGCTTTATAACGCCATTCTGAGTAAGGGGATAATAGTATGGAGTCACAACGTGTACTGCATCTGCACCAACTTTTTCTGCATATTTGCTAAGTTCTACGGTCTCTTTTGTGCTAGGGCACCCGGTACCAGCTATTACTGGAATTTTACCGTTCACGTGTTCTACAGCAGTCCTTATGACTTCCTTTTTCTCTTCAAACGTTAGGAGAGGCCCTTCACCATTTGTTCCCAAGAGGAACAGTCCGTGAATTCCACCTTTAATCAGAAAGTCTAAATATTCAGTTAGTTTACTTGAATCGACTTCCTCCTCCCGTGTAAAAGGAGTAATGCTGGGAGAGAATATGCCTTCAAACCTCATTTTTATCACCTCAACACATCGTGAGCGTGAGCTTTCTGTGTAATTACAAGTTCGAGCTCATCCTTGGTAACAAACATTATGTCTCCAGGAATTGTATGAGCATAAGCTGCCATTGCAATACCCAGCTCAAGAGCTTTCTGTATGTCTCCGCTGCGGAGATACTCATACACAAAACCCGCGTCAAAGGCATCGCCAGCGCCAATCCTGTCAACAACCTCAAGCTCGTACGGCTCAGCCTTGTAAATCCTATCGTCCTTGAGGGCCATTGCTCCTTCTGAGCCCAAGGTGAGAACAGTAACCTCCGCGTTGTACCTCTCTGCAAGAGTGTGAATCATCTCCTCGTAAGTGCCGTCAACCTTGAGGACGTTTCTTGCATCGTCTTTTGTAACGAGGAGGATGTCAACGTTCTTCAGTATTGGGTCTAAAGCTTTAAATGCTTCTTCTGGTGACCAGAGTTTGGAGCGGTAGTTAACGTCGAAGGAAACTCTTGTGCCGAATTCTTTTGCCTTGCTGATTCCAATCTCCACAGCTTTCTTGCAGTTTTCGCTGAGTGCGACAGTAATTCCGGTAGTGTGGAAGGTGTCATAATCTTTTAGAATCTCCCAATCTACTTCATTTGGATCAATATTCGCTATTGCTGAATTCTTTCTGTCATAGATAACTTGAGTGGGTCTTGGTTTCTTACCAAACTCGATAAAGTATAGTCCAACCCTGTAATCGTTTGTCCAGATTACGTGTGAGACATCCACACCATGTTCTCTGATTTTGTTTGCAATGAATCTTCCGAGAGGGTTGTTTGTTATTTTGCTAATCCAAGCTGCCCTTCCTCCGAGTCTTGCGAAGGCAATGGCAAAGTTTGATTCTGCACCCGCAACTCGCATTTCCAACTCATGGGCTTGCTCAATACGTTCAAAATTCTTTGTTGAAAAGCGTATCATACTTTCCCCAAAAGAAATCACAGATGGAACATCTTTTTTCATACCCCTCTCCCTCCTTTAAGTTTAGACATCAAAATAGGCAATGTCCAAGTAACTAATGTTAGAATTGCCAATCCTAACGCGATAGGTCTTGAAATAAATATCAACGGATCGTTATTTGCCTTAATAAGAGTTGTGATAAAATTAAATTCGACCATTGGCCCCAATATGATTGCTAAAACTACTGATGATAACGGGATTCTAGCTCTTTCCATGAAGTATCCAATTATTCCAAAGATAAACATTATCCATACGTCGAAAATGCTATTATTAACTGCATAAGCTCCCACTACGCTAAATGTCGCTATTATTGGTACTAAGATATTTCGAGGAACCTTTAGAATATTAGTTGATAGTCTTATACCAACGTAACCTACTAATAGCATCATTAAATTGGCAAAGATAAATGCAAGAAATATTCCCGTTGTAAGTGTGCCATACTTTTCAAATAGTGTTGGACCAGGTCTGAGTCCATGAGTAAGTAATGTTCCAAGAGCTATTGCTGTTATGGAATCTCCAGGAATTCCAAAAACAAGCAGAGGTATCCAAGAGCCTGAAATTGCCGCATTATTAGCTGACGTTGATGCGATAACCCCCTCAACAGCCCCCTTTCCATACATCTCTGGATTTTTACTAGTTCTCTTACCCACCCCATATGCGACCCATGCTGCTATATCAGCTCCCGCTCCAGGTAATGCGCCTATAAATGTCCCTATAAGTGCGGAGGTAATAAATACTCTTTTAAATTTCCGTACCTGCTTTAAAACGAAATTAAAAACTCCTGTTTCACTTAAAGTGTTTATTGTGAAACTTTTACTAGAGGCTGAGATTTGTTTTATTAATTCGGGAATAGCAAATAATCCTATCATCACTGGAATAAAACTTATACCATTTAAAAGTTCAGTTCTATGTAAAGTAAATCGAGGATAGCCATATACTGGGTCTATTCCAACGGATGATATTAAAAAGCCCAAAGCTACAGCAATAGTCCCTTTAATGGGGCTTTCAGCTGCAATTACTATTGCCATAGATAAACCCCATAATGCTAACCAAAAATACTCAACAGTTGAAAAGTTAGAAGCAAATTCTGCTAATAAAGAGGATAAGAACATTAACAGTAATGCCCCAATAATACCCCCCATAGAGCTGCATACCAAGTCGATAACCAACGTAGATAATGGGTGTTTTCTAGATAGTTGATATGCATCCAATGTTTGAGCTGCAGAAGCTGGTGTTCCAGGGATTCTTAAAAGTACTGCAGGAATATCCCCTGCAAATATTGCTACTGTACTCAATCCGACTATCATAGCAATACCTGCCAGAGGATCCATAAAGTATGTGAACGGCACTATCAAAGCCGCACCCATTGTTGCTGTTAATCCTGGCATTGCTCCAATAAACAATCCAAGAACCTCTCCAGCGATTAGTGCAAGTAATACGTAAGGATTAAGCAATAATTGAAGTGCTCCTAGAAGATTCATAGCATCCACCTCCACAATATTGGACCAAGCACTGGTTCGGGAAATACCACGTTAAGAATCATTACAAATAACACATGTATAAACAGTACTAATCCAACAGAGATCAACATTGCCCTAACTATAGAAACGCCATAAATTACCTGAAGAACAAGCAAATATACAAGCGCAGTTAGAGTAAAGCCCAAAAGTGGTATTAAACTTATATAGAGCACTGTTAAAAAAATAAACACTATAACATTTTTCATAGTTTGGATATCACCTAGCATTATAAATTTTTCGAAATTCCATTTTTCTATGCCGGTCGGTTTATCTTTTAAAGAACTCTTTAAACTATTTACAACAAGGAGTATACCACAACTAATCAATACAAATGAGAGTATCAACGGAAAAAATGAGGGGCCTGGGTATCCTCCCGAGACAAATAATGGGAGACCCCTAGAGGAGTATAAAAAGAAAAAACTAACAAAAAAGACTGCAATAGCTGTTCCTAGATCTCTGCTCATTGTAATTCCCTCCCGAGTTATACATTGCTTACTCAGCTTGTATAACCTGCAGCTTTAAGTAACTCTCCGACAGCCTTATAATCATTTTCTAAAAACTTAGCAAACTCCTCCGGTGGTAAATACGCCATACCAAAGCCATTCGTCTCCATGAATTCTTTCCATTCAGGAGATTCAAGAATTTCCTTTAGTGCATTGTGAAGAATCTCAACCACATAGTCAGGAGTACCCTTGGGAGCCACAACCCCCTCCAAGTACCATACGACCAATCTATTCCCTTTTCTTTAAGTGTTGGTACATCTGGGAACGCTGAGTATCTCTCGTCAGCCATAACTGCAAGAGCCTTAGCTTTTCCCGCATCTATTAATGACTTAGCTTCTGGCAAACTACATACGACAACATCAACACCTCCAGCTATCAATTCTTGAAGCGCTGGAGCTGCACCTTTGCTTGGTATCCATGGCAATGCACTAGGATCAACTCCCGCTGTTTTGAGCCATCCAATCCTTGCTATATCCCAAACACCAGCACGTGCTGTCCCAGAAGCCTTTAGCTCACCTGGATGCTCTTTAATGTAGTTAGTTAACTCTATTATGTCATTCCAAGGAGCGTCTGCTCTAACTATAACAGCCGCTGCGTCTTTGTTATATAAAATTATGGGTGTAACATCCTGATATGACACCTCAGCTAGCCCCAACCACTTATATGTTGACAATTCCCATGTCGCTATGCCTATTGTATACCCATCCGGAGAAGCTGTAGCCATAGCTAGATGTCCTATTGTACCACCGCCACCAGCTTTATTTTCAACAACAACATTTACTCCTAACTTTTTCTCTAGAAGTGTAGCAAGCATCCTAGCAGTTCTATCAGTTCCTCCACCCGCAGCCCAAGGTACTATTATGGTTATCGGTTTTGTGGGATATTGGGGAGTTGTAGTAGTTGTTTCTTTACTTCCAATACATCCAGCGGCTACTACTGCCAGCCCCACTAAAAACAACAAAGCAAGGCTTAATATCTTCTTTTTCTTTTCGTTCATATTTCGACCCTCCAGTACAGAACCTAGCATATGCACATCGATGTTCATTTTTTAAAAGGTTTAAACTTTTTTAAGGTTTTCTTATAAAATTTAAAAAACATTACAAAATGTTGAACTAGCAAACATCTATATTAAGTGAGACAAAACTCAATGCTTCGTTAATTTAATTGATAAATAATAAAATACAACTCAATACTCATAAAAATTCGGAAAAATCCAATGAGAATAGTCTTGCTTTCATATGGTTTTTAAAATTTTAAAAGGAATTATTAAATATCTTTTCAAAAAACAAAAACATGAAAGCTCAAATGTATGCATAAAAACCATAGGTGAGTAAGATATGAGAACATCCCACAGGGTTAATGCAACCCCTTGTCCCCTTATAAGAGAAATTTCAAAACTAGCCCACACAATTCCAGACATAATACACATGGAAATTGGAGATTTTGGAAAAGAGTTTAAAGAGATGCACAAGGAATTTATTGCCTCTCTCCTAGCCGAAGCTACCAAAGAGGGGTACTTAAACTATACTGAAAACAATGGATTATATGAGTTGAGAAGTGCAATAGCTGATTACTATAAAAAGCAACATAATGTAAAAATTGAGCCAGAAAATGTCGTGGTTACCATCGGCGCTATGGAAGGACTTTTTCTCTCTTTATTACTGATATTAGATGCTGGCGATAAGATCTTATTACCTGACCCGGGATATCCCAACTATACTTCAGAATCAATTTTAGTTGGAGCTGAACCCATATATTACTCCCTTGATAGCAATTTTCATCCAAATATCTCAGACATTGCAACACAAGCAAAAAAATCAAAAGCAATAATACTCAATACTCCTAATAATCCAACGGGTGCTGTGTATCCAAAAAACGTCCTCAAGGAAATTGCAGAGATAGCTAAGGAAAATAGTTTAGTTGTAATATCAGATGAGACCTATGAAAACATAATTTTTGAAAAAAAGCACCATACCATGTTAAAATTTGATGATATTAGGGATAACCTAATAGTAGTGAACAGCTTTTCGAAATCCGTTGCCATAACCGGATTGAGGTTGGGATTCATAATACTTCCCGATGGGCTTTCAGAAATTACAAGTAAGATACAAGAAAATATAATTGCAAGTCCTCCTGCGATGATTCAAAAAGCTGCAGTAAGTTTACTAGAAAACTACAAGAAAATTACCAGAAAAGTAACACAAAAGCTCAAGAAAAATAAAGACGCACTTCTCAAAAAACTGCACAAACTTCCAAAAATTTCATATGCACCTCCAAAAGGGGGATTTTACCTGTTCTTAAATGTTTCTGAGTACTATTCAAGTTCATACAAATTTGCAATGGATCTCATACGAGCGAAAAGAGTAGCAGTAACTCCAGGCATAGGATTCGGAAAAAATGGAGAAGGATACGTAAGAATCTCGTATTCTTCTTCGTATGAAGAAGTCTTAGAAGGTGCCAAACGGATTGTGGAATTTTTAAAGGAGGGAGGGGATAAACTTGCCCAACAAAATTGACGAAGTAGACTTTACCCTTTTGAGACTGTTAAGAAAAAACTCCAGAATGTCCCTAACAGAAATGGCTAAAGATTTGGGAGTCACGGTCCCGGCGATTAAGTACAGAATACAGAAACTTGAACAAAATGGGATAATAAAGAAATACTCCGCTATTATCGACTACGAGAAGTTGGGGTATGGAATTATAGCGTTTGTAGGAATAAACATTGACCCCATGAAGAGAAAGCAAATTATGGAAAAGATTTTAGAGTTAGACGAGATAATAGAACTGTATGAGATAACTGGCGAGTACGATGTTATGGCAAAAATAGTAACAAAAGATATCCATTCACTAAGAGAATTCTTGACCTTTAAGTTAGGGGGAGTCGAAGGTGTAACTAGGACATATACCATGATAATAGTTAAAGAATTTGACATCGATGATAGGAGGAATAAACAATGGAAAAGCATGAAATAGAAGCCTTGATTTTTTTGAGCGTAAATAAAAACGAATTAGTAAACCTAGACGAGCAGATCTCCAAGATAAGAGAAGTCAAAAAGGCTTATGAGGTTTTAGGCAATTATGACTTAGTGCTTTTTGTTAGTGTCCAAACTAGAACAGACTTGGGCAGAATAATAGATAGAGTTTCAACATTAAGAGGGATAAGGGGAATAGCAACTTTCGTTCTCACGGAAAGAATAAAATAAACTTCAGCAAACCCTCGGCACGGGATCGCCAACGGGTGGCTCCATAAATCTCTTCCCACCTATGCCGGTTTCAAGAAGCACCTTGCCACGGTATTGATCTATTACCTCACCTATAATCGCAGCATCTCTGCCAAGTTTAGTTTTTCTCATAGCTTGAAGAGCCTCCTCCGCGTATTCTCTCGCTACAACCATCACGACCTTTCCTTCATTGGCAACTTCATATGGGCTTATGCCGAGCATGTCACTAGCAGCCCTTACCTCGGGCTTTACTGGGATATCACTCTCCCTCACCAAAATTCCAACGTCGCTCTTTCTTGCTATCTCGTTCAGGGCGTTGCTTAATCCCCCCCTTGTGGGGTCTTTCATTGCGTGAATGTTCTCCCACCCAATTGCTTCAGCGACAGCTTTTACTACTTCCCATACGGGAGAAACGTCACTCTTAAGCTCCGTCTCAAAGGCTATCCCCTCTCTATGGCTCATCAAAGCTATCCCATGATCTCCAACAGTTCCGCTGACCAAAACAATATCTCCCACCTTTGCCCCAGCATCGCTTATCGGCCTTTCAGCAATTCCAATTCCAGCCGTTATAACGAAAATCCCTATCTTATCTTCGACGACTTTGGTGTCCCCAGTAACTATAGGAACTGGAACTTCCTTTGCAGTTTCATCCATTGATTTTAGGATTCTCTCAAAGTCCTCTCCGCTAAACCCTTCTTGGATTATCATAGAGTTTGCAAGCGCTAAAGGCTCTGCCCCCATTACGGCTAAATCATTCACCGTCCCGCTCACAGCCAAGCGGCCTATATCCCCTCCGGGAAAGAAGAGCGGCCTAACTGTATGCCCATCTATGGTAAAAACCAAATGCTTATCTCCGAAGGGAATTGTTGCGGCATCGTCTAAGGCATCTAGCCCTATCCCACCGGCTGATTTCAATGTAAGGTTTTTGAGAATCACATCTCTAATAAATTCCTCCATCAACTCTCCACCGGCTCCGTGTTCAAGCTTTATTCTCATATTCACCACCTGCTTTTTTCTCTAAGGAAACCCCTTTAAAATGTTACTTTTTTCTTTTGAAAGCCTCGCCCTTTAGGGCGGGGATGCAGGGATTGAAAATTAGCCTAAAAACAGGAAAGCAAAACTATTTTAAAGCCTAAAAATAATACCATACCTTAAAATGAAGCGAACAGTAACCCTAAAACTCCAACCCTCAAAGGCCCAAGATAAAACCCTCAAAGAGTTAGCTTTTATCAGCTCGAAAATCTGGAATAGAGTAAACTACCTTCGCAGGCAGGAATTCTTCGATGGAAAACCAATAGACTTTCTCAAAACCGAGAAAATAGTTTATGAAGAGTTCAAATCCGAGATAGGCTCGGCAACAGTCCAGCAAATAGCAAGAAAGAACGCCGAGGCCTGGCGTTCCTTCTTCTCACTCATCAGGAATAAAAGGAACGGAGAACTCCCCAACTGGCTCAAGCCAAAACCCCCAAACTATGTTAAGGACAAAGGCTTAATCGTCCTCAGAAATGACCAATACAAGATTGAAGATAACAAACTAATCCTCAAAGGCCTCGGAAAGTTCAGAAGACTGGAAGTCCAGTTCAAAGGGAGAATACACTTGAAGGGTAAACAGGGAAGATTAGAGATAACTTACGACCCGATAAGGAGGAAATGGTATGCCCACATCAGCATTACAGTCGCAGAGAAGCTGAAGGGCGAAAACTGGGAGAAAATCCCAAGAGAACCGTTAGGAAACCTTTCAGCGGGCATAGACTTAGGCGTGAACAATTTAATGGCCGTCTACGTGGAGAATGGGAGGTTTCTTGGTGAATGGGAGACCGCTCAAGAGCATTGCCTTCTACTGGCAAAAGAGGATTGCCGAGTATCAGTCGAGGCTTAATAAAAGCGGAGCTAAAAAGAGCAGAAAGCTCTCAAGAATGCACGAGAAGGCGAAGCTACAAGCCAGGCATTACATTAACACAGCAGTAAGACAAACCGTTGAAAGGCTTTATCATCTTGGAGTCTCTAGAATTGTGGTAGGCTATCCAAAGGGAATAGCGAGAAACTCTGAAAAGGGTAAAAAGCAGAATTATCTCCTCTCCCACGTCTGGCGGTTTAATTACGTTATTAAACGTCTAAGAGAAGTTGCCGAAGAGTATGGTATTGAGGTTATAATCACGGATGAGGCTTTCACTTCTAAGGTTTGCCCTGTCTGCGGGAAGCCCCACGAAGGGGCGAGGTTTGTTCGTGGATTATTTAAGTGTCCCGCAACGGGGGTTATCTTCAATGCAGACCTCGTTGGAGCGTTTAATATTTTAAAAAAGGCTGTGAAAACGATAACCCCGAGCCTCTCGGCTTTGTCGGGAGGTAGGGGTAATTGGGGGAAGGCCCTCCCAGAGGGGTTGAAAGCCCGTTTTGAATTGGGTTTTAATGAAGCCCCTCGAACCTTCCCGCACTTGGCGAGGGGTTAGCTCGTTGGAACCTTCGCCGTTCACGGCGGGGAGGAGGTCAGTAAGGAGGCAAAAAAGAGGAAATCAAAGTATCAAGTCCTCTTTACTCAGATAACCCTCCAAATAGAGACCTCCAAGGAAAGCCTGGCCGACGTTTGTCCCATTGTCCCCCCTTGGTACTTCGTACGTTGAGTAGAACCTCAGACCATTGCCTTCCACGATTTTTCTTATCGTTTTCACTATGAGTTCGTTGTATGCAACCCCTCCGCTTATGCCAATGTTCTTAACTCCAAACTCCTTCGCCTTCTCAACTGCAACTTCCCCAAAAGCCCGCCCTAGAGCGAGGTGAACTGAATACGCTATATCCGCCGGATTTGCCTTGCTTTCAAGAACCTGTTCAAAGAGCTCCTCAACCTTCAGCTCTTCCCCCTCTATGGGAATGCTAAAGCCCAGATCGTTTTTGCCCTTAAGGGCAATTCCCTCAAGCTTCATTGCGGGTTCTCCTTCGTAGGTTCTCCTATATGCAACGTTGAGCAGAACGGCCATCGCGTCAAGAACCCTACCTGTTGAAGAGGCATAGCCAACGTTTATCTCCCTCGCGAGCTGGTTAAGTATTACGTTGAACTCAACCTTCCCGTATCTGAGGTTTTCAATGGCTTTTGGACAGTGCCTTTCGATTATCTCTTTTACTTCCTCTACCCCATATAGCTTGCTCAAAATCCCCACTAAAGCCCTAAGAGGATAATAGCTCGCCAAATCTCCACCTGGGAGGGAGTAATAACTTATATGGGCCAACCTCTCAACGTCTTCGTAGCTTAAGTATAAAACTTCACCGCCCCATGTGTTTCCGTCGCTTCCATAGCCAACTCCATCCACCGCTATTCCTACTATCTCGTCAAGATTGTTTTCAGCCATAACAGAAGCAATGTGAGCGTAGTGGTGCTGTACTTGGATAAATTCTGCATTTTCATCTTCCGCTATCTCCATTGCTAGTTTTGTGGTGTTGTAAAGCGGGTGAAGGTCAGCAACCACAAGATCAAACCCCTTAACCCTCAGTATTTTCTTGAAGTGGGCTATGGCACTCCTCATGAACTCAAGAACTTCAACCTTTGAAGTGTTTCCTATGTACTGGCTCGGATAAACCCTCGAACCCTTTACCATTCCAAAAGCATTCATGAGCTCTGCCCCAACTGCCAAGCCCGAATACTCAAAAGGTATATCTATTGGCAATGGAACAAACCCTCTGCTCCTTCTTATTACAGCTCTTTTTCCATCAACAAACCTGATAACGCTGTCATCCGTTCTGTTGAGAATTTTCCTGTTGTGCAGCAAGAAGTAATCGGCTAAGTCCTTAAGCTCTTCAAAGGCTCTATCGTTGTCTATTACCATTGGCATCCCCGGGTAATTAGCGGAGGTCATGACGTAAACAGGGCTCTTAGAATAGTGGAAGAGTATGTAGTGGGTTCCAGCATAGGGGAGCATGACACCTATAGTGGGCAAGCCCGGAGCTAGAGCCTCTGGCAGTGGGAATGGTTCCTTCTTCCTTAAAGCCAGTATTGGCTTCCTGTAGCTTGTGAGTTCTTCCCTCTCTACATCACTAACTATTGCAAAGCTCTCTACTGTTTCTAGGTCTTTAGCCATTATTGCGAAGGGCTGCTGAGGTCTTAGAATTCTCTTCCTGAGCTCCTTCACAACTTCTTCATTGGTAGCGTCGCAGGCTATGTGAATTCCACCTATGCCTTTTATTGCCACTATGTAGCCCTTGTCGATAAGCTTTGCAGCCTTCTTTAGCGGATCTCCCGTTATTTCTTTTCCATCGTTCGTGTAGAGCCTGTAGCTCGGTCCACATACAGGGCAGCAAACCGGTTCCGCGTGATATCTTCTATTTAGAGGATCCCTGTACTCGCTCTCACAATAATCGCACATGTCAAATTCTCTCATTGTTGTGTTTACCCTGTCATAAGGAAGGTCTTCTATTATCGTAAACCTCGGGCCGCAGTTTGTGCACACGATGAAGGGGTACATGTACCTCTTATCCGTGGGATCGAAAAGCTCCCTAAGACAGTCATCGCATATGCTCACGTCTGGAGGAATTATAGAATCCCCACCTTCCCCACCGTTGGAGCTCTTTTCTATGTAAAACCTGTCAAATCCCTGAAACGGGATTTCTTTCACGTTTATCCTCTCAACCCTAGCAAGGGGAGGTGCTTTTTCTCTAAGGTCTCTCAAGAAGGCCTTTACTTTTTCTTCTTTCCCCTCAACCACTATCTCCACTCCGGCATCGCCAAGATTTTTAACGTATCCCCTTAGATCGTGCTCATGAGCAATTCTGTAAACGAAGGGTCTAAAACCGACCCCTTGAACAATTCCCTCAACGTGAATATGATAAGCTCTCACTACCTTCACCTGTTTCAGAATTGGAAAAAAGGAATTTATATCTTTCCAAAACCAAAAGTTAAAAAACTAATGAAGAGTTTTCAACCAAAGGTTTGAAGCTGGGAGTTTTTGGAAAGAGAAATAAAGGGGCTGTTTCGTAAATGGTTAAAATCGTAAAGTTTGTTGAGGTTTGTAGGGCGAAATTTTTAAATATTTTTTGGAGTGTTTTGTAGTGATGGGCAGTCCTCGATACGTGGGGTTTGTCAAGCCCGAATGGGGACTGTAGCTCTGAAGATGTGGGGAGTCTCCGTTCCCCCCGAAAGCCCCACGATGAAGACGGGAGGCTGGAAGGTCAGCCGTAGTGACGTTTACAAACTTTATGCAAGTTACGGCTGACCAGAACGGTTCATCAATACCCCTCATAAAGCCTATACGCCAAAAACCTTGGCAGGCCGGCTTCTATTATCTTCCTCGCTGCCGTATCAACGTCATATTCAACCCTTTCAAACACTATCTCATCACTATCCGTATCTATGAATGCATAAGCTGCCCTCCAGTCACCGTCTCTGGGCTGACCAACTCCGCCTGGGTTTATTATTCTCCTCCCTCCAATCTCCTTGAGCATCTGCATGTGTGTATGTCCCACAACAAGGTTCTTTTCTCTGAAATACTTCAAAACCTCGACAAATTCACTATCGGGGAGCCAGGGAAAGAGGTACTCATCCAGAGGTGCCCTCGGAGAGCCGTGGATTATCAAAAAATCTTCCCCATCGGTTCTAAAAAGTTGCCTCACAGGAAGCCTTCGAAGGAATTCGATGTTTTCTCCGCTCATCACTCTTTCATGCCATCTTATTGCTTCCCTTGCATAGGGATTAAAGCCCCAAGTAATCCCAAAGGCAACGGCATTATCGTGGTTGCCCCTCACGCAGAGAATTTCCCTCTTTTCCATTTCCTCTCTAAAAAATTCTACGACCTCGTTGGGATTTGCCCCATAACCTACTAAATCACCCATGCAGAATACCACATCGGCTTTCTTCACACTTTTCCACACAGCCTCCAAGGCTTCGAGGTTTGAGTGGATGTCACTTATGAGGGCTATCAGCATGTTATCTATTACACATCAAAGATTAAATCCTTTTCTCAGCAGACTTCATTAACCCTTCCAAAATAGCTTGGGCCTTCTTCGTAGAATTCCTCTATAAGCCTCTGGAGCCTCTTTGAGAGTTCTATCTGAACTCCCCAGGAACCCTCAATGTAGCCCTTAGCCGCCATCCTGCCAAGAAACTTCTTCATCTCATCGCTAAGTGGTGAAGGCTTGCATCTTGCCCACGGAGTTCCCGGCAAAGGCATAAAATAATGGGCCCTAACCTTTCCGCCTTTGCGCATTATCCACTTCATGAACTCTATACTCTTTCTCTGGCTTTCTTCATTTTCGTTTGGCAAGCCAACTATGAAGTCAACAACAGGCTCTATCCCATATTCGAGCATATACTCAACCGCTTGCCTTACATGTTCCGTTGTGTGCAAGCGGTGCATGGCCTTAAGCATCTCATCGTCGCCGCTTTGAGCACCTATTGCCAGTCTTCTGTTGTCAGCATATTTCAAGAGAAGCTCAAGTGTTTCAGGCTTAACGAACTCTGGCCGTACTTCACTCGGAAAAGTACCGTAGAAAAGTCTCCTCCCCTCTTCCCTTAGGGGTTGAAGAGCTTTTAAAAGGGCTTCAAGCTTGTCGAGTCTTAATATTGCTCCCGGACTGCCATAGGCGAAGGCGTTTGGGGTTATGTAGCGCATGTCCTTCATTCTTCTTGAATATTTCACGATCTGATCTATCGGCCTGTGCCTCATACGAAAGCCCTTTGCATAGGGGGTTTGGCAGTAGTAGCAGCCAAAAGGACAGCCGCGGCTTATTTCTATGGGCGCTATCAGATAAGAGCTTTCCGCAAAAGGAGGAAACTTAGTAAAGTCTTCAACCTTCGCAAAACCCGTAAAGACGAATTCACCGTTGAGGTAAAACAAAAGCCCCTTAATCTCCATGAGTTCCCTTGTTATTTTAAAGTTGCTCTTTTTAAGGGCTGTTAAAAGCTGGAATATAACCTCTTCCCCTTCTCCTACAGCGGCTATATCAAACCCCATCCTTAAGGTATGCCTCGGCATTGCGGTTGCATGATAGCCCCCAGCCACTAATAAGGCGTTGGTCTTTTCCTTTAGGACGTTTACTTCTTTCTCAACTTCCCAGATCTCCTCGGTGAGGAAGGAGTAGAGAACCACTCTAGGCTTTGCCCTCAAAATCTCGCTAAAATCCTTTGTTATTAAAAGCTCACCGATATTAAAGCCTTGAGACTCAAGTGCGCCCAAAAGATGCACAAAAGCGTTGTGATTTCGCCTTGTCATTCTGATAGCTATCTCATGCATGGTATAAAGTCAGAAGTAGATTTTTAAATGTTTACCAAAAAAGAACAAAAGAAGGGAAAGGCCATCAGGCCTTAATTGCAAGCTTAATGTCTTCGGCCTTAACGGTCTTTCTTCCAGCGTGCTTTGCAAGGTCTACTGCCTTCTTGGCGATCTCCATAGCCTTCTCCTCAAGGTGCTCGGCGAGGACCTTTGCTGCTTCCTCACTAACTCTTGGAGCACCTGCCTTTCTAATCAATCTGTCAACTGGGGCAATTGGCAACTCAGCCATTTCCCACACCTCCTAAAGTTGTCTAAATTGGTATTTGCATTTTATTTTATGAAAGAAGTTATATATAAACCTTTCGGAAAAGAACCTCTTTGAGAGCAAGAGGGGATGAGTGGTCTTATAACAAGGCATAAGCCAGACATCTCACGGGCACTTATCGAGAGTATGAAATTCTAAGGGGCATAATTTCCACAGTTTAAAAATAAAGGAATCCCCACAGTTGCTGATTTTATTTATGTTTATCAAAAGATATGAAGTCAAAGAGCAACCTAAAGGTTTTGTAATTTTTTCCATCTTATTTTTAAATGCCATGTTATTTACAGCAAAAACCCTGCGAGTGATTGTTTAAAATCCAAAAATCTCAAGGAAAGAACTTTTTAGATGAGGGAGCAAAAGACAAAAGGTGATAATCATGCATCCAGAGGGGTTCTTGGAGGTCATTACCGGACCAATGTTCGCAGGAAAGACAAGTGAACTGATAAAAAGGATAGAAAGGCAGATTTTTGCGAAAAGAAAGGCGGCTCTTTTCAAACCGTCAATAGACAACCGCTACAGCGAAGATAAAGTAGTTGCTCACAACGGATTAAGCTATGAAGCCTTCGTAGTGCCTACAACAGAGGAAGGTGTGAGGACTATATACCAAAAAACCAAGGAGGAGGATTTTGAAGTTATAGGCATCGATGAGGTCCAGTTCTTTCCGATGTCGATCGTTGAAATCCTAAACAAGCTCGCCGATGAAGGCGTTTACGTTATAGCCAGCGGTCTGAATTTAGATTTTAAGGGAGAACCCTTTGAAGTAACCAAGGAATTATTAGCGCTAGCAGACAACATTGTCTATCTAACGGCCATATGCAGCGTCTGCGGAAGGGAAGCCACAAGGACGCAGAGGCTCATAAATGGAAAACCCGCCCCAAGAGACTCCCCCAGGATACTTGTGGGTGGAATAGAAGCTTATGAAGCCCGGTGCAGGAGACACCACATAGTGCCTTAAAGGACATCAAAGCTTATCTCCAAAAGTTCCTTAGCCTTCCTAAACCTGACTTTCCTAATTTTTATCTTCCCAATTTCTCCCGTTGTCTTCGTGTGCTCCTTATTGCATGCGTTAACGTTCCAGTCTTCAATAACCACAATTCTAAGGGTTCTAACTTCCTCTGGAATTGGAAAGAGGTCATACATATCTTCGCCAAACCTCTTCTCCGCTTCTTCCCTTGGGAGCTCGTAGATGTGTATCGGAACGTTTTCTTTGATTTTTTCATTTGCAAGCCTTTCTATTTCCCTAATTTCCCCCTCAGCTGGTTTTCTGTTGAACTTAACAGTTAGCCTTCCATGATTTCCACTAACGTAGACGCTTGCCGTCCATTTAGCCTCTTCTCCCAAAACTTTAACAACGGCCCCTTTGAGGACATGCAAAGCTGTATGAGTTTTGACCTCCATATCAACACTATCAAATGACCTTCTTCCTGTAAGTGAGCTCGGCATTTAAGATCGAACCTCCAGCAGCGCCTCTAACAAGATTATGTCCTAAGATAACATATTTAAACATTTTTTCATTAATTTTCCCCAGTTTTCCAACTGTAACACTCATTCCCTTGCCTAATTCCCTGTGGAGCTTTGGCTGAGGGATTTCTTTATACACAATTGGCTTTGCATACGAAGGAAGCTTAAGGTCTCTTAATGGGTCAAAGGATTCAAAAGCTCTTCTAAGTTCTTCAACGGTTGTGTCTTGGCCAAGCTCGACAAAAACCGCTTCTGTATGACCGTGAGATACTGGAACCCTTGTTGTAACAGCGGATATTTCAAAATCAAGACCGAGGATTTTTCTTGATTCGTTCTCGATTTTCCACTCCTCTTTTCCAATGTATGGAATTACGTTATCAAAGATCTGCAGAGCTGATAAACCTTTAAACCCTGCCCCGCTTATTGCTTGCATTGTTACCACATTCACTTTTTTGAGCTCAAATTCTGAAAGAACCTTAAGCGAGAGCACCAGTATTGCAGTTGAGCAATTGGGGTTTGTGACTATAAACCCCTCCCAGCCCCTTTGCTCTTGTTGAACTTCAATAAGCTTTAGCTGATCTCCATTGACTTCTGGAACTATAATAGGTACATCCTCTTCATATCTATGGGATGAGGCGTTGCTAAACACAGGGGTCTTCTCAGCTAGCTTTTCTTCAACTTCACCCGCTATTGAAGATGGAAGGGCTGAAAAAACCAAATCCACATCTGGATCCTTTAAGAAATCTCCCAACCCCTCCACTTCCATCTCTCCAATATCACCACTAGGCCACTCTGCAATATCTTTGTATTTCTTTCCCTTTGATCTTTCTGAAGCTACTAAGCGCTCTATTTTAAACCAAGGGTGATTCTCTAAGAGTCTCACAAACATCTGGCCAACTAATCCTGTAGCCCCCAAAATCGCAACATCCATTAAAGAACCTCCTTAAAGGCACTCAACGTTGGTTCTATAGGCTCTGACAAGGAAAAGTTTTCAATTATTATGTTTGGGTCTTTCAGCCCATGTCCTGTTGTAATTAAAACATAGCTCTCATCTGAATTAATCAGGTCAAGCTCTTTCAACTTAACTAACCCAGCCAAGGAAGATGCCGATGCCGGTTCAACGAAAATTCCTTCTTTTGATGCGAGAAGTTTTTGGGCCCTAAGAATCTCCTCATCACTAACACTCTCAAAGAATCCCTTTGACTCTTCAGCAGCAAGCCAGGCCTTTCTCCAATTAGCAGGATTCCCAATCCTTATTGCTGTAGCCACTGTATCTGGCTTTTCTTCGGGCTTAAATTCCTTTTTCTCTTTCCAAGCTTTTGCCAAGGGTGATGCTCCTTCAGCTTGGATTCCAATCATCCTTGGCAATTCATCGATAAATCCTGCTTGGAATAATTCTTTAAAGCCTTTCCAGATGGCTGAAATGTTACCAGCGTTTCCTACGGGTAGGATTATATTGTCTGGAACAAACCCCAGCTGATCAAAAATCTCAAAAGCTATAGTCTTTTGGCCTTCTAACCGGAAGGGATTTATTGAGTTAAGCATGTAAACTCCAAGTTCTCTACTGGCCTTAACAACAACTCTCAAAGCATCATCAAAGTTCCCTTTAACCGGAACAACTTTTGCACCATATACTATCGCTTGGGCCAGTTTTCCCAGTGCAATTTTTCCACTTGGAACAAGGACGTAACTTTTTATCCCCGCTTTTGCTGAATAAGCGGCTAAAGAAGCCGAAGTGTTGCCCGTTGAGGCGCAAATGACTTTATCCATGCCAAGTTCCAAAGCTTTGCTAACACCCACGGTCATTCCCCTATCCTTAAAAGAGCCTGTTGGATTTGCACCTTCATTTTTGACGTAAAGTTCTACTATTCCCAGCTCTTTTTGAAGATTTTCCAGACGATACAGAGGTGTTCCCCCTTCATTGAGAGAAACTCTCCTTTCAACAGGAATAAAACTCTCATACTTCCACAATGTTATGTTCCTCCCATCAAAGACGTTTTCAACTTTGCCCAAATCAATGACTACCTCCAGCAGACCTCCGCAGTCACATCTATACCTAACTTCATTTTCTCCATACTCTTTTCCACATTCTATACACCTGAGCATTTTGCCCCACCTCCCACTTTTGTTATAAAATACTCTGCCCTAATCCCTTCACTCTCAAAGGCCTCAACCATTGACTTTCCAATGTTGCGCAAATCTTCTCCCAAAGCAAACATGGCCGGTCCAGAACCGGATAAAGAAACCCCATAAGCTCCACTCTCCAAAGCTGCTTTTCTGACTTTATCAAACCAAGGTATGAGGGGCTTTCTGTATGGAATAACCAAATAGTCATCCAGGAGCCTTCCAACTGTCTCCAAATCTCCCTCCTTCAGTGCTGAAATCAAAGCACTTGCTAGGGCCAAGTTCTTAACAGCGTCACCTAGCGGAATATCTCTTGGTAAAACAGATCTTGCTTTCCTTGTGCTAACCTCAACCTCTGGAAGAACCACGACGAGTTCAAAGTCAACATCAAGCTTAAACACCTCAAGATAGTGTAGAGATTTTAAAATTGTAAAGCCACCAAACAGAGCTGGAACCACGTTATCCCCATGGGCACTACCAGATGCTGCTTTTTCTCCCTCAAGAGCAGCTTTTATTATGAGATTCTTATCTCGAACCCCAAGGACATTTGCCACAGCCAGTGCCCCGCCTATAGCTGAAGCCCCAGAGCTTCCAAGCCCGCTTTTAGGCCTTATTCTCTTTTTTAATTTCATGTTAAATCCCACTTCCACATTGAGCATCTTTAAGAGAGCAAGGGCAGATATTGAAGCAACGTTCTTCTCAGGATCACTTGGCACATCAAATCCTTCAACCTCTAATGTTACCTCATCACTTTCTTTGAAGACTATTACATCCACAGGCTTGGCAAGACATAAACCAAAGACATCAAATCCCGGCCCAAAGTTCGCTATTGTTGCTGGAGCTAGAACTTTCACCAAAAATCACCTCATGAACTTCATTCAAAACATCCTCAAGCTCAGCCTTACCAACCATAAAACACGTGTATTCTTCTTTTTGTTCAACAACTGGGTAGGGCACACTACAAGAAGCTCCAATCACTCCAATCTTTGCTTTTTCCCCAATAATCTTGTAGGTAATTAACGGTATTTTAAGGGTAAAATTTGAAACTAGCGTGCCTAATCTCCATTTGTTTGTCCTTCCAAAGATCAATGGGACCCTATTTTTTACAGGCTCGATGGCTCGTTCGTGTAAAGCTTTTAACCCAAGTTTTGAGGCAATTAAAGCTTCATCATATGAGATAAACGGAATAATCCTGACATTTTTGACTATTCTTGGATTAGCCGTATAGATTCCTTTCACGTCACTCATGATCAAAACTGCTCTGGCATTCAAGAGACGCCCTAAAACTGAGGCCGTGTAATCACTTCCTCCTCTCCCAAGTGTTGTCCTAAGGCTATTGAACTTCCCTAGAAATCCTGTCACAACAGGTACCTTGCCCGCTTTTAATAGCTCCTCGAGCATCCAGAGATTATTCTTTGTTTTTTCCAGATTCACTTCAGCATTCCCAAAGTTTCCGTTTGTTTCTACCAAATAGAAGGCATCAATTGGAGCACTCTCTATACCCCTCTCGTTTAGTGTGCTTGAAAAGAGTTTAACTGATAGTCTTTCGCCGAAGGAGAAGACATGATCTGTGTATGCCTTCTTACTTGGGAAAGCTCTTTCATTTTTCAGCACAAACCTAAGTTCCTTAAGTTCCTCCTCGATGTCTATATTGACGCCAAATTTCTCAGCCGTAGCCAAGTGTATGTTCGTAAACTCCTCTAGAAGCTCCGGGCTTTTCCTTTCTGCAAGCTCCAACAAAAGGTCTGTGACTCCTTTAAGTGCGGACAAAACGACAACAACTTCACTTTTTTTCTCCCAGAATTTCTGGACAAGCTCTAAGGCATCTTCAAAAGAGTTCCTAATCGAACTTCCTCCAAATTTAACCACTATTCTGGAGAGTTTGTAAATCACCCATTTTAGCTCACCTTACTCCCAAAAGTTTAGATTACCTATATAGTTTTTTCGAAGAAAAAGTTGCCATTTTGTCAAAATTGCACTCAGTCCCCCTATTAGGGCTCCATAAAATTCAAAAAATCAAGCAAAAAACAGAACAGAATTCCAAATTATTAAAGAATAACAGCAATAACTATTGAGTTAACGTTCGTCCTTGTTGGGCCCGTTACAAGCAGAGCTTTTGCTTTCTTTAAAGCCTCATAAGCGTTGTGCCTCCTTAAATGCTCCTCGACATCTATGCCCTCTTTTTTAAGGGCTTCCAGAGTGTAGCCGTCCACCAATCCACCGGCGGCATCCGTTGGGCCGTCAGTTCCATCTGTATCCATAGCCAAAACCGCAACTCCTCTAAGGTTTGCTATTTTTCTCGTTATGCTCAAGGCAAACTCCTGGTTCGGCCCTCCAAGACCGGCTTCACCCTCTATCGTTACCGTTGTTTCTCCACCGGCTATTAAGATGCAGGGCCTTTTAAAGGGCCTACTCCTATGGTAAATCTCCTCTATTATTGAGCCAAAAGCTATTGCCACTTCCTTGGCTTCTCCTTCAAGGGTCGTTGTGAGAATATGCGCATTGAGTCCGAGCTCTCTAGCTTTTCTCTCTGCTGCTTCACATGCCAAGGCGTTGCTCGCTATAAGGAAGTTGTGGACGTTGGGAAGGTCTTCCTTTAGGGTTTCCTCAACTTTTCCCTCAAGGCCAAGCTCTATGTGCCTTCTCACGCTTTCAGGAAGCTTATCCCAGAGGTTGTAGAGCTTGAGTATCCTGTAGGCGTCCTTAAACGTTGTGGGGTCTTTTACAGTTGGTCCGGAGGCTATAGCTTCGAGGGGATCGCCAACGACATCTGAGAGGATAAGGCTTATCAGAGTCCCCTTCACGAGCTTCGCCAGCTTACCCCCTTTAACCTTTGAGATGTGCTTTCTGACGGTGTTGATCTCATAGATCTTCGCCCCGCTTTTAAGGAGGAGCTCATTCGTTTTCATCTTGTCCTCAAAGCTTATCCCGTCCTCTGGAAGGGTGAAAAGCGCGCTCCCACCACCGGAGATGAGGACGAGGAGGGTGTCGTTTTCCTTAACTTTTTTTGCAAGCTCTACCCCGAGCTGAGCACCCTTTACTGAATTTTCATCCGGCACTGGATGCCCCGCTTCAATTACCTTGATCTTTTTGAGAGGCAATGAATAGCCGTACTTAGTCACCGCTATTCCCCCGGCAATCTTCTCACCCAGAACCTCTTCAACGGCTTTTGCCATCGAACATGCTGCCTTTCCAAATGCCAAAACATAGATTTTTCCCCTTATCAGGAACTCTTTTCCTTTAACAATAAGCTTGCCGTCCTCAACCTTTAGTGCTCTTTTTACCGCTTCATAGGGGTCAGCGCTTTTTATCGCCTCTTCCATCAGAATTAAAGCGATTTCCTTAGCCTTTATATCTCCATAAGAGAGAAGTTCCTCTCGATTCACCATGTAAATCACCGTAGGGTATTAAAGCAGAGCAAGATATAAGGGTTAGGGAGACATCAGAAGGACTCTAAGGAGGGGATCCTCTATCCAATATCTTCCTCCTTCCGAACGTATGAATCCTGCTTTTTCAAGAGTGTCTAGATACTTGTAGATATGCTGAATTCTCCTAGGTGCCTTTTCTGCCTTCTCAAGCTCTCTGTAAACCTCCGCCCCCCTAAGTGCGCTGGGATATACATTAGCGAGGACTCTAAGCACTTCAACATAAATGGGGCTGCTGTAAACGTTCAAGAAAGCTTCCAAATCCTTTTTCCACTCATCAAGGGCATATTTTCTGCTCTCTTCTAGTGCCCTTGGAAGAGCTTTTTCTACAGCAACTCCCCTCCTTACAAGGTTTGTTACAGTTAATCCATAATAAGAAACAAAACCTGGAACGCCTCCAAGCTCCCTTACAGCCCTTTCAAGTTCGAGTTCATTTTTTACATTAATACCATAGCTTTCAAAACCTCTTCTCAAAAATTCTACGCCCTCCACCACGCTCCAGCGCGGGAGTGTAAATATCTCGGCCGAGCGCATAAAGTTTGGCTTACTGGCATCGGGATTCAAATACTCCATAAGTAGACCGGGCATTGAGCCTGTAAAAATCAGGGATATGTTCGGATAACTGTCCGTTATCTCCTGAAGTAAACCACGAAAATCCAAGTTTTTCAATCTAGCAAGCACCTGGGCCTCGTCAAAAATAAGGAGTCCTCTTGCTGAGTTTTGAGATAGCACTCTCACAAGAGTAGAAAAGTCCGAAGTAAACTCCTCTATGCTTGTCTTCCTGACTTCGACAGAAATCCCGCGAAGGGAAAGGGCGTAGCTCTTACTCATGGTTATAAGTCTTAGAGATGTTCTTTTTGGCTCTACATCGGATATCGAAATAGCCCTAGCACCAATGAAGCGAGAAAAGTTGAAGTATATGTAGTGATGGTTTCTTCTTTTCGTGAACTTTTCAGCGACCACATTAACAACGCTCGTCTTTCCTACACGCCTCGGGCCTAAGAGAACAGAAATATTTCCCCTAAGAACTGCTTGAAAAAGTTTTTCAGCCGTATTTCTGTGCCCTTCTCCCCAAAGGCACTCCTCCTCCATAATAGGTCTAGTGCTGAAAAAGTTTTTACATACCATGTAATTTACACCCCATGTAAATTACGTTCTATGTAATAAAAATCTTTCGATAAGAACCTTACCTCAAAGTCTCATCATTCCACAATTATCTCAACAATCACTTTCTGCCCCGGATTTTTCAGCTTCTCCACAAGTTCCCTTTTAATGTCCTTCGCGGCTTTGTTTGCTTTTACTGCCAAAGTTCTCCCATCAACGTAGTCGCTCTTTCTTATCACCATAGAAACATCGCTCTCAAAGCTCAGCCTCTCGTCTCCAAATGCCTCAAGCTCATCAACAATATCATCAACAATTATCCTTATCTTTATTTTTTTGCCCTTTTTCAGGGCTTCTTTTAACTCATCACTTAGGTCTTTAAGGGCTTTGTTGGCTTTTATGCATATTATGCAGTCTCCCCTTGGCGTTAGGTAATCCTCCTTCGTTATTTCCAGCGTTGAGCGGTGGGTTGCCTTTACGTTTTCATGCCCGTAGCAGATGATGGTTTCCTTAATCATCTGACCTCCTCCCCGCCCCTGAAGGAGGGGTTATGACTCCCGAGAGGAATCCCCTCCTTCAGAAGTTTCATCGGTTTGTGGGTCCATCACCTACTCCCGTCGCCAGTTTCGGTTTGGCCCACAGGCCCGGTCTTAGGCCCGTTACCCCTACCCGCCCAAGCGGGATTGGGGTTATCGCCTTAGAGGCTGCTCCACGAGCTTTTACCACCTAAGGGGGCGGTTCTCAAAGGACGCCTTACGGCGTCATCCTCCCTAAAGGGAGGACACAACGAAAGCCCTCTCAAAGAGCACCTTTAAGACGGCCTCCCCGAGGCCTTATTAAGAGGAAAAAGTATTTAAGGCTTTCGACATTTCAAAGGATCAAACTCAGAATTTCTGCATCCCCGCCCTAAAGGGGCGAGGCTTTCAGGTGGTAAAAACCTTTAAAGGGAAGCTTTATAAATTTGGCTGGGAAAAGTTTAAAACAGCCTCACTTGATTTGGGTGTGGAAATTAAGATTATCGGAGGGATGAGGAATGGGAAACATTAAGCAAGGTTTCATTAAGAGAACCGCGAGAGAGCTCTTCAACAGGTATCCAAACGAGTTCACAAGGGACTTTGAGCACAACAAAAAGAAGGTTGAGGAGCTAACAAACGTCACAAGCAAAACAATAAGGAACAGAATAGCTGGCTACATAACAAGGCTTGTAAGACTTAAGGAAGAAGGAAAAATCCTCTAAATCAGTTCTCTCTTTATCCTTTTTAAATCCTCAAGGATTTCTCTTGGGAGTATATCCTCGAATTCCTTCAAAAGCTCATCAAACTGCTCCTCGCTTTCTCTGGCAATTCTGCGCATAAGGCTCTTTATGTAAGTCTCAGTGAGCATTCTGACATCTTCAAGCTCGCTCTTCATTCTCATATACTCGTCTATTTTTTGCTCTATCTCACTTAAGAAGGAAGAAAGTTCTCTGATTTTTTCTTCAATTGGTTCTTGGGACTTTATGAGCTGCTTTATCTCCTCATATTCCTTCGTTTGTCTTGGGGCTTTTGGCTCATACATCTCGGTGCCGAAGGAATACGGCGTGAGGAGAACCTCCAACCTAATGCCCCTCTTTATTTGGTAGTACTTCCTAGGCCTGCCCCTCGGAATCTTCTCTATCCTGCCCTCAATCAGCCCAGCACTCTCAAGTATTCTAAGGTGCTCAAGGATAGCCTTTTGCCCAACTCCCAATTCCTTCGAGAGCTCGCTTACAAAGTAGGGTCGTTTGGTAAGCAAGAGCAGTATCCTCCTTCTCGTCTCGTTTCCAAGGACATCAAGTAACCTTCCATGCTCCTCCATAGTCTCACCCCGTGATGAGAGTGACATCTTCCTCTTATCTAACTTAATGTAAATAAAAATCCTACTTAAATCTTTTGGTTTTAACTACACAAAATTACTTTAAGGTTTAAGGGAGAATATATTTTTGGTGACCCCTATGAGAGTTGTTGGAGGAATCCACCTGGTAGATGAAACTTTTGCAAACGTCTATCTGATAGAAAGGGGAGAAAAGCTTCTCCTTATAGATGCCGGACTTCCAGAGGAGTATGAGAAGGTTTTGAGGTACATAGAAAAGCTCGGCTACGTTCCAGAGGATGTGGAGGTAATAATAGTAACCCATGCCCACTACGACCATGTGGGCTCTTTAAAAAACCTTAAAGACGCAACCAGTGCAAATGTTGCAGCCCATAAAGACGAGGTCCCCTATTTGAAGGGAGAGAAAACCTACAGGAGAGAAATAGAACCAGTTGATGTTGAAATAGAGCTGAACGACGGAGATGAGATCGAGGGGCTGAGAGTTATCCACTCTCCGGGGCATACTCCCGGGAGCATTTGTTTGCTCGACTTGGAGACAAAAGCTCTCTTTGTGGGGGATTTGGTTATGGAGGAAAACGGAAGGCTTGAAGAGATTCCGCACCATTATTCCCTCGATCCAATGAAGAACAGGGAAGCCATAAAAAGACTTTTGGAGGTTGATTTCGTGCATTTACTGCCAAGTCATGGAAAGCCGATCTTAAACGACGGGAAGGAGAAGTTGAGGGAGCTTGTGGAGAGGCTTCAGTCTGAATAATTTAGAGATCTTTAATCTACTTCAATTTTTATCTTAAAACCTCAAAACTCCTTCGGCAAAACTTTGACTCCGAGCTTTGTCGCAAGCTTTCTGAGCCTTTGGTCAAAAGTTGCCAAATAACCTTTCTCCAGCGCGTGAATGAGAATTACCGTGTCATTGAAGCGCGATAGAGAGAGCTTCTCCCTTTCAAGGAGCTCAAGGGCGCGGAGGATTATCTTATAATCATCGACGAGGCTTCTAAACCTCGGGTCAGAGGTGTACTCTAAGAGCATCGTCCTAGCTTCCTTAACTGAAAACCCTTGGTTTTTAAAGAACCACACATACTCCTGAAGCACTATCGATGGAACGTACCATTTATCGAGAGAATTCAGAAGGCTTCTCGCCTTTTCATGGAAGCCAGAGTCGCTAAAGGTGTCATAAATCAAAACATTGGTATCTATCACTGCAGACATTCTTTCATCCCCTCTTCTATGGATTTCTCAATTTCCTCAGGAGATATCTTTTTGCCGAGCTTGAGGGTTTTCCTTTCTTTTTTGGGCCGTTCTATAATAATCCTCCCGTCTTCGAGCTTCACTTCAAGCACTTCACCTTCCTTAATCCCAAGAGCCTTCCTGATCTCTGCGGGGATCGTTATCTGGTAGTTCCGGGTGACTTTTGTGAGTGGCATACTATACTCACCTCCATAGTAGATTCAAATTTCTACTATATTAATCTTTCTCCTAGACACTGCAAAAATAATAAAAATCAGAAAAGCCCGTTCAACACTGGAATTTCCTTGGGCTCATAATCTTCCAGTCTTCCCTCCAAAAAATCCTCGTATCCCTTAAGGTCAAGAAGTCCATGGCCGCTCAGGTTGAACAGTATAACTTTCTCCTCCTCTTGCTCTTTTGCCCGAAGTGCTATGTCGATTGCCGCCTTTATCGCGTGGGCACTCTCTGGAGCTGGAACTATCCCTTCGGCTTTTGCAAAGAGGGTGGCTGCATCAAAGACCTCCGTCTGGTGATAAGCTACAGGCTTCACAATGCCATGGTTCACGAGAACGCTTAGCGTTGGAGCTAGCCCGTGGTATCTCAGCCCTCCGGCGTGAATTGGGGGCACATAGTATGTATGGCCAAGGGTGTGCATCTTCATCTTCGGAGTTAGCCTTCCTGAGTCCCCGTAGTCGTAGGCATAAACCCCCGAAGTCATTGTTGGAGCGGCTTTGGGTTCAACAGCTATGAACTCATACTCTTCTTTTCCCTTCAAAACGTCTTTAACAAATGGATATGCCAAACCAGCGAAATTGCTCCCTCCGCCTACGCAGCCGATTATCACATCGGGCTCTTCAAATTCTCTTATCTGCTCCTTTGCCTCAAGCCCGATGACCGTTTGGTGCATTAGGACGTGGTTTAAGACGCTGCCAAGGGAATAACGGGCGTTCTCATCTTTTAAAACATCCTCAATGGCTTCACTTATCGCTATGCCAAGACCTCCGGGATGGCTTGGATCCTCAGCTAGAAATCTCCTCCCCACTTCCGTCCTATCACTTGGGCTTGGAAACACCTCAGCCCCGTAGATGTTCATGAGAACTCTCCGATAAGGCTTTTGCTGGTAGCTCGCCCTAGCCATGTAAACCCTAACCCTTAGGCCAATAAGAGCCCCGGCGAGAGAAAGAGCAGTTCCCCATTGCCCCGCTCCTGTTTCGGTTACAAGCCTCTCAATGCCTTGCTTTTTAGCATAATATGCTTGGGCCAAGGCGGTGTTTATCTTGTGACTGCCAGTAACGGTCGCTCCCTCGTATTTGAAGTAAATCCTTGCTGGAGTTCTAAGCCTTTTTTCAAGGTTCGTTGCCCTAAACAGAGGTGTAGGGCGCCCAATCTTGGCGTATAGCTCTCTAACTTCTCTAGGAATTTCAACGTAGCGTTCCCTGCTCATTTCCTGCTTTACAAGTTCCTCCGCAAAGATTCTAAGCAACTTTTCTGGCTCTATGGGCTTTTCCGTCTCCGGGTCTAACGGGGGCTCCAGAGGTTCGGGAAGGTCGGGCAAAATGTTGTACCAAAACTTTGGTATTTTTTCATCTGGAAGAACAGCTTTCATTTCAACCACCTCTTTCTCTTTGCAAATCCCAAAATCGAGGGAATAATGAGAGTAAACGGGCCAAAAGCAACCAAGTATTTCAAGTAGGTAAAGATGTTTAGACAATCAAAAAGCCTGCCAAAAGCAATCCCGCCTATAAGCTAACCAAGAGAACGAGGAAAACGTATCACAAATTCCAAAAACACTCACTCCTTATCGACATAACCCTACTAGATGCACTCACCCCTTAAATGTTCTTTGCTCAAATTGTTGTAGATATGACAAGTCCTTAAAGGAAAATATAGGCAAGTTTGTCACTCTGTCAAAGATTAAAAAGCCAAAAAGCTCACTTTCTGAAGAGCAAAGGCACAAGCAAAAGTCCCAAAATGAGTGCCGGACCGCAAACTTCGCCTTGAGCGCGACTCTGGGAAGGAGTGCTCGATGACTTCAGCACAATTTCTCCTTTTGGAATGCTGATGTTAAATGGTGGTGAAGCACACTTAACTAAAAGAGGCTTATCGCTCTCATCATAGGGGATCCAAGTATAGATTCCATTTTTCTTGTACCAGCCTATATGGGAGTTTTGGCCAGCTTTTCCTCTCTCCGCAACATTTACAATTGCCGAGATGTCTTCATCGCTTATCTCTATTATTCCGTTCTCCCTCAGCCACTTGAGCTCAATCTCAAGGGCTTTGCTAAAGTTGAAGGAATAGGGATCAATGACTCCCTCTGGGGAGTTAGTGATCTCTGCTTTAAACTGGAGGTTGTCAAGGACACATGAGATGCCGAGCTCTTCAAAAAGCGCCTTTAGCTCGACAACGTCTTCTTCACCCGGCTTTTCTTTTCCGTAAACTGCTATATAGACCTCGGCTAGGGGAAGCTTAATGACCTTTGAGGGATCAACGCCGTGCTCTTTCAAGCACTTTTCAAATTCGAGAGTGGGCTTCCAAGTGCAGAGGCCATTGTAACAGCCACAACTTGTGAGCCTCAAGCAACTATACCACTCCTTATATACGCACGGCGTAACTATTTCCCTCGCGAGCTCTCTCGTCGTGCAGACCTCTCCGGAACATCCACCTATAGAACAGTCCGAGTCGCTCTTGCACTCGTTGCCTTTTCTTGGGCTTATCTGGACGTAGAGAGACCCTTTTCTAAAGGTGTAGTTCTTAACTTCCCAGCCCAGAGCCTTAATCCGCTCAAAGCTTTCGTTGGAAATCAGCAAGGGAGATTCAAATGAAGCGTAAGCATAAGCGGATTCAAAGCTCTTCGCAGGTATCTGAATCCTAATCCATAGGGAAGAGTTAATCTCCCTCAAGATAACTCCAACTCTCTCGTCGTAGTGGGAGCGGTAGATTATGGTTCCGTTGTCGATTATTATGTTTTCCGCATTTAGTAGAGGGCTTAGATCGTATGAAATCCCGGGCCTGTTAAGGCGAACCTCCACAGCCAAGGAATCCATTGGGTTGTAACACGCATTAGCCAATGGAACAAAGCTCAGCAAAAGGATAAGGGCAAGCCCTTTCTTCATGATCTCACCAACATAGGATTTGACTTCAAAGTATATACGTTTATTGAGAGTTTCAAAACGATTGAAGTTATGGCATCATTCAAAAGTCTCCAGATGATTATAAATCTATCAAAATAAAAACGTTTTTATCTTTCTATTTCGCAAATGATAATTGGTGATTTCCATGGTAGTTGAGGACGAAATCTTTAACGATGTACAAACAAACGGCATAATTGGCCCACATTCAAAGATGCTCGGTCCAGTGGCGGATGGAGGGAAGATAGTCTTTGTCACAGCCCCCGGATGCTGGGGTCCAATGATTACTCCCACAATTAGGGGAGGACACGAGGTCAACGTGCCAGTTGCTGTAGAAGGAGCGGAAGTCGGAGATGGCATAGTGATTAAGGTAAAGAGCATTAAGGTTCTCTCAAAAGCCGCTTCCTCAGGTGTTGATACAGTTAGAGAAGGAGCGTTTGTTGGAGATCCATATGTTGCAAAGAAATGTCCAAGCTGTAACGAACCATGGCCCGAATTTGAGGTTGTTGGTATAGGGGAAGATGCAGTGAGATGCAAACACTGTGGCTCACCGGCTTCTCCCTTCAAAATGGTCAACGGGTACACAATGGTCTTTGACCACAACCTTGGAGTTGGGGTTACAGTAAACAAGGAAACCGCCAAGATGATAGCCAAAGATGCATGGGAGTGGCACTCTCTTCCCAAGAATTCAAAGCAGGTGCCGATACTAATCTTCGCTAAGGCAGACATCGTTGGAGTGCCTTCAAGGATAAGACCTTTCTTGGGACAGCTTGGAACGGTTCCAGCCGTAGATATCCCGGACTCCCATAACGCCGGAGACTTCGGCTCCTTCTTGATTAACGCTCCCCATCCATACGGGATAACCAAGGAAGACTACGAGACAAAGCTAACCGATGGTCACTTAGATGTTGATTCAGTTAGAGAAGGGGCTGTATTAATAGCGCCGGTAAAAGTTAAGGGAGGGGGAATTTACGCCGGAGATGCTCATGGAATGCAGGGAGACGGAGAAGTAGCGGGGCATACAATCGATGTAACTGCAGAGAGCGTTCTTGAAGTTTCGGTTGTTAAAAACATAAACCTAGACGGCCCTATTTTGCTACCTCCCGAGGAAGACCTGCCTCCCCTCGCAAAGCCATGGAGAAAAGACGAATGGGAGAAAGTCCAGACATTGGGAAGAAGGTTTGGAATTGAGCCCGAGCCCGTGGCTCCAGTGCAGATTATTGGTTCAGGACCAACTATAAACGAAGCTGCAATGAGAGGTTTTGAAAGGGCAGCAAAGCTCTTTGGAATGAGCTTGGAGGAAGTTAGGAATAGGGTAACGATAAGCGGTGCCGTGGAAATTGGAAGGCTTCCGGGAATAGTTCAGGTTTCAATGCAAGTCCCACTGAGTGCTTTAGAAAAGATGGGGATAGACGAGATAGTGGTTAAGCACTACGATCTTCCTTACTAATCTTTTGTTTTTACCTCAATTTTAATTGGAGTTGGATTTTTGAGGTTGTCACTAACTGGACAGCGTTCTTCAACTTCTTTTATCCATTCTAAGAGCTCGGATTCTGTAAAGTTGCCCTCAGGGAATATTTCCACCTTAATCTCTTTATACCCAGCGCGTTCACCATCGAGTCCCTGAAATTTCCTCGGGTCAAGTATTCCAGTGGCCTTAATCCTGATTGACCTAATACCTATCCCCTTCTCCTCCGCTACCAAATGACCGGTAATAGTCAAGCACCCTGCTAGGGCAACGAGAATATATTCCACTGGATTCGGCCCCTCGTTAGTCCCACCCAACTCAGGGGGTTCATCTACCACAATTGTGAACTCTCTAACCTTCGCAACCATTTTTGTTGGAGATTCAGTCTTTCCTTCGACATGGAATTGGATTGTAACCTCTTCCAACTTCCTCAACTCCCAATTATTCAAAATATCTCATCACCGCTTTTTCCTTCAAGCCCTGGATGGATATCGAATCTAACAACTCCCACTGGAACCTTTCCTTCTACCGCTTCAACAATTTTTGCAACACCCCTATGACCAAAACCTCCACAGAGCTCAATTGCCGCTATGCCCTCATCTACAAGTTCTTTTGCAATTCTGCAGGCTTCATCGTAGTTTTTAACTCCAACTACATGAAGCTCTACAGCAGGCGTTGAGATAACTGCCCTATGTCTTTCAGGCTCTGCCTCCGGGGCTAAAAATATAAATGCTGCTTTAAGCTTGTCCATCATATCACCTTCATAAAAAATGTTAAAAATCAGAGAACATCTCTAATGGCTTTTTCAATTTTCTCAGTACTAGGCATCCATTCCTTTTCTAAGGCCGGACTGAACGGAACTGGAGTTGCTGGGGCTGTGACAAGCTTAACAGGAGCTTTTAGGTTATCAAAGGCCTTGTTAACGGCCAAAGCTGCTATGTCCGTGGCAAAGCTGCATCTTGGATATGCCTCATCAACAACAACGAGCCTTCCAGTCTTCTTTATTGAGTTAAGTATTGTCTCTTCATCCAGAGGTACGAGGGTTCTTGGGTCAATGACTTCAACGCTTATTCCTTCCTCTTCAAGCTTGTTTGCAACTTCTAAAGCCCTGTGAACCATCAAAGCTGTCGCAACAACCGTAACATCCTTACCTTCCTTCTTCACATCAGCCTCTCCAAGAGGTATTGAATAAGGATCTTCCGGAACTGGGCCCTTAATTCCATAAAGCATCTTATGTTCAATGAAAATAACTGGATCATCGTCTTCAATTGAAGATATCAAAAGCCCTTTGGCATCGTAGGGCGTGGAGGGGTACACTACCTTCAATCCCGGAACGTGGATAAAGAGAGCGTGTAGGGATTGTGAGTGTTGGGCAGCGGCGCTTGCACCCGCTCCAGAGACCGTTCTAATCACTATTGGAATCTTGGCCTTTCCACCAAACATGTATCTCATCTTTGCTGCTTGGTTGTAGATTTGGTCATAAGCTACGCCAAGGAAGTCTATAAACATTAACTCTACAACAGGTCTCAACAAACCTGATGCAGCAGCTCCTACCCCAGTTCCAATGAAACCGCTCTCTGCTATTGGGGTATCCCTTACTCTTTCTTCTCCGTACTTTTCTATGAGTCCTTTCGTGACACCAAAGATTCCTCCATATCTTCCAACATCTTCGCCCATCACGACAACTTTTTGATCTTTTGACATTTCGTAGTCCAAAGCCTCATTGAGCGCCTCTGCAAAAGTGATCTCCCTCACCACTGCCATACTAACACCCCCTTGGTTGGGGTCGAGAACACATCTTCAAGAACTTCCTCCGGCTTGGGCCATGGGCTTTCCTCTGCAAACTTGATAGACTCTTCTATCTCTCTTTTTACTCTTTCCCTAATAGTATCAAGCTCTTCTTTAGTTAGGAGACCCTTCTCAAGGACTGTTTTCTCAAAGAGAACTATTGGATCCTTGTTCTTCTTCCACCATTCCACTTCCTCCTTTGACCTATATATTTGGGGATCGCCTTCAAAGTGTCCTTTAAACCTATAGGTCTTTGCCTCTATTAGTGTTGGTCCTTCTCCATTCCTAGCCCTCTCTATCGCTTCTTTAGCGACTTCATAAACCGCAAAGACATCTTGGCCGTCTACACTAACTCCCGGAATGCCATAAGCAGCAGCCCTCTCAGCGACGCTCTTTATGGCTTGCTGTTTTGAATAGGGAAGGGATATTTGGTAGAGGTTGTTTTCACACACAAAAACTACTGGAAGCTTCCATATTGCGGCAAGATTTATTGCCTCATGGAAGTTTTGTTGATTAGAGGCACCATCTCCAAAGAAAGCCACTGCAACGTTATCCAGGCCATTTAGCTTTATGCCCAATGCGGCTCCGACTGCGTGGGGAATACCTCCACCCACTATACCGTTTGCTCCCAATTCTCCTACATCCAAATCAGCTATGTGCATTGAGCCACCTTTTCCTTTACATATCCCTGTAGCCTTACCAAAGAGTTCGGCCATTGATGCCTTGATGTTACCGCCTTTTGCAATAAAGTGACCATGTCCCCTGTGAGTACTTGTTATGAAGTCCTCTTTCCTTAGGTGGGCCATTACTCCTGTTGCGACAGCTTCTTCTCCAATGTAGAGATGAACAAAGCCCGGTATTTTTCCTTGGGCAAAAAGCTCTGCAACCCTTTCTTCATGCTCTCTTATCTTAACCATGGTTTCGTACATCCACAATAACTTTTCCTTAGGTATCTCCGCCATATTTTTCGCCTCTGCTGGGTTTAGATTTAAAAAAAGAGGTTATTTTGCAAATGTCAATGATTAAAGGTATGTCACAGATTAAACATTTAAGGTTTCACATTAAAGAGGTATATATACTTTTCCATTTCTCGCTCCAAAAGTTTATTAAGATCAAATGAAAATAACAATATGGTGATATTATGTCAAGAATAAATGTCATTATGCCAAAATTAGGTATGACAATGAAAAAGGGCACTATCGTAGAGTGGAAGAAAAATGTTGGAGAGATGGTGGAGAAAGATGAAGTAATTGCTATAGTCGAGTCCGAGAAACTAACTGGAGAGGTCAAAGCTCCAGCATCAGGGGTTCTAGTGGAGAAACTCCACGATGTTGGAGATGAGGTCCCCGTAGGGGAGCCAATAGCAATAATAGAAACCGAGGGGAGCTAAATTGGTGAGTGAAGAGATAAGAACGATAGCCGAGCAATACGATATCGATCTTTCAAAAATAAAAGGTTCTGGTCCCAATGGCGAAGTTACGCTTGAAGACCTCGAAAAATATATACGAGAACACTTCCTTCCAAAGGTGAGAGAAGAGAGAAAAGTGTTTGGGATCAGGAAGGTTATAGCAGAGAGGCTTTCAAAGAGCTACAGGGAAGCTGTGCACGTAACCCTTAATATGGAAACAAAGATAGATAACCTTATTGAAATGAGGAAGAAGCTCACTGAAAAGCTTGGAGAAAAGCCATCTTATACAGTTCTCATGTTAAAATGCATTGCAAAAGCCATAAGGGATTTCATAGAGGTCAATGCATCAATGGAAGAAGGAAAGATAATGATTTATGATAACATAAACATAAACGTGGCTGTTGACAGTCCAATAGGCCTTATTACGCCAGTAATTAGGGACGTAGACAAAAAATCCCTCGAAGAACTCTTACAGGATTATGCGGACATAGTTGAGAGAGCAAAAAGCGGCAGACTTAAGGAGAAGGACTTTGTTGGGGGAACCTTCACAGTAACGAACCTTGGAATGTTCGGAGTTGATTCGTTTACACCAATAATTAACCCTCCCCAAATTGCGATTTTAGGTTTGAACAGGATAACCCAAAAGCCGATAGTGGAGAATGGAGAGATAAAAATTGCCAGCGTGATGACGCTTTCTTTGACATTTGACCACAGGGCAATAGACGGAGCTCCAGCCGCGAGGTTCTTGGAGAGAGTTAAATATTACCTGGAGCACCCAGAGGAGGTCTTTGAAAGTGAGTGAATGGAGAAGATATGTCATCGAGATAGGGATGGGGATAGACCAGCATGGTCAAGATCCCACTAAGGCTGCAATAAAGGCCATAAAAGATGCAATAACAAGGGTTTGCACTGTTGGGCTCTTGGAGCTCTTTGAGCTTGATCTTGAGAGAGATATAAAAGCAGAAATCCTCATAGGGGTGCCCTATTCTCAAAGAGTCAATATAGAGAAAGTCAAAGAAGTAATCCCCCTACCGTGTGAAAAAGTTGTTAAGATTGTCGAAGGCGGTCTAAAAGGGCCTGGAATAGCTCTTAAAGAATTTGGAGATAAAACAAACGAAATATTGGTGGCAATAGCGTTTATTACCCTCTATGTAAGGAGATGAACGTTATGGGAAAAGTAACTGTAGGGATAATAGCAAACCCTGAATCTGGCAGAGATATAAGGCGTTTAATTGCCCATGCAAGTGTTTTTGACAACATGGAGAAAGTTAACATCGTAAAAAGACTTCTTCTAATAATGCAGGAGTTAGGAGTTGAAAAAGTTTTAGCAATGCCGGAAACCTTTGGAATAGTTCCCGCTGCCCTTCATGCCGTGGGGGAGCATATATCCATGGAAGTTGAGATGCTCCCAATGAAGGTTTTTGGAGATTGGAGGGACACATTAAAGGCAACTGAGCTCATGAAGGACAAAGTTAAGACAATAATTGTCATCGGAGGGGATGGGACAAACAGACTTGTCGCAAAAGCCTCTGGAGAAATCCCCATAATGCCCATCTCCACAGGCACCAACAACGTCTTTCCATACATGATAGAGGCCACAATAGCCGGGGCTGCTGTTTCAGCAATAGCCACTGGCATTGTTAAACCCACCGAAGGAACTTACAAAACAAAAAGAATTGAACTTTATGAAGATGGCAGACTCAAAGATATTGCTCTCGTAGATGCTGTTGCCACACTACATTCCTTTAAAGGCTCCAAAGCAGTTTGGAAACCTGAATACTTGAGAGAGGTTGTAGCCAGTATCTCTTCCCCATACAACATTGGGCTGAGTTCAATTCCCGGAATTTTGAAGGAGATAACTGAAAGAGACGACTTGGGAATATATGTGGAGCTTGGAGGAGAAAAAGGCATAAAAGTGCCCATAGCTCCTGGAATATTTAGAAGAATAAAAGTCAAAGAAACAAAAATCTTGAATCTGAACGAGGAAATCGAACTGAAAACATCTCCCTCACTTTTGGCTCTTGATGGAGAAAGAGAGACTGAAATGAGGGGGGAGATAACTGCAAAAATAACGCGGAATGGGCCGAGAGTTATTGACTATAGAAAGACACTGAAAATAGCTGCTGAGAGAGGCTTCTTTGACGATTAGCTGAGGATGTCTTTTACCTTTTTATTAAGTTCTCCCTTATTGTCAACAAGGCCTTTAAAGTTCCATTCCTCCCTAGAATATTTCTCTTTATACAAAAGATTGGCCAACTTTAGTTCCTCTTTTAAAGGCTCTTCAAAAGTAGGAGAGGTAGACAACACTCTTGAATAACCCCAAATTAGGGCATCAGCAACTTCTTCTGTGGAAGTCTCTACAAATGCAGAGAGGTTCGCCACCCGATACTTAACCGGATCAAAGTTGTGGACCTTTGGAATTCTTAAAAGGAGATAGAGCATTTGCAGATTTGAGTTTATTAAAATCGAACCATGAAGAAAAAGAACTCCCCACCTCATAGCCGCAGCAGTCCCCGAAACTTTTCTCTCATTAACCACGACATCGTTGGTATTCTTTAGGTATGCCCGTGCTCCAAGTTTTTTCAGCGCAAGAAGAGTGCCTTTCAGGAGGACTCTATACATATAGTCCAGTGGGTACTTTACATTTTTCTTGATTGCAATAGAATAATTCAGGCATCCACTGTCATGGTACACTGTCCCTCCTCCTGTGAAGCGCCTCACTATTGGGAATCCAAATCTACTGGCATTGCCTAAATTGACATCCTCCCCAACTTTTCTAAAACGACCTAAAATCAGAGAATTTTCGTTTCTCCATATCCTAAGGGTATCTCCAACAAGATCAACACTCCTGCTCCTTGCAAGGCTTTCTTCGAAGGCAATGTTGAGATAAGGATTCCAGTATTCATGAAATAGAACCCTCAATGGCATGTAAAAATTTGGAAAGAAAAATAATTAAAGGTTTTGAAAGCTACTCAGTTTCTACAACTGCTATTACCTGTCCCTGTGATATTTCTTCATTTTCAGGAACGAGTATTCTAAGCTTTCCACTTGCTGGCGCCTTTACGATAACGGTAACTTTTTCTATCATGACCTCTGCTATCTCCTCACCTTCCTTTACTTCATCCCCATCGCTTTTGTACCACTGGTTTATTACACCTTTTTTATCTTCTTGACTAACTATTGGCACTTTCACCTCTACTTCCATTCTCTCTCCTCCGCCATGTCACATTATACTCTTTACGGCGTTGATTATCTTCTCCTTGTCTGGAAGAACGTATCTCTCCAGAACTCTGCTGTAGGGAACGGGAACATCAGGATAGGCCACTCTTACGGGAGGTGCTTCCAAAGATATTCCATTCTCAACAACCGTAGCAATGACTTCTCCACTCATCCCGTAGCTTCTGTAGTCCTCATCCACTACAACTAAACGTCCAGTCTTCTTTACGGAGTTCACGAGGGTCTTCTTGTCCAAGGGAACCAGAGTTCTTAGGTCGATTACCTCCGCACTAATGCCTTCTTTTTCAAGCTCTTCTGCAGCCCATAATGCCTCGTATACCATTTTAGCAACTCCTACAATGGTGACATCGCTTCCCTCTCTGACTACTTTTGCCTCTCCGATAGGTACTGTATAAGGCTCTTCTGGAACCTCAACCGTTGCCTCTGGTGGCGAGGGCATCCATCCAAGTCCCATGAGTCCCTTGTGGAAGAAGTACATAACTGGGTTGTCATCTCTAATCGCCGAGATCATCAAGCCCTTCGCGTCATATGAGTTCGAGGGAATTACTATCTTCAAACCCGGAACGTGTGCAAAGAGCCCGTAGAGACATTGGGAATGCTGAGCAGCGTCGCTGTATCCTCCACCCATGGCGGTCATTATCACTACTGGCATTTTCACTTGTCCGCCGGACATGTAGTGGGCTTTGGCTATGTGGTTGTAAATCTGATCCATGGCAACTCCAAAGAAGTCCACAAACATAAGCTCGACTATTGGTCTCATTCCTTTTGATGCCGCCCCCAAAGCAGCCCCTATAAATGCTGCTTCACTTATCGGAGTGTCTCTAACTCTCTCAGGCCCAAATTTCTCTAAAAGTCCAGTTGTTGCGCCAAATATGCCCCCATATGCCCCGATATCCTCACCCATGACAAACACGTTTTCATCTCTCTCCATTTCCTGAGCTATTGCTTCTGAGATTGCCTTATACATGGGGAGTTTTCTTGCCATCTCATTCACCCCCCGTAAAAACGCCCTTTAATGCTTCTTCAGGCTCTGGATACGGGCTGTTTACCGCAAAGTCAATAGCCTCCTGTACTTCTCTGATATTCTCTTCCTTGATCTTGTTAAGCTCATCTTCAGTTGCAATGCCCTTTTCTAGAAGGAGCTTTTCGAAGTTCATGAGTGGATCCTTTTGCCTGGCAAGCTCTAAGTCCTCTTTGGGTCTATAGTGCTGTGGATCTCCTTCAAAATGACCTCTGAGCCTATAAACTTTTATCTCAATCAAACTTGGCCCTTCTCCTCTTCTCGCTCTCTTAACAGCTTCTTTTGCCACTTCATAAACCGCTATGACATCAGCTCCATCCACACTAACTCCCGGAATTCCATAACCTGCAGCCCTTTCACTGTTCTTCGCGACTGCAGTTGATTTTTCCTTTGGGACTGAAATAGCCCAGCTGTTGTCTTCTATCACAAAGATCACTGGTAGCTTCCAGATTGCGGCTAAATTAAGAGCCTCATGGAAAGTCCCTTGATTAGCTGCACCGTCTCCACCAACGGCAACCGCAACGTAATCTTCTCCCTTCAGTTTTGCTGCTATTCCCACACCAACGGCTTGTGGGAAGCTTGCTCCTACAATTCCACTGCAGCTGAAGTTAACATTTGCATCAAAAAGGTGCATATGGCCTCCTTTACCCCTTGATAGACCTGTAGCTTTTCCAAAAATCTCGGCAGTCATTTTCTTCAAATCAACTCCCTTAGCAATCGCAAAGTGATGAGCCCTGTGTGTCCCTATTAAGGCATCTTCAGGTTTTAGGTGCATACAAACTCCAACTGCTGCAGATTCCTGGCCGGAAGATAAATGAAGCTCCCCGGGAATTGGGCCCGCAGATATGTCAAACCTTGGGGTTTTCCCCTTGTAGTACCACTCTGCAAGTGTTTCCTCGTAAGTTCGTATCTTGTGCATAGTTTTGTATATCTCAAGCAGGGTTTCTTTAGGGATTTCCTCCACCTTTTCCATATCACACACCTCTTTATTCATCAACCCAAAAATAAAAAACAAATCATTTTTGTAGATTTTCACTTGGTGAATATATAGTTTATGGTAGAATATATTTTACAAATATCAAAAATTTTTTAGATTATCCCAAGTTCCACGGTCTCTTCAACCTTAAAATCCCCACCAATAAGCTTAATCCTTCCCTCATTGCAGTAAACCCCAACTCCCCTAACTCTATTCCCGTTTGCAAGAACCTCAAAGTTTGCTTTAAAGATCCCAACGCCATTTTCAAGAATTTTCTCAGCCCTTATAACCTTCCCAAACAGCATCGCCTTATTTCCATTGAAAATCGCTCCGTAACGATAATGGGGCAATCCACCTTCAATGCTTCCAAAAGGAGTTAGTCCGCTCCCTCTAGTTTTCAGAGGCTTAAGCCAATAGTAGTGGGCGGTTTTTTCGACGACTTTGAATTCCCTTCCCTCAACAACGGGAACTAAAGGTCTAACTTTGGGAAATATCGTTAATCCTCCCCTCGCCCTGTATCTGTCTTCACACTTTCTAAGCTCAAAATGGGCATGCTTATCACTCCAAGGAGAGAAAAAGCCCGAAAGCCTCAGTTCTCCAATTTCATCCCCCAGAGAAACCTTTTCACCAACCTCAAGTTCAGGCTCCACATGAAGAACCTTCAAGCAAAAATCCGCAACTTCAAAGATGAGAAGATAGTCGTCTCTAACAGGAATATATCGGGGAGTTTTTATCTTTTTCACCTCAACCAGCTTTCCCTCCTCGAAGGGAAAAAGGGCTTTGTCTTCAAAGTACACATCAACTGCAGTCCCAAGCTTATGGCCAATGTACGGGGTATCAAAGAAGGAATACCTAACATCTGGGATTTCTAACCAGAGATCCCCTACTCGGGCTATTCTCATTTACTTCACCTCTATAATCTCCCAGCCCCTTCTGTGGACTTCTATTCCCCCTGCCCTTACGTTTAACCGTTTTATGAGCTCTACGAGCTCTTTAATGAAGCTCCAGAATTTATCATCGTCAACCATAACTTCATAGCTTTCAGGAAAGTTCTCTTTTAATAACTCTCGAAACTCTCTGCCGGCGGCTTTCAGATTGAGCATCTCGAAAAAGTAAGAATCGGCGAAGTCCCTTGTTTCCCTTATTATCTCCTCCACGTCAGTGATCCCCGGGATAATCGGGCTTATGAAGGCGTAGTTTTTCACTCCCTCCTCTCTAAGTGTCTTTAGCGCGTCTATCCTAAGCTTCTGTGAAGGGGTGAAGGGCTCTATGAGCTGCTTTTCCTTCCCCTCGAAGCTGTTTATTGTCAATCCAACTTCGATTTCGTTGAAGAGCTTGAAAATGTCAACATCTCTAACCACAAGAGGAGACTTTGTCAGAATGCTGAGCTTGTTTCTCTTGTTCATCATCTCAAGGGTTCTTCTCGTTAGCTTGAGCTCCTTCTCTATGGGCTGATACGGATCGGAGATGCTCGACATAAAGACTTCTCCATAAACCCTCTTCCTTGCAAGCTCAGGGACGTTGGTCTTTACCTCTACCCATGTTCCCCACTCGCCATAGGGCTTCCACTTGCAAATGAACTTTGCATAGCAGTATTTGCACCCAAATTGACATCCTACATACTGATTTACAACATAATCAACCCCAGGAATTCCGCTTTTTGTGTAGATGCTTCTTGCTCTAGTTTTAATAATCCTCATCTAAACACCTCGGCAACTTTGAGAAAGCCAAAGAAAATCGAAAAAAGCATTAAACCCAAGAAAATTCTGTAGACTGTCAATATTTTCTCCTCTTCAAGCTCTCTAAGCCTAAGAAAGATGTAAAAGGAAGCAACCCAGAGTACAAGCTGGATTAGGAGTAGGGGTGCATCATAGGAATAATAGGGTGGGGAAAAAACGGCTGGGAGAAAGAGCATTATGCTGAGCAGAAAGCCGAGAAAGCTTAAGAAGAACAAACTCAAAACGGAAAACGAAGGATTAATATTCCCAATAACCTTCAGCTCCAAAAAATATGTGAGAATAAGCAAAAACCCATAATGAAGCCCATAGATATAAAGGAACTTAGTTCCAAGTTCTTTCCGCTTCAAGAGTGCGTATAACATTAAAATCACAGCACCTCCGAGATAGGCAGAGAGCCATGCAGAGAGATCCTTGTAAAACCCATAAGGGGCATCAAAATTGGCAAAGGCTATTGCCCCGGGCTGGGTTATCATTAACATTGCCAAAGTGAAAAACAAAAACCGCAGTATACTTCTCTCCATGACAACCCCAAACTTAAATAAGCCTCGAGGTTTATATCTTTTGATGTTCGGCAGCGAGATATACTCAAAGCGCTTTTGGGAGGTTGACTTCGTTAGGGGAATAGCGTTAATCATGATGTTAATTTCAAATTTTGTAACGGATTTGCAGTTCTTTTTGGGCTATTCAGAGTACAGAGTTTTCTGGAAGCTCTTCGCCTATGCAACCGCATCCCTCTTCGTCTCGATTTCAGGGCTCTCACTGTGGATAAGCCATGCAAGGGGGAAGAAAACCTTGAAGAAGTATTTTCTCAGATTTGCAAAGCTTTTCGGTCTTGGCTTGCTCATAACCCTCACTACCTATCTCTTGCTGGAGAGAGGGACAATCTACTTTGGAGTTCTGCACTTTCTGGGCGTCGCAAGTTTGCTCGTGATTCCCTTCTATCCTCTCGGATGGAAAAACATCTTTCCCGCAGTTCTCTTTCTCCTTGGAGGTCAAATCGTGAAGAACGTTCACGCCGACACTTTGCTCTTTCTTCCCCTAGGAATTACTCCCCACGAGTTCTTTACTCTTGATTACTTCCCGATTTTCCCGTGGTTTGGGGTTTTCCTTCTGGGGACAGCAATAGGTGCGTTGATTTACCCAGACGGAAAAAGAAAGTTCAAAATAAGCACTCCAAAAAATCCCCTCCTTGAGTTCGTCTGCTTCATGGGGAGGAACACCTTAAAGATTTACTTCATCCATCAGCCGGTTTTTGTAGGGCTTCTTATGCTTCTCTACGGCGGTTTGCCCAACTTAGGGGTGTGAACTATGAAAACCTACGTCAAAAACGCCCTAAAAACTCTGAGCATCCTTGCAGATGAAATAGCCGTGGGAATATTTTTGTTCTTTATTTTGCCGAGAGCTGGTATAAACGTGCCGTTAAAACCCGCTCTTGCTGTAATAGCTTTCCTTATCTTCAAAGATGTCATTGCCGTTAAGTTCCTCTGGGAAGTCTTTGAGAAAAAAGCAGAGGTTGGGCCCGAGGCGTTAATTGGAAAAGAAGCCCTTGTGGTTGAAGAATTAATGCCAAAAGGTGTCGTAAAAGTGGGAAACGAGCTGTGGATAGCTGAATGCATAAACGGAACAGCAAAAAGAGGGGAGAAAGTCAAGATAATCCAAGTTAGGGGCACTAAGCTGCTCGTGGAACGCCAAGGGTAGTTAAGATCATTGCGATTTCTTCGGGGTTATTGGTGGTAAATGCTACATCAACCCCTCTTTTGTGGATGGTTATACACCCTTTAGCCGGAAAATTAAATCTTATTGGAGCCCAACAGCTTATCCAGCCCAATTTAACCTCAAAACTCTCGATTTCATCAATCTTAATCGTTTTTCTAATAATCAATCCCAGAGTTCCGCGGAGCCTTATCTCTCTTTCATCTATTTCTATTTTAAAACTCAACACGTCTATCAAAATCATGACAACCGCAATGAAAACTACTGCCATAAATTCAAAGCCCTCACCTGCATGATATGTCGCCCAAAGGCCTGCTAAAAGACCTATATACGCTGGGAGTGTAATAAAGAGCACAAACCTGCTAAACCTCCTTTCTTCGTAGAGCATATGGCACCAAAAAGAAAAAATAGTTAAAATCTAATAAAGCTTTCCCAGGTTTTTATGTCCTTTAAGCCATGTCCAGTTGCAACTACAACGACACTTTCATCTCTATCTATTATTCCTTCTTCTCTCATGTTTTTAGCGAGGGCAAGGGCCGTCGCTGAGGAAGGCTCCACGAAGAGGCCCTCTTTTCCGAGCATTAGGCCTGCGTTCATAGCTTCCTCATTTGTTACTGTGCCAAGGTATCCTCCACTCTCATCAATGGCCCTCAGAACGTTCTCTCCATCCACGGGGGCTTTAACGGCTATGGCCGAGGCAACCGTTGGCTGTTTTGTCCTTATTGGCTCAATGGGCTTCTTTTCTCTCCAAGCCCTGACTATTGCATCGTAGCCCTCAATTTGAACTCCAGCAATTTTTGGCAATTTTTCAATAAGCCCCACTTCATAGAATTCATTTGCAGCCTTCCAAATGGCCCTTAAGTGTGTCCCAGCACCAATAGGCACCACAATCCAGTCAGGAGCGTTAAATCGGAGCTGATCAAAGATCTCAAAGGCCGTGCTCTTTTGACCTTCTACCCTATAGTGGTAGTTCCCTGTAAGGTAATAATCTTCTTCCTTTGCCATTCTTTCGCTTTCTGCTAGGGCTTCATCATACGTGCTTCCATGGATTTTTATCTTCGCCCCGTAAACAACTGCTTGAACAAGCTTTCCAACAGGAGTCCCTTCTGGAACTACTATTGTCACTTCAAGGCCCGCCTTGGAACCATAAGCAGAAATACTAGCGGCCATGTTTCCCGTTGAGGCCACTACAACCTTTCCTGCATGAAATTCAAGGGCCTTTGTTATTTCTACACTCGAACCCCTATCCTTGAAGGCCCCTGTTGGATTTTCTCCTTCATTTTTGATGTAAAGCTTTCCAAAACCCAGCTTTTTCTCAAGGTTTTTCATTCTGTAAAGTCTCGTACCTCCTTCATTAAGGCTAACAATCTTCCTAAGGTTTGAAACTGGGTAGAACATCCAGTACTTCCATAGTCGCGGCGCTTCTCTAAACCAAGCGTCGTTATCCTCTATAAGCTCTCTTATCGCACCGTAATCATACTGAACATCCAAAGGAGCGCCGCATTTTTCACATTTGTAAATCCCACTTGCTAGAGAGTATTCTCTACCGCACTGAGTACATTTTAACACGGTCTCAAACATTTTAACCACCATTTGATTTTAGTTTATCAATACCCTCACAGCTTATAAATCTTGGGATTGGTGAAATTTGGTTCAATTATTAAGGAAAGGTTTAAGTACCACACAGTAAGAACATGTATGAGGTAAGTAAGATGACAACGGTGAAAGTTTCTTCAAAGGGCCAAATTGTCTTACCAAAAGACATTCGAGAAAGGTTCAATATAAAACCTGGAGATGAAGTAGAGATACTCGAATTTGGGAGAGAAATAGTTTTAGTGCCTATAAAGAGGGATGTTAAGCTGAGAGGACTGATAAAATTCAATAAACCTCTCAAAGAATTGTTAAGGGAGATTAAAGAAGAAGAAAAGACGCTGGAGGACAAGGAATGAACATTGTTTTAGATAGCTATGCAATTTTGGCATATATCGGAGACGAAGTTGGAGCCGAAAAAGTCGAAAAATACCTTCACATGGCAAAAGAAGGAAAAGTTACACTTTACATGAACTACGTTAATCTCGGAGAGATATATTATATTCTTGCGAGACAAGACCTAGAAAAAGCAGATTTGAGCATAGCACTCTTAAAGCGGGAACCAATAGTCTTTATACAGGCAGATGAAAAACTTTCATTGCTTGCGGGGAGAATTAAAGCATTTCACAAACTAAGTTATGCCGATGCTTTTGTTGTGGCAACTGCAATTGAAACAAATTCTCGAATTCTAACCGGTGATGAAGAATTCAAACGCGTAGAGGATAAGGTAGAGATAGAATGGCTCTAATACTTTCACCCCTTAAATCTAAGCACGTGAATGTCTCTAACAACTCTGTGCCTCGCTTCAAAGTCCGTGTATTTCCCTAAAACTTCAAAGCCAAGCTTTCCAAGCCACTTTCTATCCTTGCGATAGATCCTCCCATCGCTGAGCTTGTATGCTGGAAAAACAAACACGACCTTTCCGTTTCTCTTCAAAACGTCTCTAAAGCTATCAAAAACCTGATAATAAAATCCATCAAGCTCGTTGGCAAGCTTTATTGCCTCACCTTTTGTGGGATGATGCTTTAGGGGCTTACCCATATAGGGCTCCGTAACAATAGCGTCAAACCTAATTCTAAAGCACCTTTTGAGCTTTCTTGCATCACATACTTCAAGATGGGCTGTTCTTTTTACTTTAAATTCCTTCTTCAACCACTTCAGGTTTTCTTTGGCTCCGTGAATAGCTTTTGGATTGGAATCACTCCCGTAAGCATTTAAACCTTGAAGCAAAAACTCCTGAACTATAGTACCTATCCCGCAGAAGGGATCAAGGAAATTACCCTGCCTTACCTCTGTGAGGTTCACCATTATTCTCGCTAAACGCGGGGGAATTGAGAAGATCGCTCTTTGCACAGGTCTTTCAACGTCAAGTTTCTTGAGCTCAAATGGGTCAGTTATGGCCACTGTTTCTCCTACGTAGAGCTTCTCTCCAAAGAGAAAGACGAAATCCTTAACCTCGGGAAAGCCCTTCAAGATAAGCTCAGAGGGCATTGCATAGACCTTTGCGGGTTTGAAGAACTTGCTTGTGCCCTGAGATTTGAAGTGCTTCTTTATCTCGCTCCCAAGCTTCCTCCAGAACTTCCAGTCACTTTTTCCATAAAGACTCACAGTAAAAAGCTTCGCATACTCTAAGTCTTTTATTGCCTCTTCCCCTTCTCCAATAATTTTCACGAGTTTTAGCGAACCGCCAAGTCTGTGGAAAAGCCTTTCTACGCTTCTATCACTTTCAAAAACTATCCAGTCTTTTGAGCTCTCAACTACACTAACTTTTAACCCAAATCTCCTCACAAAGGCCCAAAATTCGGCCTCACTGAGCTTTGGGTTCTTTCCGTAGATGAGCGCATACATGATGGGAAGTTCATTGGGGGATTTAAAAAGGTTTGGAGCCGAGAAAACAAAACTCTTAAATTGTCCCGCTAATTATTGTCTTCCGGTGGATTTTTATGAGCCTTGAAGAACTTTATCGCTACCTCCACTGGCGAATGGATCCAGAAGATGAAAGAGCAGTGCTGAGATTTCGGCGAATCGTGGAGGTGTTTGAAAAGCTCAAAAACAAAGGACTGCTCCCTGATAAGCCAAGGGTTCTCGATATATGCGCGGGAACAGGCATAGCTGGAGTTGGTATGGCAAAGGCAGCAAATGCAAAAGCCCTTACCGTTCTCGATGCAAGAGAGGAAGACCTAAAGAAAGTTGGGAAGTGGATTGGGATAGCGGATTTAGACTTAAAACCCAATATAATCATCGGAGACGCAAGGAATGTGGCAGAACTTGCCGATGAGCATGACATAGCTCTTCTCTGGGGCTTGACAATGCCTCATTTTGATGCCTTTGACGCCGTAAAGCTCTTTGCCGGCGTTGCTTCAATCCTGAGCGATGATGGAATGTTTCTCCTTGAAGAATCTGACAGAGTTTATGGGATATTCTACCGAGTGGGATACAAGGATATGCTCGTTGAAACCAGAACAGATGAATACACCCTCATCTCGGTTCACGAAGGTTATGACCCAATTAGAGGAGTTTTTAAGAGAACTTACTACAAGCTCCCAGGGTTTGAGAAAGTCACAGAGCAGGAACACAGACTCTGGGACTTAGCTTCCCAGCTCTCACTTGGGAATGTATTCTTTAGGGAGTACAAAGCTATAACTCCAGCTGAACATGGAGTAAGTGGAGTTTCTACAGTTTTATATTTCAGGAGGCCGAGAAAGAGAATAGCAAGGGAAATTCTGGAGGGGTAGAGGTGATCTTCGAGATTGATATTCCAACAAGGGAGGAGTTTGAACTTATTGACATCACTCCCTTGGTAAACGAGAAGATAAGGGAAAGCGGGATAAAAGAAGGAATAGCCATAATTTTCACTCGGCATACTACAACAGCCCTCTTCATAAACGAGAACGAAAGCGGCCTGCTTGAGGACGTTAGGGAATTTCTCCAAAGTCTTGTGCCTAAGGGAAAAGGCTACAGACACGACAGAATAGACAGCAACGCCCACTCCCATCTGAGGAGCATCCTTCTAAGCCCAAGCCTAGCAATTCCGATAAAAGACGGAAAACTCTTACTTGGGACATGGCAGAGCGTGATCTTTGCCGAGCTAGATGGACCAAGGAGGAGAAAGGTTTTTGTGAAAATATGTGAGTGCTGAGGTTTTTCAATATCGCGTTACAAAAACCTTAAATTCATCCAACTTAAAAAAACTGAGGGGGTTATAATGCTCGAAATCCTGAATAAGTTAAAACCGGGAGAAATTGTGCTGGTGGAGTATTCATCAAAAGATGATCCTTCGCTGTTTTTTATTGAAGTGATAAACTGGGCCGAGCTTAAAAAACACCAGGTGCTTATTACCGACCTCTTTAACCGAATAGAGTTATGCCTGAAACGAATGAAGATGAGAGTCCCCCACTGTGAAGCCCTTGAGAAGGCAAAGTTCATTGAGATTGGATATCACGAACTGCCAGAGGTAAACATGGTTGGATTTTTAAGAGCGGACAGAGAACTGCCCGCGTTGTTTAAAGCGTATAGAGAACTCTTTGAGGAAGTTGTAAGCAAGCAATTTACCGTAATATTAGTAACCGGGATAGAAAGATGGATTCTTATGAGAAACGAAGGGATTCCGTTTGTTAATGTCCTCTCAACATTTTTAGGAGACACCCGCAGGATAGCCTTTTATTTCGTAAACAGAGATGTCCTAAGCGGAAATAATAGAGAAGTTCTCTCACTGCTGGAAGACCTCGCAACGACAATCATAGAATTCAAAAAAGACAATAAGAGAAAGCTCGTGATTACTAAAGCATTGAACACGGACTTAGAGGACTATGAGATGGAGCTGTATCCCTAAAACCCGCAGGTTTTCAAAGAATACCCAAAATCCAAAGGAAGTACACAAAATACGAGGCAATTAATTTTAGAGTAAGGACTAGCTATATTGCTATTTACTCGAGAATTAGGCAAAAATTTTTATCACCTTAACTCCAAAGTAAAACATAAGCCCTCCTGATCATTTCTAATCAGAAAGCCTATATGATTTGATCAACAATATATGGTAGTGGGATGAAGATGCCAGAAGACCAGGATATCGAGAAGCTCTCAGAGGAAGTCAAAACCTTAAGAAAAGCCCTAAACGAATTGATGGCAAGCTTTGAAATAGTCTCAAGGCTGGCAGAAAATTATCTCCGTCTCATCAACATCTATGCGCAATATGGGGGATTAGGAATAGACGTAGTCGTGCCAGAGATAAGGCATGACCCCATAGCAAGGGAAATCGTGCGAATTCTCTTTGATTTGAGAAGCGCGAACATAAGCCAGATCACTCAAGAGCTAAAAAGAAGAAGGGGCAAAGCTTCGCGAAACACCGTCAGAGAAAAGATACATCACCTAATTGAGCTTAACGTTGTTGAGGAAGTTGATGGTGAGAAGGGAAAAGCCTATGCACTCAGAAAGGAAGTGCTCAATAAGTGGTTTGATTTGATCGGAATCCCAATTAAGTTTGACCAAACAGAATAATTATTGAGGTGATTGAAATGGAATTTGATGAGAAATTTGGTGAAGAGATAAGGAAAAAAATTGAAGAAGCCATGGAAAGCGAAACAGGGGCAAAGAAATTCATAGAAGAGACGATCAGAGAGCTCACAAAAGAACTCAAAGAGGCTAAGAGCAAAGAGGACATGGAGCTCATCGAGAAGAAGATCGAAATGCTTGAGGAGATGCTCAAGACATACCAGAAGGGCAAAGGAGATGAGGAGGACATTAAGGAACTTCAACAGGTGCTTGGAACTGTTTCAGAACACTTACCAAAAATAATGGACTCCATTTTTGGACCAATAAAAGAGCTCCTAAACGACGTCTATGACCCAGAAAAGGCAGAGAAGTTCGGCAAAAATGTTGCAAACTTTTACAAAGAGCTTGTAGGAGCTGGGATGGATCCGGATAAGGCATTTGAACTTACAAAAGAGTACATGGAAAGCATGAATATCATAAAGACCCTTGTTGCAGCGTTTATGAAAGAGAGAATGGGTAAGCTTGAAGGCCTCAAAGACCTCGGGAACATCGGAAAGAAAAAGAAGATAGAGATAGAGGAAGAGGAGGAGTTTGAGGAGGAGCTCTGATGTTTTCGCTCTTTTTTTCCTTCCTTCGACTGCTCATGATAATTCCAAAAACACTGTGGCAGCTGGCGGGGATGAAAAGGGCCGTTAAGAGGGCAAAAAGAAAGTTTAAGAAAACATTGATCAAGAACGGCTTCCCCAGAGAACTTGCAGAAGAACTTGCAAATGAATACGCTATTTTGGATGAAATGCTAAGCATTAGAGGAATTTTAAAGTTAATCAAGACCTCCTGGCGTACTGAGCGTAATACGTCAGCTTTTCTAAAAGTTCGTTAAATCCCTCATAGGTAACCAATGATAGCAGTATTGGCTCTTGCTCAAGTCTCTTCTTGATGATTTCTCTAAGCTCCTCGGCCTTTTCTCTCGGCACAAGGTCTATCTTATTGACAACAACTATTATCGGCTTATCATATCTGAACTTTAGCAGATGGTGTAACTTTTCCATTCCCCTGTGAAGGCCATATTGGGCATCTATCATATGAATAACTATGTCCGCTGAGACGATTTCGTTCAGGAGCTCTTTGAACTTCTCCTCGCTCAGAACTTTCCCCCTAAGTTCATGCTGTGGGTCATACAGTCCAGCTGTATCAATTAAAACCAGCTCGTCAGCACCTCCAAGAGGGTTCTTCATTGTTTTCGGAATCTTAACCGTCCCAAAAGCCCTTCTTATGACTCCTTTTGTGGTGCCGGGGATAGGCTGCGTTTCAGAGATTTTTCTCCCAAGGAGAGCATTCATAAGTGTGGATTTGCCTACATTTTCAGCACCAATAATCGCAACCTTTATCATCTCTCTCACCCAAAATATTTTCACGATAGTTAAGTTATAAGGGTGATGGGAGTGAAGAGAACTAAGTTCGGTCACAACTATTATTACATCCTTACGATTGACGAGCTCAAAAATGGCAATTTTAGGGGAAAAAACGTCGTTATAGAAGGGATTGTAGAGGACAAGCCAAAGATTGAGTTCCTCCCCATGGAACTGCCAAGTTATAGAGCAACTTTCCATATTTCTGGCTTAAAAATAGAGTTCTCTGGAACTCCCAACGTAGGTAAGGGAGAGACCGTCAAAGTTTATGGAAGGTTCGTAGGGGATGGAATAATAGCTAAAGCCATTGAAACAGAAAGAGTCCTCTACGTGACGGAGGAATAAGAATGTTAAACCTTTTTGCAGAGGCTGGGAAGTTAAAGAAGCTCCCCAGAATGGGATGGTTGCTTAGAGGAGTTCAGAGCCCGGAAAGCGTTGCTGAACATACGTTTAGGGTGGCTTTCATAACCCTATTCTTGGGAGACGAACTAAGAAAAAGAGGAATGGAAATAAACGTCGAGAAAGCGCTGAAGATAGCTATCCTCCACGATCTTGCTGAGGCAAGGATCACTGATTTGCCCCTTGAGGCGCAGAAGTACGTGGATAAGAAGAAAGCCGAGAGAAAGGCCATGGTGGACATTCTCGGCGCTGAGAGGGTGGAATACTTCAAGCTTTTTCAAGAGTATGAAGAAGAAAAAAGTCCAGAGGGAAGGCTTGTCAAGTTTGCCGACAAGCTTGAAATGGTTCTCCAAGCATGGGAATACGAAAAAGCAGGATCAAAAGGTCTGGAGGAGTTTTGGGAGGCTTTGGAGTATTTAAAGAAAAGTGAATTTTACCCATATTTTAAAGAGCTCGTTGATGAGCTGGAAAGGCTGAGGTGATTTTATGGCACTTGAGAAACTTGGAGAAAACCTCTATCTTTACCCTGGGAGTCCTTCTACAATGATAAAAGTTGAGGAAAACGTGGTTATTATTGATCCGGGAAATGGGAGCAAAAGGCATAAAGAACTCAGACGAGAGCTGAGGAAAATAAACCTTGAGATTGACTACATGCTCTCCACCCATGGACATGCCGATCACATAGCAATCGCACCGAAGCTTGGGAAGCCCTTATTTATTCACAGGTATGAGTTCTCCATAGCTGAAAGCCCCCTCAACAGGGAGCTCTTGACCTTTGGTTCGAAGGCACCAAAAGGGTTTTTGGTCTACCAGTTTCCACAAGAAGTCAGAGTTCATGGAGTTTTTGACTGGAACGATGTGCTCTTTGGGCTGAAAACGGTAGAGCTCTCGGGACACTCGCCAGGAATGACGGGTTTCCTAGATGAGGAAAACGGCGTTTTGTACGCGGGAGATAGCTTTTTTGGTGAGAGGGTTATTCAGTCCGTAGGCTTGCCTTATTTAGTTGAGCCAGAGCTTTTCAAGGAGTCTATAAGGAAATTAATGGGTTACGCAGAGGAAGGCATTCTACTCATCCCTTCCCACGGAAGGGCTGTAAAAGGAGAAGAGGCTCTAAAACTGCTTGAACTTAACCTTCAAAGAGTAGAAGAAGGAGAAAAAAAGATTCTTGAGCTATTAAGAGAGCCAAAGAGTGTAAGTGAGCTTAGCTATGCACTTGCAAAGGACTTTGGAGCAAAAATAACACCCCAGATACTCGCTTTGAATCAAGTCCCAATAAGGGCAATAATCGCGGATCTCTATAATCGAGACCTCATAGAGGCAGTCATAGAAAACGACCTCAAGTGGAAAGCTAAGGAGTAAATCCATTTCCAAAACAAATGTAATAGTAGGGACAGAACTTACATGTGTAGTCCTTCCACCCCTCTGGGGGAACGCCCTTTTCATAATGTTTTTTTATCAGGTAAAACTGCTTTACGGTCTCTTTGAAAAGCTTTTCGTCATAGGGCACTTCAAAAGCTTTAAAGTTCTTTCCCCTGACTATTGGGAATCTGGAAAAGTCCACGTCCTTCAAAACCCTCTTTGGTTCCTCATGCAGCTTAACATAATACAAATAGCCGTATTCACTCTCTGCCCACCTTAGATAAACGTTCAGCTGGGCTAGATGGTAGTCATAGGGGAGCCTTGGAAGGGAAGTTTTTCCCTTTATCTCTATTGGAAACCGCCTGAATGCATCTATCCTCCCGTGGATTTCAAGCCCTAGACGGGGGGATTTTAACACTATATGCTTCTCAAGCTCAAAACCAAACCTTTTCTTAAGTATCTCTCCAAGAACATTATGGGTGTTAACCCCTTGCTCAAGCCTCACCCTTACAAATTCGGGCCACTTTTCCTTATACCCCTTAAGACGAAAGTAAACCCTTCGGGGGCACGTCATGGCTTCACTTGCATAAAACTCAAGTAGCTCACTCATCCCCGCTCCTCCAAAAGGTGTTTAAAGCGTCAGCTAATACCGACGTCATCATTGACTCAGACTGGGCAAGGCCCATCATCCGCTAACTAAGAATACTTCTGAAGGTTTAAAATATTTGAGGTAAAAAGAAAAGATTAACTCCTGCTTTTTAGAAGAGAACCCTTCTTTATCGAGTAGCTGAGACCATAAGCGGGCCACAACCCTGGGGGCATTGAATAGTGGTGGAGATTCCTGAGTATTTTCTCAGCGTGCTCCTTTTTATCGGCAACTATCCTGAGCTTCTCCCTTGTAAGCTCTACGGTTCCGTTTGGCAGCTTGAGAATTATCTTATCCCCGATTACATCTGGCTTGGCCCTCATTAGAAGAGCCTTCAAGTCCCTGTAGGCATCTTCCGTTATTTTCTGCTCAATGACGCCTTCCTTCTTTTTGGATTTTAATATTTTACTCAACCAAAAACTACTCGAGGATTCATCATCCATTGTCAAACTCTACCTCCGGTGAGGTTCTCAGATAATATTGGGGACACTCCTTTTTAAGCTTTTTCTATCGTTCTTTGCCGAAATGACCAATCGAAGAAAGGAACGTACCAGACCAAAAGGTTTTAAGGGAGTTCTTGGAGGTTACCCTGTATGAAGAGAAGAAAGACCCAGCTCATAAAACCCCGTATAAGAGAGATACTGAGCAAAACCCTTCCTCCCGAATTAGTGAACCTTCTTCCAAAACATTGGGTTCAGCTGGGAGATGTTTTAATCCTTCCCCTTCGAGAAGAGCTCTTGCCTTACAAATATGAGATCGCAAAGGTCTATGCGGAAGTTTTGGGTGTCAAAACAGTCTTGAGGAAGGGAAAGATTGGCGGAGAATTCAGGGAGACCAACTATGAGATAATCTACGGAAACGATCCGGTAACGATCCACAAAGAGAACGGCATCCTCTACAAGTTTGATGCCTCTAAAATCATGTTCTCCCCTGCAAATGTAAAGGAAAGGGTTAGAATGGCGAGCATTGCAAAGCCGGATGAACTTGTTGTAGATATGTTCGCAGGAATAGGTCACCTGAGCCTGCCCATAGCAAAGCACTGCGGTGCTAGGGTAATAGCAATCGAAAAGAGCCCCTATACCTTTAAGTTCTTGGTCGAAAACATCGAGCTCAACAAAGTTCAGGACAGAATGACGGCCTACAACATAGATAACAGAGAATTTAAAGGAGAAAATATAGCCGATAGGATTTTGATGGGCTACGTTGTCAAAACGCATGAATTCATTCCGAAAGCTTTGGAGATAGCAAAGGATGAAGCGGTGATTCATTACCACAACACCGTTCCAGAGAGGCTGATGCCTAGGGAGCCCTTTGAGACCTTTCAAAAAATAGCCAGGGAACACGGCTACGAGAGCGAGCTGTTGGAGAGCAGGATAATCAAACGCTACGCTCCGGGAGTATGGCACGTTGTTCTGGACATAAGGGTCTTCAAGAAGTAGGGCTTTCATAGGTAGCCCAAATGGTATAACAGCCTTTTTCGTCTTCTTCAATACTTATATGCTTCAGAGAAATCCCATATTCCTTGACGAGTTCTTCAACCACTTTTGGGATTTCCTCAAGGAAAGCCTTCCTTTTTAGGGTTATCCTCATTTCCTCACCACAACCCCAAAAGCGTCAAGTTTTTTAATGCTTTCCCACATCATCTCTCGGTGAGAAAATGAAATACAGCTGGGAAGAATTTGCGAGAAAAATGGGTATAGAGCCAGAGATTTTGGAAAACAAAGAGGCGAGACTCTTAAAGAAGTTTGTTGATGATTTAGTCGTTCCAACTCACTGTCAAGGGTGTCAAGGCTTAGATTTGAGCATAGAAAATCCAGTCCACCATCCCTCTTACGAGCTCACTCCCGCTTGCAACCATGATTGCATATTCTGCTACTCCAATGTGGCATTAAAGCTTGGGAAAGACCCAAAGCCGGGCTACTACGGATGGAAGAACCCTTATGCAATTACCGTCTCCCAGTACGGAGAGCCCCTCATGAGTCCAAGAATAGTTGAGGTAAACAGGCTTTTGAGAAAGAAGTTCCCCGATGCGAGGCTCGACCTTCAAACGAACGGCTCCCTCTTAACGGAGGAGCTATGGGAGAAGCTTGACTTTGATTTGGTTATGATTAGTTTAGACGCTGCAAGTAGAGAAAAGCACAAAATGATAACCAATGCCGATACCTTTGAGAATGTCGTAAACGCTCTCAAGATCGTTGGGGCAGACAAATCTGTCCGCTCCGTCGTGAGAACAATCTTCATGCCCGGGATAAACGATGAGGACATTCCAAAAATAGCGGAGCTTGCGGCTTCCCTTGGAGTTGACGAGATGATGCTTCAGCCCTTAACAATACACAAGCTCAACGAGGAGCGGTTAAGAAAAGCGGGCTTAGACTTTGAGAGGGCTGAGAGCATAAGAGAATACCTCAAGGCAGCAATGGAAGCTAAAAAATACATAGACGTTAGGATAAGCGGCTGTCAGCTTGCCATTTATAGAACCATGGACGCGCTAACGCTCTTCAGCGCAAGGCGTATAGGAAGAGACGTAGCTCCGATAGTAAAGAGAAAGAAGGTTGAGCTCGAAGAGACCTGCGATGGTGCGTTTAGATTCAGTCTTGGGAGGGAAGTAAACCTAAAGGATCTTACCTCAAAGTTAGAACGCTTAAACACTCTCTATGAGTTCAAAAAGGACTACGTTAGGTTCTTAGATAAGGGAACAGAGATAATTGTCTTCAAGAGCGGGAAAGTATTGGTGAAGAACACTACAGAAGAGAAAGCGAAGGAGCTTTACACCAAATACTTCGGTGGGTAAAATGCTCAAATGCTCACTCTGCATACACGACGAGAGAACTGCAAAGATCAAAATCGTTGATGGAAAACCCCTCTGCAAGGAATGCATAAACTACCTAGCCCATAAGCCAGACAAAGAAAAAATACGGGCTGAACTTGAAGAGCTGATGAGAAAAGTGGACAAAGCCATAGTGGCTTTCTCAGGTGGTAAAGACAGCACGGTTGCCCTTTATCTCGCAAAAGATAAATATAACGTTGATGTTGAAGCTGTAATGATAGACCACGGCTTTATGGCGAGAGAAGCTATAGAGAACGCAAAAAGAATAGCCAAACACCTCGAAGTGCCCTTGACGATTCTTCACCATGATTACTCTGACATCTTTAGGGAGGCTCTCCTTAAAGGCAAATCCCCATGCAAAAAGTGCTCCTCGAGGACGATGGAGAAGCTTAGAAAATACGCCCTAAGGAAGGGAATCAAATACATAATAACAGGGCATGAGCTTCCTTTTGGTCATCATCCCTACAGACTGATGAGCAATGGAATAGTACAAATCCGGTTGCTGAGCCTTATGAGTGAGGAAGAGCGCTTTGAAATTCTCAACAAGCTTCCTTTCAAGTTCCCTGAGCTTGCCGGCTACACAACCAACTGCCTAATCTTGGGCCCTGCACTCAGGAGATATTACGAGAAGCACGGCTACAGCTTTGAGACGAGGAGGATAGCAGCACTGGTGAGATATGGGTTAATTAACAAGGAGAAAGCCCTAAAAAAGATCAGCAAACCTGAAATCCCGGAGGAAATTGAGGAAAAAATCTATGGAAAATTAGGAATCATCCAGAGCAAATGATCATTTTAAGGAGCAATTATCTTATATGCTCTAATACTTCCATCTCTGAATTTTACGTAGGTCGTTCTGCCTTCAATTTTCACGTTTTCTGGAGTCTTATCAAGACTTTTGCATGCTATCTTGATCAAATATTCGCTTGTAAAGACGCAAAGTCCATTTTTCTTCTTTCCCTCTTCATTTGTAAGGAAGTAGGCAACAACAACGTATTTATCATTCGCATCAACCCAAAAGCCCGCGCCAAGGGCACTACCACTAATGCTCGCAACACGGGCTTTTCTAACACTGCCTTCTTTGATAAGATACAAGTTCCCGTTGGTTCTAACCCATAAGAATTTAGTTTCAACATATGTTGCCACAAAATAAAGTCTATCCTCAATAATTTTGACGTTAGATATTCTGAACCCTTTTGGAATATTAGGACAGAATTTAGTGGTAAGCAGCATCCTCTGGATAATATGCATATAGCAAAATTCCATCTGGAAGACAGAGATAGGAGCCCTTAACGCCTTTGAGCGTGTAAAACTCCAAATTTTCTCATTGGTTCACACCTCTTCTCCATGCACAAACCCCATCAATCCCCTCTCCAATAACCCATTTATCCCAGACTAAGATCTTAGATACCGGTTCTTTTGTTCTCCAGCATTTAAAGTTCCCGAAATCGTAAACACAGATGCCTTTAGCTTTCCGGAATAAGCTAGATGTCTTTATGTCCAAGTAGGCGAAGGCTATCAAATCATCTTTTGCTACCTTGACCCCTTTTATTAAAGATGGAGTTTTCAACCTTTTGTAAACTGGCGAAGCTACAATTTTCTTGAGTTTTCCTTTAGAATCAATAATATAGATTCTACCAGTATATCCGACGACATACAGATCGCCATTATGAGCTTTCATTCCGGCAATGCCCCAATCATAAAACTTTCCTTCATAGTTCCTAAGGTTAATGTGCCACTTGAGAGAACCATTGAGAGAGAACGCATAGATGTCGCCACCAGTTATGAGTGTTCCTCCAGGTTCTGTGCCACCAGTTGAGAAAAACAGCGTATTATTGGAATACTCAAAGTCGCTGATTGCATACCTTGTGGTTACGTTCCACATAAACCCTCCGTTTTTGTTGAGAACTACTGCAGAACCATTAGTAAAGGCATCATTAGTTTTAAAAGTTAAAACATACCCTCCCGGAAACGTATAAATCAACGGATATGAATTGGGAGGAACTTTAAAAGGATACACTAAACAGTTTTCGGTACAAACATAATATTCAATAATCTCAAAATTGTACTTCCCTCCAACAGAATGAAGAGTAGAATAGAGCGAAATATTTCCCAAATTGACAGCAAAAGCCAATTCAGTTAAATCAACACCTTCAGGTATGCCAAGCTTAGTAATTGTGAAATCATCCAGATTAATGCTCAAAACTTCGGAGGCATTTATTATTGAAAGCGTGTTTTCCAGAAGAAATACCCTCTTTGTGCTTGAAATTCTTTGAGAACTTTTCCATTTGTTATGTTAAGGACTAATAGGGTATCATCCTTAAGGATTGTAACTTTTCCACTCCAAACACCGACCAGAGAAGCATCTTTGTACTTCCATTCACAACTTCGATACTCATGTGAAATGGAGATGGCTAAGGTTAAAAGCAAAAGAAAAAGAAGGGCTAAAATCATTCTTGAAGTTTTCATATCCAGTCACCTATGGCCATATTGTTCTGTTCGGTTTATCCTCATGTACGAAGTTTTGTGCTCCGCTTGGATCACATGCAAAGCACCCACTACAATGAGTGTTACACCAATGACATTGGCAGCCAATCAAGCACCCTCTGCAACAGTCTAAATAGTTTTCAAACACATCCAGCTTATAAGTTCCCCAAGGAACCAAATTAGGATCTGGAAGATCAGCTCTTCCTGTTGTTAACCAACAGTGAGTAGCATCACATTCAAACTGCCATATTATATCGTGTTTTACGTCATCACTGTCATATGCACTGAAAAACCACTTTACTTGAATAGAATGAACAGGAGATCCTCCCAAGATTGGATCGTAAGTTAGTTCCACCGCCTTGTCCCAATATTCGTGTATATCGTAAGTTGATGTAAAATCATACGTACAGTATTCATCATAGAAGTAATTCATATTTGGGGTTGAAGATGTATACATGCCAACCCACACTGCCACTTTCTGAAAATCATATAAGTATGCTTGAGATGGCAGTGCAGGACTTGATTCTCCAAAGCAATAGTGTAATTGACATCCCCACCCTCTGCTTATACCTACGTCAATTGATAAAGGTTCTACTCCAGTAGTTTTCATGATTGTTTGTTTTCTTCCGAGTTCTTTAAGCTTTTTGAGTGTTTGCAGTTTATCCCTCTCCCCCAAGTAAGCATAAATCCTATCCCAAATCTGCTTCTTCTCTTCTATTAACCCTAAAGCATCCTCAACTGTAGCATTACCAGCTTTTATCTCTCCAATAGTTTCCCTAAGCTTCATGTCTGTAACAACGTACTCATCAAACGTTAATTCACCAGCCTGCCTGTAAAAAGCAATAAACCAGTCCAAGTCAACGTCTTTCCTAACAGGATGAACCTTCTCAATGTATTGTTTGACCAACTCATCCTCCCTAGGAAGCCTGTAATAAAGAACCTCAACACCATAAGGAGTCCTACGAGTATACTTCTTGATTAACTCCAAGCTTAGCTCTTGCCTTTTATAAAATTCCAAATCACTCTTCAAAAGCTGGATCTCGTCCTCAAGCTTAACAATCTTCTCAAGTGTTTCAATGCTTTTAGTTTTATTAAGTTCAGCGTAAAGCTTATGCAACTCCGCCTCTTTTTGATTAATCAACCTCGTCAAATTCTCAATTTTTGCATTTGCTTCACTCAAAGCCTTATCAACATCAAAATCCCTACAAGAACTGCAAGCACTGCAGGTCTCAGAACTAACTTGCAAACTCTTAACTTCCTGAGCAAAAACAAAACCAAAACTACTAAAAACCAACAACCCAACAATGCCCAAAACTACCCACCTTAGCATTCGCCCCCCCAAGCATGAGGAAATTTTCACAAATAATAAGCACTCAAACTATATAAAATTTACCATTAGAAAAAACGAAAAGACAAAAGAAAAAACAACAAACAACAAAACAAAGTAAAAAATCCAAACAACTCAACTTAAAACAGAAAGCTAAATATAACTCTATGCCCAAGTTGAGTAGTGGGAGACCATGAAAGCAGAGGAAATCTTATGGGGAGTTGTGGCGTTAATAATCCTTTATCTAGCATGGAGAACGATAGCCCCTCTTTTGTCGGCGATATTCTTTGCCGCTATTCTGGCTTATGCGGTCTTACCACTCCACAAACGCCTAGCAAAAAGAGTTGATAGCAAAAAATCCGCATTAATCCTTACTGCTCTTTTAATAGGGCTTTCAGCGGTTATCACGGCGGAGCTTGTGCTTATAATAAAGAACTTGGTAGTCTCGTTTTACGAAGATATAATGACCTTCATTTCTTGGAGTCTAACCCTTGAGCTGCCGTTTGGTGTTCACAATGTGCTTCAAAGGCTCTACTCTCAGCTGACACCGAAGTTAGCTGAATACGTGCAGAGTTATGCATTCTCAATACCGAAGTATCTCCTCCAGTTGGTGGTTTTCTTGGCCATGTTCTACGCCTTTCTTGTAAACTCCGAAGAAATAAAAAGGCAGATCAATGCCTTAATCCCTGGAGGACATGAACATTTAGGGGAAAAACTCTTAAAGAGGGCAGATGTAACTCTGCAAGCTCTCATAAGAGCGTGGCTTCTCCTCAACATTGCTAAAGGAATCTTAATGACCCTCGGCTTCTGGGGGTTTGGCATTACGGACTTTCCAACCGCCCTGCTAGCCGGGCTTTTAACGATACTCTTCAGTTTTATTCCCCTCTTCGAGGGATGGATGATATGGCTCGTTGCGGCTATATACCTATTAAAGCAAGGGGACGTGCTAAAAGCCGTCGCAATTTCCATTTACGGAGCGACACTTGTGTCCCCGCTTCCAGATTTCACAATAAGACCTAAGCTAGTTGCAAAAGAGGCTAAGCTCGATGAGATAATGGTTCTAGTTGGTATGATAGGCGGAGTATGGGCGTTTGGAGTTAAGGGTCTGATAATCGGCCCAATAGTCCTTAACCTAGTCTCTGCGTTGTTAAAAGAATGGAAAAGAATCAAAGCTCAGCAGAGCTGATTATCTTTGCCCCCTTTTCTTCCAACTCTTTGAGGGCTTTTTCTTCGTCCTCACGCTTTATTCCCTTAACGGCATCCTTAATAAGATAAACCTCAAAGCCATTCTTGATGGCATCTAGAGCAGTGGCTCTAACACAATACTCGGTGGCAACCCCACAGATGTAGACCCTTTTGACCCCTTTCTCTTTTAGGATCTCGGCAAGTTCTGTGCCTTCGAAGCCGGAATATGCTTCTTTGTCAGGCTTGTCTGCCTTTGAAATGATTATTGTATCTTTGGGGAGACTAACCACTATCTCAGCACCTTCAGTGTTTTGAACGCAATGCCTCGGCCACGGACCTCCTTGCTCCTTAAAGCTTATGTGGTTTGGCGGATGCCAGTCTCTTGTTGCAACAATAAGGGCTCCCCTCTGTTCGAACTTCTTAATAAGCTCCTCAATAGTTGGAATTATCTTGTCTCCCTCCGGAACCGGAAGGGCTCCACCGGGCATGAAATCCCTCTGCATGTCAACTATTATTAACGCCTCCATTCCTCACACCTCCAGCTTGTCCTTAAACTTCGACATATCAATCCCTTTGTCCAAACCATAGAGGTAGGCAACTATTTTCTTGTCTAAATCCCCATATCTTTCAGAAAACTTTTCCAAGTCTTCGAGGACTTCTAGATGGCTCCAGCCCAATTTTTTGGCAATGTAGTCTATCATCTCACCAAAGACATCCTCTCTCTTTTCCTCTTCTTTAAGAGCGTCCTCCTTAATTATGAGCTTCTCCCCTCTTTGCTCAATAATGCCTCTCTTTATGGCTTCCTCAACCAAGGCTTTAGCCTCATTATAATCCATAAGGCGGAGTTTAAGCACGATGGTCCCTATTAACTCAGGCTTTGAGAATTCATTCGAGCCCTTATAGAGGATTGCATACTTCAAAGCCTCCACAAATTCCACCAAGAATAAATAGGAACTCAAAAAATAAAAACGTTTGCCAGATTAAGCCCCTACTCCTCCTCCACTCCAGAAGAACATCTCAAACGGAAAGTCAAAGATTTCCGAAAGCCTCCCCCTGGAGATTGAGGATACACAAGATAAGCCGTTCTAATGGCTTTCACGGATTTTCCATCCACCTATAAAAACCCTAAAAATTTAAAAAGTTTTTCAAGAATGTAAAGGTTTATATTTTGGTGAAGGCAAGTGTACTTTGGTGATGATAATGGAGCAAAGGACACACCTCTTAACTTCAAAAGAGTTCGTTGGAGAGCCCGTAAAAATCGAAAAGGATTATGCAGAGGTAAAGCTCAAGACGAGAGAGGTGATGAAGGTCGACGAATATGGCTTAGTTCACGGTGGCTTTACCTTCGGGTTAGCTGATTATGCCGCAATGCTCGCTGTTAATGAACCCACAGTGGTGCTTGGAAAAGCAGAAGTGAGGTTCACAAAGCCGGTAAAAGTTGGAGATGAACTCCTTGCCAAGGCAAAAGTAGAGGAAGATCAAGGAAAGAAAAAGATTGTATTTGCTGAAGTCTTCAATCAGAAGGGAGAAAAAGTCCTTGAGGGCAAATTCTACTGTTACGTATTGGAAAAGCACGTTCTTGAAAAAGATTAGAGCAAAATTAAACCCCAAAAATACAAAAAGTAAGCCACTTCAACAATACATATAATGAGAAACACCCAAACAATCAACAAAAAGTTGCTTTTCTTCTGTATTTTGTCTTTTTTGGTGGACAAAATAGAGAGAAAAGCCACGCTCAAAAACGAGAGAGTATTGAAGAAATCTCTACATATAATCATGAGGAGTGAGACAACAAATGCCCCAATCCCTAAACCAATGAGTATTGGGGTTTTTAATTCTGAAAATCTGTTCAACTCCTGGGGATGAGTTAAATAAGCCAATAAAAAGAAAGAAATAGGTACTGAAAGAAAAAGAGAGGCAATTACAATTGTCAGTCCAAAGGCAACGTATTTTCCCTCCGTTTCAAATGACCATGGAGGAAGGGAAAGTCTCAAATACAAGAGAGCAGATATCTCAATGAGAAGCAATAAAACACCGATTATGAAGATAAGCAAGGAGATCCTCCTAAGTGTTTTTTCTTTCATAGTTTTAGGATTATGCAAAAACTTTTTAAACATTCTTATCGAAATTCGATATCGGTGTTCGATATGATACGCCGGGTTCTCCTCGGGTTTATGGGGCTGCATATACTCCACCATGCAAGCAAAGAACCCATAACCGGAGCTTTCATGATGAAAGAGCTCGAATCTCATGGTTACAAAGTAAGTCCGGGAACGCTTTATCCTCTGCTTCAAAAAATGGAAAAAATGAGGCTTCTCAAGAGCAGGTGGGAAGTCCAGAATGGAAAAAGGGTAAGGCTCTACGAAATACCCCAAGAGGGGCTTGAAGTATTGGAAGAAGGAAAGAAGAAAGTGAAAGAGCTCTGCAGGGAAATTTTGGGTGATGAAAAATGAAAGAAAGAAAAATCTTTGGAATAAACTGGAATGTTTTTCTCCTCGGAATTGTCAGCTTTCTCAACGATATGAGCAGTGAGATGATAGCACCAATAGTGCCTACTTACCTGACCGATGTATTGGGGATTGGAAAAGCGGCAAGCGGTTCGATTATGGGGCTTATAGAGAGCCTGAGTTCCCTTTTTAAGGTCCTGTTTGGTTATGTAAGCGATATATTTAGGAAAAGAAAAATCTTCGTCGCTCTTGGATACCTCCTCTCAACGATTTCAAAGGGAGCTTTAGCTTTTACACGTTCATGGTGGGACTTTTTAACCCTTAGGGTTTTGGATAGAGTTGGAAAAGGCATAAGAACTGCTCCCAGAGATGCCCTAATAGCAGAATCAAGTGAAAAAGGAAAGAGCGGCAAATCCTTTGGTTTCCACAGGATGATGGATACGCTTGGAGCAGTTGCCGGCCCTTTAGTTGCTATAGGTTTATTAGCGCTCTTAAAAAGCTACCCAATAAAGACGGCATACCGCTATGTATTTCTGCTCTCAGCAGTCCCAGGTATTGTGGGAGTTCTTCTTGTGCTGTTTTTAGTCAAAGATAAGGGAGAAGAGGTTAAAAAGAAGATAAAAGGGATATCAGCCCTAAAGAGCAGAAACCTTAGAACCTTCTTAGTTATTGTTGCCTTAGCTGCCCTTGGGAGATACAGCTATGCTTTTACCCTATGGAAAGCCAAAGAACTCGGCTACAGTGTTCTCCAAGGACTGGGATTCTATGCTGTGTTTAATGCAATCTATGCCCTATCAGCATACCCTATAGGCTATTACTCAGATAAGGTCAGCAAAAAAGCCGTTATAACAGTAGGGTTTGGAGTTGCAGCATTGGCATCACTTCTTTTTGCGTATTCCAAGAGTTTGCCGATGCTTCTTCTTGCTTTTGTGTTCTATGGGATTTACATAGCAATCGAAGATACAATTCCAAGGGCATATATGGCAGACCTAGCAGGAGAATTCGAAAAGGGAACCGTAATCGGAGCATACCACACGGTCTTTGGGATTTTTGTTTTCCCTGCATCTGTAATAGTTGGCTATCTATGGCAGGCGTACTCCCTAAAAGTGGGCTTCATTTACGCCGCCATCATTAATATTGTGGCAATGCTCCTAATGGCTTTCCTTGTCAAAGACTGAGATTTGTTAATTTTCTTTTATTTTTCAAATTTGTTGGATATGTGTCAATATTTGGAGGGAAAGTGCACAATTTTTTGTCAGAAAGACTAAAAAGCTATGAGCGAGAAAAGAAAGTTAGAACGCAGAGGGGCTGAGGATATGAAGAGGATTCTAATCATCGGAACTGGGGGAACTATAGCGAGCGCAAAAACCGATGCCGGATTTAAAAGCGTCCTCACAATAGATGAGATCCTTGAAAAAGCTGACATAAAGCTGAAAAACGGTTATGAAATAGACACGAGGAACATTTTAAATATCGACAGCACCCTTATTCAGCCCGAAGATTGGGAGAGAATAGCAAAAGAAGTATACAAAGCACTAGAGGATTACGATGGAATAGTTATAACACACGGGACTGACACCTTAGCTTATACCGCCTCCATGCTCACTTTTATGATTAGAGGCATTAACAAACCCGTGGTTTTAACTGGTTCAATGCGCCCAGTTACTGAGGAAGAAAGTGACGCCCCAAGAAATCTGAAGGCCGCTATAAGATTTGCAATGGAAGATGTTTCGGGAATTTTTGTGGCTTTTATGGATAAAATAATGCTCGGATGCAGAACTTCTAAAATAAGAGCCCTAGGCTTAAATGCCTTTATGAGCATAAACTATCCCGATGTTGCTTATGTAAAAGGAGAAGAAGTTATTTACAACCTTCCCCAAAAGAGATTCAAACCAAAAGGAGAACCCGTGCTTGATACAAAATACGAGCCAAGGGTGGTCTTTATTAGACTCACTCCGGGATTAGATGGAAACGCAATAGATGCCCTCGTAAAAGCTGGATACAGAGGCATAGTGCTCGAAGGTTACGGAGCTGGGGGAATTCCCTATAGAAAGAGAGACATCCTAAGCAAGATAAGGGAAATTACCCCCCAAATCCCAGTAGTCATGACCACACAAGCCCTTTACGATGGGGTTGATCTGACTAAATATGAAGTTGGGAGAAAAGCCCTTGAGGCAGGGATTATTCCAGCAAAGGACATGACAAAGGAAACAACAATAACAAAGCTCATGTGGGCTCTGGGACATACAAAAAACGTTGAAGAAGTGAAAGAGATAATGCACACAAACTACGCCGATGAAATAGAGGGTTAAGCTTTTTCGAGCTTTTCGACCATCTCTTCAGTTATAGTAAGGGGCTTCTCAACTTCATAGATGTCATTAAGCTCCCAAATGACTTCCCCTTTGTTTATGGCTCTCACATAGCGCTCCGCAAGTTCTTTTGCCTTTTCAAAAGAATCAGCCTCAACGATTCTCCTTACGTACCATTTCAGTTCCCCATACCTAAGCTTGAACTCCGCCATGTACATGGTTACCACCAAATAAAAATTGGAGTGTGGGTATAAAAGGTTTAACTTCTCTTCAGCTTCACAACTTGCTTTGCAAACTCCTCAAGAACTTCCTTTCTCTTGCCCTCAAAGAATTTTATTGAACCTGCAAAGCTATGCCCACCGCCTTCAACTCCGGCATCCGGGAGCTTTTCTTGAAGTATTTTTATTATCTCATTGAGATCAAAGTTGTACGCCTGCATTCCATCGCTTGCCCTAACAACCGCAAAATCTGGACCGTAAGCTAGGGTTAGAATTGGAGAATCTTCTCCATACTGCTCCTTGAAGTAATCATGGATCAGCCCGCTGAGCTTTCCTGGAGCCGGATACTCAAACTTTGGAGCATAGAGCTCTACATCAATGGTGTTGAATCTTATTCCATTTGGCAATACAATGCTCTTAACATGAGGCAGAGATGCCTTGAGGGCTTTCTCCTGCTTGGCCTTTACCTCTGGGTAGATTGAGTCTACTAGCTTCCTATGCCTCTGCAGGTTGCCAGTGAGGAGAAGGATCTCATCTATAATACCATGTCCATCCATGAACTTCCAGTAGTAGGCTTCGTGGTCAATTACCTCTGCTATTTTCTTCAAATCCTCTTCCTCAAGACCTTTGCTTTCTTTGGCTATCTTGAGGTACTGTTGGAACTCTGGAGCGTCGCTTCTATCCCCAGTTCCAGCTATAGCCGGAAGGTGCTTTATTTTGTCCTCAACCGGTGGATAGATGAAGCGAGCTATTTCAGTTGCAAGCATTCCCGCCGTTAGCTCATAGTAGCTCCTCTTTACTAGGTGAGGATTAACGTGTACGTCAACGTATTCATCAACTGCAGCCTTGTCCTCGCTTATGAAGTCTCTCGGATCGTGATGATCAATAACAACTATTGGGACCCCGTAGGCTTTTATACGCCTGTAAGCGGGGATATCCTCGGTTGTGCCTCCGTTATCGACTATCACAAGGAGCGGAAGCGGATCTCCAAAGCGCTCGTGATCTTCTATCATAAAGATTATATCCTTAAGGACATCCTCAAGCTCATAAAACGGGGCTCTGCTTGGCCTTCTCTTAAAGAACTTCCATTTTGCCTGGGGATCTGGAGAAATCTCTTCCAATAGTGGCACTATAGCGTATTCAAGAGCCAAACCAGCTGTATAGCCATCCGTATCTGCGTGGTGTCTCACAATTATAGGCCTTCCCTCAAATATTGCCTTCCTTATTATAAACGCGGCTTTCATGATCTTTGGTTTGAGCTTCTCTAGGACTTCGCTCTCAACAAGAAAACCAACATCCTCAGGCCGTGCCCTCTTGTTGAGCTCTTCCTCTATCTTCTTCTTAACCTCCGCAGCATCTGGACCCCATAGACGGGACATATCGCTTATTTCTATCTGAATCTCTCCCGCATGGAATGAAACCTTCCCAATTACTTCCACTATATCCCCAACTTCGATGTTAGGATAAGCCCTAACTCCCGGTGCCTCAAAAGCGGCTGCCCAGGTTATACCTGTACCATCCGTTATCGTGAAGACCGTTGGACCTCCGGTAACTTGTATTTGGGTTATCTTGCCCCTAATTCTTACAGTTTTTCCAGCCATTTCTTTGGTTAATGCTCCAATATCTGTAACAGGGAGCTCTTTCCTAACAACTACTTCCTTGTAATGCCTCAAAGCGGATTCTATGAGGTCTATTTCCTTCTTTTCAGGTCTGACGTCTAATACTTGAACAAGAATCTCTTCCCCGGGAGTGTATTCCTTCTTTCCAAGAAGATCTTTCCTCTTTATTAATCCTGTCACATGAGGATTGAGCTTTACGAATACTCCAAACCGCTCCACCCTCTCGATAACACCCTTGTAAATCTTGCCTATTTCCACATCCTCGTAGTCACAGGTCTTGTCAAGAACGTAAACCACCTTGTACTTCCTTTCACACTCTGGGCACACCCATGAGGTCTCCATCCCAGGTTCCCAAGGCTCCTTAATCTTTCCACAAATGTCACAAGCTAACACTCTCCCGGTTCCTCCACAGGTTGGACAGGTGTCATAAACAGGAACAACTCCTTTTCCGTGGCACTCTGGACAAGGAATCTCTTCTACCTCCTCTTCAACTCCAAAATAATCCAAATTCCTGTAGCCTTTAAGCTTGTCTCCCAATTTAAAGTCCGCCGGAACATAACCCCAACCGTTACACACTTCACATTCCTTCTCGCCACTTTTTACTTTCCCGCTTCCATGACACTCGGGACAATCCTTCACCGCCATCTCTCACACCTCTCACAAAAGTAGACTATTCAATGAGACTAAGGCAAGCTTATAACTCTTTCTTTTATTCTTCAATGTTATTAGGATGAGTGCAATGTGTGTTATAGTTCATTTTTAACAATCTAACAACCAAGAAACTTGCCAATTACTGAACTGGCCGATTTCAGCCTTCCGACATAGTGTCAATCTCCATTGAACACTCTTCTATTACCTTATTCACTTCGCTCCAGTTAGAGAGGGTTAAAGAGAGGAGTGTCCAGTTTTCCGTATCGACAACCAATTTGTAAATTTTCCCGCCTCTGCATTCATACTTATTGATGCCTGATTTTACTAATTTGCACCCAGCCCAACAAAATACCGCTACCGTGTGGTTGTTTTTGTATTTGGGGCAGCTGGATCTTGTAGAAGGCTATTCTCTGATCTCTGTATGTGATATAAAACTTTGAAATTTCCCCGTGATATCTAAGCTTATAATACAATCCAGTTAACTCATTGAGTATCTTGTCTGAAGAGCTTTGCATAGATAAAACTTCTGGATCATCGGAACTTGGTAGAACATCTATCATAACATTCCAGATGGCTGTAGAATCGGGATTATAGTTAACCAGATCTTTAACCTTGATCTGGGTCACACTTAAAGGAATACCTAATTCGTTATCCACTTGAGAAGCGGCAAGAACCGACCTGAAGACTTTCCTCCACATTGCGATATCTCTATGAAATGAAATCATATAACTAACGGATGGGTCTAGCAGTATCCATCATACTTGACTTCTTTTTTCTTTTGATTTAATTTTGATGGAAAAATACGTGAAAACTACTGCAAGAACAAAAAGCAAGTAAATGTTTCCTAATAGTATATATAGTTATCTCCATCAAAATAACACCAAAAATAATCAGCAGTTTGGTTCTAGTATACGGTCTTTCTGAGGAGGGTGTTAAGGCATAAAGGGCTAAAACAATTAACATTATGAATAATGAACGACTCCATACAGAATACATTTCTTCTGGATGAGAAATTCTACGCCACCCATCAACGAACACAAGAAAATAAATAAAAGAAAAGCCAATGATATCATTTAAATTACTCCTTTTAATTGCCATAGCTAAACCTCCTCAATGTTTAATCTCTGGGAAGCTGAATATAGACATCCACTGGTTCCGTTGTCCACAGACCTTCATGACCAAATAAATCTTTAATAGTTTTATCCACTGCAAAAGAAACTACACCTGAAGCAACTGTTCCAGCTAAGGGATGTTTAACTAACAATGTAGTTCCCATCCCTACTGCTGTGCCGGAAATAGTGGAGATTATGTTTATTAGTTGAGTATTGCCATAGGTGTGGGTGTAGATCATGTGCGCACTTATTCCTCCACCTTCTCCAAATACATCATCATGGATGCGATACATTACGTGAATAACACCTTTTTGAATACTATCCCCTACTTTAAATGTTAGTCTCTGCTCCACTGTTCCATACTCCGCAATGATTTCTGGCCTGGTTTTATAAGCAAGCTCTACGTCATGATTTCCTGGTATCATCCCCCATTCTAGTTCATATCCCCATGCATCTACAAGGTCAACCAAATATCTGTAGTCGCTTTCTCCACTTACTCTTTGCCCTATCACGTTCGTTATTGATATCTCATCTACATCTCCTTGATCCCAATAATCTTCCACTAAGTCCCACGTCCAGTAATAATCTATAAAGAGTGTTTGAGATGATGGATAAGTAATGTACTCTATTTCAAGAGTCAAATCTCTTTCAGAAACCCAGCTTTGTATTGAAATACTAGAATTAAGCTTTTCTTGTGTTGTATTAATAGGTTTTTTGTTGAATTTTTGATGCACCTTTTCTTCTCCCAACTTAACAAATCCATACTTTGATAGCAATCTGTTTGCTTCTTCTATTTTCCCATTAGCTTTAAGTCGGGAATACCGTTCTATAATTTTCTTCTGAATTTCTATGGAGAGCACATTTTTGTGCTCATTTGGTACTTTGGCTGCACTTACTGCCTCTACCGCCATCCCCAACACGAGGAGACCCAACATTAAGCCAAGCACTTTCCTCCACATTGTGGAACCTCCTTACGAGATTTTTACAGAACACTCTCTCCCATGCTTGTTATCAACCTACCTTAGAGTCGTTTTGCATTCTTTTTCTTCGCAGTTTAGCTCAATTTCAAATTTCAATTCACTTGGAACAATAATGCCAACCCACCAAATTTCATAAACCCATATCTCTCCATTAATTGTGTGAGTTCCCGGTGAATTGGAATTCAAATTGAATCCTATATAATTACTTTTGCTTGGATGCTCTTTTTTAAGAAAGATATCACTCTCAGCATCCACTTTAATTAAAAATCCCCTAATTATAGGCAATTTGCTTCTAAATACCAAATGGCATCCAAAATATTGTCCATTGACAGTTTGCTTTGTACTGTTCCAACAATAGAAAGAAGCAGTGTAAGTCGGTTTGGAATAGTTTGTACATGTATAATACGGGTGCTTTTCAAAGTTACTCTTCGAGAGCAGAGAATTTGCTGGAATCATTAAATTGAATAAGATAACATAAAGAAAATAAAAAACAGAATATCTCGTTTCCTCATGGGCTTCACCTATTTTTGTTTTTCATCAGATCAAGATAGGGGCAGAACTTTTTGGCTAAGGCTTTTGTCATTTCGTAGTCATATATTATATGAGAATCATAATCATGAGACCTGTAGACACTGTAATATACTTCCGGATCTATGGAATCCCGAAGAACGTGCTCAGCTCGTTTGAAATACCAGCCTGTAGCATCGTTTAGATATAGAGATGTTATTGGATCCGAGGGGCATTCTTTGAGACTGTTTATTGCCTCTTCTCTTAACCTGAGGATAACATTGGTCTTGTCTGTTAGGCTTTTTGAACTGTTGAACTCAAATTCCAAGGTTTTAAACTCGTCAAGTCTCTCTGCAATAGCTATAGCGTAGAGAAGGTGATAGTTTGCCGCAGAGTAGTAACCCTTTTGAAGGGCAATGATGCCTCTCTCTTTATGATAGTCTTTCCAATCGCATGCAACTTTGGTCATCGACATGGGGATATTGCAAGGTCTATCAACTTCGGATAAATTTTTCCTGAGCATCTTCATCTCGCTTTCAAGCTCCACAGGCTGGAAGTCTCCACTATTCACGTGCTCCATTAACATTAATGCGTCTTCCAGAAAACTCCTAGCGTATTCCAAATTACTAGTTATTCTGCCTCCTATTAATGTTAGGTTCTCAGCGTCTTCAGGACTTATAGGATCAGGCTCTTTTTTTAACTGTTCCAAGAAGGTAAGGGAGTTATTTATAAAGAAGCTTGCTTCAACTAAATTGTCTTCTATTTTGAACCCAGTAACCATGTAGTCGGTAAATTCTACACCACTCTTTATTCTGTTTTTCCATTCTTTCTCAGCTTCATTCTTAATGATTGTGACATTTTGAATCCCCTCGGAGACATAATCATAAAACTCTGTTCTGTTTGCAACTACAAGATGTGAGCCTAGGTAATTTGATGCGAGTATTGCACAGACCCTTGCCTGTGTGAGAGTGTCATAAAATTTTCCAATGTTATAAAAGTAATATGTCTCGTTGAGGCATCTATCCACCTCCTCTATCTCATCTTTAGAGACGTTTAGTTGTCTCAGCTTATCCGTGAGCACTATCGCCCTGTTAATGGCAACTCTGCTGTCATTTTCATCTACCTTCTGATCGAGATATTCCCAGTGACTCGCCCAATTGGCCGAGGTGTAATTAAATTTGTGGGATTGAAGATGGGATTCAATTAAATTGACACTGGTGTTGAGGTCTAACTCCATTTCTTCTCGTGCCTTACGTTCCCGGTATTTTGAGTACGCAATTAAAATAGAGGTTGATAGGATAAAAACAATAAAAATAGCTGTGAATTTCTTTATATCCATGAAAAATCCCTCAGTTGTTGTTTTTGTTCCCATAATATATTTCTGTAACTGTTGTAACATCTGCACTTCTTTCCGTTTCTCCAATGACGGACGTAGGAGCAATGCGGTTTATCATGGGGAGTACTGGGATGCTGTTATGGGAGTATTCAGCAACGTACAGTGTTGCACCCCCACTTACCTTGAATTGGTAATCGGCTTGCTGTGGGTTCGTTATGTGCCAAGTAACCCCCGCACCGTAGTCAGTACCTCTAAATCTTGAGTCTCCATAGAATCTAATTGTTATCTTACTAACGTCATGTGCAACATCCCCTGAAGTTTGGATAGTGTAACTGCCCCTCTCGCTGCTGCCAATGTTAAACACGGGATCCATGAAGTTTGGTAATCCCAGAATTCCTGCTAGTGCATCCATTGCCATTTTAAAGAACTCCCTGTACGCCAACTCTGTTTTTGACTCACTGGATCCTGAATCTATAACGAAGATGCCATTTGGACCATTTTGTATCCCAACATGGGTGGATGTGGATGGTTTTATAACCTCAACAGAAAGCCAGTGTCTACTGCTAACTGGGTAATAATAGTGGTTCCATCCACTTTTCCATCCCTCTCCAAGCTTTACTCTAAGGACAAAAGTTTGTTGGGGCGTGGCGATGTCATCCTGATTGATCACTATTACTTTAGGTAGATAAGTGGAAGCTACGCCGACTTTACCTATGAAATGTCCGTTCCAGTAATAGGAGGATGAATCATCCGCCTTTGTCTCTGGTTCTGCAGCCCTAACTGTGCCGCCAATTGCTCCCGAAACTAACAATCCCAATATCAGCCCAAGCAATTTCCCCCACATTATAACGCCTCCATGGTGCTTTGCAGTAGTGTGTAAAACTTTAATCCTTATAAGTCTTTACATGTCCAATTGTAATTTTACTTATGCTTAATATTAATAATTTTTAACAATGTAATCTCTATCGCTTTAGTAAAAATAAGGCGAGGTAACAGAGATATCATCCATACTCATAATATTACATTCCTACTCCTCTGCTCCTCACACGTTTGTTTCAGTTAAAAATCCCTACACCAGTGCCAGTCATTTAACAACACTATGATTCCTCTTTTGAGAAAAGCAACCAAAAAGTGATCATAGAGAGACCGTACAAGATACCAGTTACGAAAAACGGCATTACAAGGGATAAATCAAAAATTTTCCCACCTATAAGCTGGCCTATGCCGAAGGTGGTCGTCCATGAGAAATTTCTTAATGCTACGGCAGTGGATCTTTCCTCTTTAGTGAAAAAGCGCATCATAAATGAGTCCCATATTGGATTGACAATGTTCATAAGTATAGTTCGGATTGTATAAATAGCTGCTGCAATCGGGAAAGATGGAGAAAGGGGGAGTGAGAGTATCAACAGTGTGGCACTTCCATTGAAACCTACGATCGTTTTAACACTCCCAACTTTGTCGGCAATCATGGGAAGGGTGAATGTTCCGATCCCCATTACAAACTGCTGAATGGCAAAAAGACCACCAATGCTCTCCAAGCTGGTTCCAAAACGTTTGTTGAACCACAGCCCCATATAGGGTATCGTAACCCCAGCCCCCAAGCCAATTAAAGCCGATGGGAGGGAAAACTTTGCGATTTTGATCACAAGCTCCCTTTCAAACCTGAGTTTCTTTTCTTCCCTCTTCAAAACTGGAGAAACCATGAAAATGAAGAAGCCCTGAATCGGAACAAGTAATGCAACAAACAAGAGCGTCATTTTATATGGGTTTGAACCATCGAGCATCTTGGGTAGTAAACCACCCAAGTACATCCCCAATGCAGCGCCTATCGTTCCCAAAGCGGCATTTAAGCTGAAGAGATAGTGCCTCCTTTCATCGCTAGCTTCTTCACTTAAGAGGGACATCAGTGCCGGTCCCTCAAGTGCCATTCCTATTCCCAACAAAACAGATGCAAGTGCAAAAGACCAGAATTCTGGAATAAACACTTGAAAAAGCCTGGCAACAAAAAATATGCCCACTGCAGCCAGGATAGTTCTTCTATATCCAAGTTTAACACTGATATATCCCGAACCCAGAAGGGTTACCGCTTGAACTAGGGTGGAGATTGAAAAGATAACTCCTATCTGAGAAAAACTCATGCCAAGCGAGGAGTAATAAAACGGAAGAATAAACCATGCGATATTACCCCCTAACCAGGCTAAGAAGGAATAAACGACAACAAGCTTGGCATCTCTGCTGAATCCTCTGTAGCTTTGGAGCATCGCTTTTTTGTCATTTGCCTCGTTTATAAACTTGTCGAAACGCTTAAACTTTGTTGTACCTAGCGAAGAAGAAGTAGAATATCAGGGTGGCTGTTACGTAGAGGGTTGCCGTGGCATAGAAAGGATAGCTAAGGGAAATTGAAAACAGTATGCCCCCTATATAATTCCCCAATCCCCTCATGAAGGTGGAAAAAGCCCTTCTAATCCCCGCAGCCGTTGCCTTTTCCTCAGTTGTAAAAAATCCCATCATGAAGGCATCATTTATAGGCCACACAATGTTCATAAGGATTGACCGGATGATATAAACAAACGCCGCTAAGAGGAAGAGTTCCAACGATGGGAATATTCCAAAGAGAAAAGCAGCGATGCTCTGGAAGAGGGAAATAGTCTTCACAGGGCCGATTTTATCTACGAGCTTTGGAAGTATGAAAGAGCCTATGCCCATGACCAGCTGTTGGGCAAAGAAAACCCCGCTTATAACCGCTAACGTTTGTCCAAAGCGAAGGTTAAAGTATAGACTCATATAGGGAATCGTTATTCCTGCTCCCAAACCTATCATTGCCGAAGGAAGTGAAAACTTGAGGATCTTTACAACAAGTTCCTTCCTCCAGTTTATACGCGGATTCTTTACTGGGACGTCTTTGATTACCAAAAGGATTGGGATTACAAGGGCAAACTGGAGAATTGCCAAGGAAACAACAAGCCTGTATGCGAGTTCGCTTGTTATTCCAAAAGTTTCCACAAAGAAACCGGGGGCAAATCCAGCAATTAACACTCCCAGAGCATTTAAAATCGTTCCAATTCCAAAGCTTATAGAAAAAGCATGATGCCTCTGCTTCTCTCCTACTTCCTCACTCAGCAAAGCGTAAAAGTTGGGCTGCCTTATCCCCATATTAGCACCTATTAAAAAGAATCCCAGAGCAATAATGTAAAAGTTGAGTGCCAAAACTTGGAGTATTCTTCCCATCAATCCCAAAAGTGCCCCGAGAATCAAAGTTTTCTTGTAGCCAAGCTTAAGAGACACCTGACCAGCGATCAAAAAGAAAAGTCCACCAACAAAAGTCTGGATTGAGAAGAAAATTCCCATTTTATCCATCCCATAACCTAAAGCCCTAAGGTAAAAGGGCATTATGAATATGGAAAACTGGAGGAACAACTGGCCTGCTGCATTGGCTGCTATTAACAATTTTGCATCTCTGTTGTAGCTCCCAAGCATGGTTGAATTATATATCATAGCGTTTATAAGCTTATCGAAATGAAGCAGAAAAGCTTAAATACGCTCCAGAGATGTCCCAAACAGCTAAAATAAGAAGAGCCATTTTAATCCGTGCTACAATCAGAGCGCGGTAAAATAAGCGTTCTTACAAAAAGTAAAGGAAAAGGCTAAGCTTTGGACATAAATTCGTCCACAGCTTTCTTTGTGTGTATGTAGTCTTTTCCTGCCAAGATTATAACTTTAAAGTTTGGATTGTTTGGATTGTTCAAAATAGCGACTACGTGGCCCTTATTCATTATGTCGTTTTTGAGGCCCTCTATTGTTGCTGAATCATAGTTTTGTTCTAAGACCTTCCAAGCTTTGTTGCTGACCCATCCTCCAATTATTATCACATGTTTGTCGTTTGGAAGACTCGAAAGCTCTTCATCGGTTATTATGAGGGAGTTAACATCGCCTACAACCTCGGCTTTTGTCGTTTCTACCGTGATCTTCTTCTTGACTGTAACTGTCCTCAAAAACCTGTAGCCTGTTATCCCCGTTATAGCCCCATTGTTATCCTTATCAAATACTGGTGAGATGCTAAGGGCGAACATAGGGAGGTTCAATACATCACCATCTCCTAAGGTTACAACTGGGAATCCGTTTTCAGGGTCAACATGGAGATAGAGGGTGAATAAATAGTTTGAGGGATCGATATCCCAGACCCACTGTCCTTTGTACACATCCCCATCTTGGTATTTTGTGGTTTTTTCATAATATTCATATTCATAAGTAACCTGCTTGGTACCGCCAATCCCTATGAAGAAGTCCGAAGGAGTAAACACAAGAACTTTTTGAGCACCTTCCTCCAGCAGGGTCTCAATCCTTCCACTGGGATAAGCATCGTATATCTCAAAGTCCTCCTGACCTTGGGAATCCACATACATAATGTAATACTTCTCTTTGTAGAGTGTTTGAGTCTTTTCCAGCCCACTGGGGTATGTTATCTCTACAAGGGTCTTTTTCTGCTCAGTGTCAATATCAACAAAGTAAATCTTCCATCCATTTACTGTTAATGTGCTCCCAAGAGACTTCGAATCACTTTTCTCTTCATAGGAGTATATGTAAAGGGTGTCCTTTCCGTTTTCAACCGTTGATACGAGTTTTGAGTTCTCCCCACCAAGGCTTAGTGGTGTCGTGTTCTCATTGAATATTATCTCTACACTTCTATCTCCGAACTGTGCCTTCTTTAACGTTGAATTGTAGAGAACTCTTGAAAAGTTCACTGCAATAACAATTTTCTTTCCTTCTGGAGTTTCTCCAAGAACTAAACCCACATCAGGCATGTCTGTTTCACTCAACTTATAATATTGATCGTTATCTGGGATAATAACACTCCTGTACGTCACTGGAACCTCAACGTATGTGGAGTATGAGCTCGGTTTTATTCCCTTAAGGACTAAGAATGCTCCAAGCCGTGCTCCAGCAATTGCGTCTTCGTTTATGTGAAGGGGTTGATTGTTCACAACCTTTGTAGTGGGAAGCACGATAACGGCATTTGTTGAGTCTATTGAAAAGCTGTATGCATTGGCTACTCCTACACCAGAGAGAAAGAACAACAACGCCATTACAAAACCCACGGCCTTCTTCATATTTGTCACCTCTATATCTTTTCAACTTTGAATTTTATTAAGATTTGCCTAGCTTACCAAATTTCTCAATAGATTAACCAAGGTCAGCAGAGAAATGCCAACAAATACCCCTTTGAGGTACTTGGGATCCATTTTAAGGGCAGTCTTAGCACCTAGCCATGAGCCAATAATGACGGGCAACATAAGAAGCATCCCAACGGAATAATCCACACTGCCGTTTTTTGCATAGTTTATGAACGCAACAAAGTTGTTGAAGAAGATAATTACCTTTGCCATTGCGTTTGCCCTCAAAATGTCTACCCTAAAGAACATCCTCAGGAGAGAGATTACCACAAGGGTAGAGGCTATTCCCAAAACACCTATGTAGCTGCCAATTGCCAGGCCCACAATGGATTGAGACAGCTTTCCACTAAGCATAGGCTCCCCTTGTGGCGCTTTTAATGTAAAATATGTCCCTATTATAAGAAACACCATCACTACAAAATTTGCGGCCTCCTCAGAAATACTCAGCAAGAAAACACTACCAATGTAGGAGCCAAGCAGAGAAAAGAGCACAATAGTTGAAGCCGTCTTTAGATTTAAAATGCCTGCTTTAAGGTATGTGAGAGAAGACACAAGGGTTAATGCCGCAATAATCATCTTTAATGTTCCAACAGCGGTTTTTGCGGGAATATTGAAGAGAGTGAGGATAAATAAGGTTATTAAACTCCCTCCGCTCATCAAAGAACCTATAAAACCTCCAAGCCCCACCATAAGTAAGAGAAGGACTTCTTCCATATTAGCTCGCCAGAAACACTTTTGGCATAGAAAAATAAAAAGCTTTATATGAGTTTTTATAACTCAAATAGTGCGATGATGAATGAATCCAATGCTGAAGAGATGATTGACCCCAGAGTGGCTGAGCGTGAAAAAATGGAAAGCGAACTTAAAAAGCTAAACGAAAATATGGCAAAACTCTCTAAGCAAGTAGATGAGATACAAGAAGAGTTAGATAAGAAAAACAAACCCGATAAACTTGGATGGGATGATGTGGTCCAGGAGATTATCGGTGCAATGACATTTTCCCTTCCGTTCCTTTTTACCGAGGAGATCTGGGACATAGCAAAAACAATAGACATATGGCGAACACTTGCTATCTTTCTGATGACCCTCTTAATGGCCTACCTTTTTATTTCAAAAGCCAAACTCTCAAATATCGCAAAAGAAGAATGGCACCACATACCTAAGAGATTGCTCACCGTTACGGCTGTCTCTTACATGACCTCAGTCCTTTTGATATACCTATACGGCATAGGCAATATTGCAAACTTTTCATTGGGACAATACATCAGCGCCACAATCATTGTGAGTACCTTTGCAGTTATAGGGGCTATAGCTGTTGACCTGGTGAAGTAGATGATAATAGTTACTGGAGACAGATACGATGAAGCTCTAACGGATAGAAATTTTGAAAAAATTTTATTCCCAGAGTATGGAAAAAACAGAGAAAAACTTAGGGAATTCGTTAATCAGCTAAAGGGCGACGAAGTGATTCTGACCTCCTCCCCGCCGTGAACGGCGAGGGTTCGGCTTTAACCCCTCGCCATTGACGGGAAGGTTTGAGGGGCTTCATTAAAACCCAATTCAAAACGGGCTTTCAGCCCCTCTGGGACGGTCTTCCCCCAATTACCCCTACCTGCCGCTAAGCCCGGCAGGCTCGGGGTTATGGTTTTCACAACTTTTTTCAAAATATTAAACGCTCCAACGAGGTCTGCATTAAAGACAAGCCCCGCCACGGGACACTTAAAAAGTCCTCTAACAAAACGTGCCCCTTCGTGGGGCTTCCCGCAGACGGGATAAAGCTTTGAAGTAAAAGCCTCATTAACAACAATAACGGAAATCCCATACTCTTCGGCGACTTCCTTGAGCCGTTTTATTACCGTGTTAAACCGCCACACGTGAGAGAGAAGATAATTCTGCTTTCTCCCCTTATCAGGGTTTCTGGCTATTTCTTTTGGATAACCGACGACTATCCTCGAAACTCCAAGATGATAAAGCCTTTCAACGGTTTGTCTTACTGCTGTGTTAATGTAATGCCTGGCTTGTAGCTTCGCCTTCTCGTGCATTCTTGAGAGCTTTCTGCTCTTTTTAGCTCCGCTTTTATTAAGCCTCGACTGATACTCGGCAATCCTCTTCCTCCAGTAGAAGGCTATGCTCTTGAGTGGCCTACCGTTCACTAAAAAGCTCTCCCCGTTTTCAACGTAAACGGCCATTAGATTGTTGACTCCAAGGTCTATGCCCGCTGAGAGATTGCCCAAAGGTTCTTTTGGAAGTTTGATCCACTCTTGGTCATAAAACCTCTCCTCAACCGTGTATGAGATGTGAGCATACCACTTCCGCCTTATCGGGTCGTAAGTTATCTCTAATCTTCCCTGTTTACCCTTCAAGTGTATTCTCCCCTTGAACTGGACTTCCAGTCTCTTGAATTTGCCAAGGCCTTTGAGGATTAGTTTATTCCCCTCAATCTTGTATTGGTCATTTCTAAGGACGATTAAGCCTCCTTCTTTGATGTAGTCTGGCGGTTTTGGTTTGAACCACTTGGGGAGTTCCCCGTTACGCTTGTTCCTTATGAGAGAGAAGAAGGAACGCCAGCTCTCGGCGTTCTTTCTTGCTATTTGCTGGACTGTTGCAGAGCCTATTTCGGATTTAAACTCTTCATAAACTATTTTCTCGGTTTTGAGAAAGTCTATGGGTTTCCCCTCAAAGAATTCCTGCCTGCGAAGGTAGTTTACTCTGTTCCAGACTTTCGAGCTGGTTAGGATTAACTCTTTGAGAGTTTTCTCTTGGGTTTTTGAGGGCTGGAGTTTTACCGTTACTGCTCGTTTCATTTTTCCTCGCTTTCGACTTTTTTAATCCAGAGTTTCATTGCTTCGGTTACCGCAACACCTAAAGCCCCTCTGATTTTCCCGTATTTTTTCTCCACGAGTTCTCTGAATTTCTTCTCGACTTCATCATCAACGGAGATGGTTATTACTCCCACGTAACTCCCCCAGTATTTAGTAGTATGGTTTAGTATTTAAGTGTTTTGGTGTAGTGCTTTCCGCCCCGAGGCTGGTCTTTCGATTACTTCATCCCCCGCCATAAAGGGCGAGGCTTTCAAAAGAAAAACGTAACCGCAAGCTTGGAGCTTATTGATCTCATACTGAAGAGATTTCAAGGGGAAGGACATGTCTTAATTTACTCAAACATGGGTAAAGGGTTAACCTTCAAAGAAGCTTATGAGCTGAGGAAATACCTTGATTTTGATCTGAGAGGGGCAGAGATAACAAACACAGAAAAAGTGAGCGTTCTCTTCTGTGAAGGGAAGACCGATTCAAAGTTCTTTAAAGCAAGCTATAAGAAGATCTTTGGCTTTAAAGAGGCCAGAGAAGTTCCTCCTAATTTAGTGCTAATTGAAAAGCTTTTCGAAAGAGACAACTACGAGCTAATAAAGAACAACGGATACATTGCCATAATCCCCAGTGAAGGCAACGCCGGAGTAATAAGAAATCTTGAGAACTTCTTAAGAGCAATGGAAGTTTTTGAATTTCATGTTGGGAAAATAGCTCTTAATCGGAAGCAAGATAGACCTCGGCCCCTGCGTGGAGTGGCAAAAGCCAACTATTGAGGACTTTATGCTGGCGATTTTAGAAGGTGACAAAACTTTCAAAAAGCTGGAAAGAGCCATCAACATTTTATGCGTAGACCTAAAGCGAAAATTGAAACCGAAAGAGGTTATTTATTTGGCAATGGCTGCCAAGAAGTTTTGGGGAAACCTTGAGGGCTTTTATGAAATGAGTATAATGAGAACCGTTCTGGTTAGCCGTTTTTGTAAAGTTTGTAAACTCACTACGGCTGACCTTCCAGCCTCCCATCTTCATTGGCTGGCTTTCGGGGGGAACGGAAACTCCCCACATCTTCGGGGCTTTCGGCAGTCCCCATTCGGGCTTAAAACCCCACATATCGAGGACTGCCTCACCACGAAAAATTACGGTTCAAGACTATTTAAAAAATTACGGAAAACAAAAGAATTCAAATGTTCCATTTGTTGCTATCTATGAAACAGCCCAAAGTGGAAGGTCGAGAAAGTCCTAAAAGAAAGCAAAATATATGAGAAGATGGAAGCGCTCTTACCATCTCTCTAAAAGGTAGTCTTTCTCCTTTAAGAATGTCTCCGCTCTTTTCAGAACTAGTTTTTCTGCCTCTTCTGTTGTCATGTCCTTTGTTTTTTCCACGAAGTCTGCGGTTTTTGCAAAGTAGAGAGGCACTAAAGGTTCGGCATTTTTGAGTATTCCATTTTTATATGCCACCGCACCATCAAAGAGAACGTGGCTCCATAGGACGTCATCGAAGTCGAACGTTCTTAGTGCCTCTTTAACTTCCTCAAACGTTTCTTTTGAGAGTGCCTTCTCCAAAATCTCCTTATTTTCCTCAAAAAGATTCCTTGCCCTTTCTTTTAACAGGTCTAAGCTGACCTTGACAGGCTCTGGTTCTCTAACTTCCATCTCTCCGAAAACCGGAACCGGTTTTATATCCCTAACGTTTTTCCATTTATCCTCATACTTTTGCATCAGCATAAATAGAGTTCCCACGACTTGGTTGAACATTGGGCCTAGAGAAGCTGCTGGATCCTTTGGATCGTGAATTTTAACTCCCAGCGCTGTCTGGATAACTTTAAAGCCTTCCGCTATTGCAGTAGTGGTCAGAAATATGTCCACTCCAAACCTTGCTACATCGCTTTTCCAAATTTCTTCATCGCCAAGATAGGTGTCTATAAGCTCTGCGCTGATTCCAAAGTCTCCTCCTATTGGCTGTCTGACGTTGTATCCGTAGAGAGAGGCTGTCATTGGGTACGCTATGTTGTTGGTTATTGTTCCGTCATATTTGTGCCTTAAATACAGTGGGGCAACGAAGTGATAGCCCTCTTCAATCGGCTTAGCGAATTTGTAAATCCACTCTGGAGTTATGCTCCTTAGGTCGCTATCGACAAACACCACTGCATCGGCTCCTTCTTCCCTTGCTATCTCTAAGACCTCTTTCATGGCACTGCCCTTTCCTGGTATTGGCCATTTGTAAACCAAACTCCTTACTTCAACTCCTTCAGGGACTGGAGTTTTCATGACGACTTCTCTTGTACCATCTTTACTCCCACCGTCTGAATTGATAATTAAACCTCCCCCAAAATACTTCTTTAGTCCTTCTGCGGCTTGTCTAACGACGTATCCAATTGTATCAGCGTTGTTATAGCTTGGAATACCTACAATGACCCTCATGTTGACCACCAAAATACAACCATTCATAGTGGTTTAAAATGAAAAATGCTTAAATACCTTTTGGTATTTAATAACCATGAGGGATTCCCCATGGGGAAGCTGAAGGTTGGAATAATAGGATGCGGAAATATATTCAATTTAGCCCATAAAAACGCCCTCAAAAACCTAAGGGAAATAAAAGTCATCGCTTGCATGGATATAAAGGAGAAAAAGGCAAAAGAAGCTGCAAAGGAGTTCAATGCAAAACCGTACACAAGTTTAGATGAGTTCCTCGATTTAGATTTAGACGTTGTTGAAATCCTAACCCCCACTTACACTCACGCTGAACTGGCCATAAAAGCCCTAAAAAGCGGTAAGCATGTGATTGTAGAAAAACCCATGGCTCTTACAACCGAAGAAGCTCAAAAGATGATAAAAACCGCAGAAAAGGAAGAATTATGGCTTTTGGTTGGTCATACCAGAAGATTCGACAAGAGGTGGCTGCAGATAAAGGAAGTGATAAAAAAGAGAAACATAGTACCGATGCAGATAAGAAAAGCGGAAGTTCAAAGACTGCCGTTTCCAGAGACTGCATGGTACTGGAAGCCTGATAAAGGAGGAGGGGTTGCAATAGATCTAGGCGTTCATGTTACAGATTTTCTCAGGTGGTACTTCGAGAGTGAGCCCGTAAAAATCCTTGGAATCGGAAAAGCCATAAGAAAAGAGGCAAAGGTAAATGGAACATATGACCACTTTTTGATGATGATACAGTTTGAAGGGGGTAAAACTGGATTAGCAGAGGTAAGCTGGGCTTACTCTTATCCAGCCCGCTATGGAGTCTTTTACCACCACCTAGATATCCTAGGAAAGAACGGAAGGATAAGATACACCCCCCTAGACACACCGGTTGTTGGAGTGGTAAAGAGCCACTTTGAGATGCCGCGCTTTTCACCATTACTCTCAGCATTTCCTGAGGCATTTGAAACCGAGCTGAGACACTTTTTCAGAGTAATAATGGGAGAGGAAGAACCTTCAATAACTGCAAAAGACGCATTAATAGCCCTTCAAATGGCAGAAGTAGCGATAGAATCAGCAAAGAAAGAAGAGCCCTTGGAGTTTAAGGGGGTGATAGAATGATAAACATTGGGATAATCAGCTACGCTCATCCCCACGCACTTAGGTATGGAACAACTTTTGCCTCCAATCCAAAAGCAAGGCTCTACGCAGTATCTGGTGATGGAGCAAACAGAGACGTGGCTAAGTCAGAGGCAGAAAAGCTGAAGGCAAAATTTTACCAAAACTACGAAGCCCTCCTCAAAGACAATAAGGTAGATGCCGTGTACATAGCGATTGAAACCTATAGACATAAAGAGGTTGCCATAAGGGCTGCCGAAGAAGGGAAGCACATACTTTTAGAAAAGCCTATCGCTTTAACTCTCGAAGACGCCGATGAAATTATTAAAGCAGCTAAAAAAGCCGGTGTAAAACTCATGGTTCCATTTAATCCAAGGTTTACAACACCCCTTAGAAAGGCAAAAGAAATGATAGAAGCCGGAGAGATAGGAGATCTGGAGTACATATATTCGATTTCGGAGTACGTCAAACCCCCAATCTTCCTTGAAGGCATGGACATGAGCTGGTTCTTAGACGTTAAAAAAGCAGGCGGCGGTGGGTTCATGGACACTGCACCTCACGGAATAGATTCTCTGCTCTGGCTTACAAACAGTGAGCCAAAGAGCATCTACGCGGACATTGGTTCAAAAATATATGGCTTTCCAGTAGATGATATAGGCACTGCAGTGCTGAGGTTCAAAAATGGTGTCATGGCAGTTCTCAACGCTGGATGGGGTAATCCAAAAGGGTATTCATATGGGCTGGAAATCAAGTACTACATACTCGGAAAGGAGGGATTCCTTGACATTAGAACCGCATATCCCGACTTTACTGTGTATCAGGACAGAGCGGAAAAGATATACTGGGAGAGAGCCGATGTTAATGGCATCGTGAACTCATTCTTAGAATCAATAATAGAAGACAGAGACCCACCAATAACTGGAGAAATCGCCAAAAAGAACCTAAAGATAATTCTAGCCGCTTATGAGTCTTCAAAAACTGGAAAAGTTATCAAACTCTGAGTTTCCATTTTCACATTTTAAATACAACTACAAAAAGTGGTTTATATCACAAGATTTATATATTTTGAGTTAGCAAAATTAGGATGAGCAATTCAGAGGTGATAGGCCATGAGCCGAAAGGTAAGGTTAGCAGGAGTTTTGGTTTTGGTTCTTTTAGGAGCGATAGTAAGTGGGTGCATTGGGGGGCAACAAACCACAACACAAACTACTCAAACAACCACCGAAAAAGTCACAGTAACATGGCTCTCAACACAGCTAAACCCCCCAGAGGAGAGGGCTTTTGTACAGGAGCAATTAGTTAAAGAGTTTAAGGATCAAACGGGAATTGATGTAAACTTTGTACCTATCAGCTATACCGATCTAGCCACAAGACTTGAGGCGGAGGAAAAAGCAGGTAAGGTGACCATCGATCTGATAGCTGATCTCCACGGTGGATTGGACTTTTTTGCTTCCAAAGGATGGCTTGAAGACCTAAGCGGAAGAAAACTTGAAGGAAGAACATTCATAAGCACCTTTGAGAAATATGCAACCATAAACGGAAAGAAAGTTTACATCCCATGGATGAGTGCCACCTATGTAATGGTGGTAAACAAGAAAGCCTTTGACTACCTTCCAGCAGGACTTACACAAGAGGATGTTATGAAGGGAACTGAGAAGTGGACATATGATGCTCTTCTAGAATGGGCCAAGAATTTGAAAGAAGCAACCGGACAACCACAACTCGGATTCCCTGCTGGACCAAAGGGTCTTCTCCACAGATTCCTTCACGGGTACATATACCCAAGCTTTACCGGCTATCAGGCTAAGAACTTCGACAGCCCAGAGGCTGTAGAAATGTGGAAGTACCTTAGAGAGCTCTGGCAATACGTCAACCCAGCAAGTACAACATGGGACGCTATGGGTGAGCCACTCCTTAGAGGGGAAGTTATGATCGCCTGGGATCACACCGCAAGAATAAAGAACGCAATAGAAACCAACCCAGATCAGTTCGTAGTAGTCCCAGTTCCAAGGGGACCAAAGGGAAGAGGATTCATCCTTGTAGTTGCCGGATTGGCAATTCCAAAGAACGCTCCTCACCCAGATGAAGCATGGAAGTTAATTGATTACCTCACAAAGCCAGAAACACAAGTAAAGATCCTTGAGAACGTTGGATTCTTCCCAACAGTCCAAGAAGCAACGGGAGCTATCCCAAGTGGACCACTCAAGATACTCGCCGAAGGTGTTGCGGCTCAATCTGCAACTCCAGATGCGGTAGTAGCAATGATTCCAAACCTCGGTGAAAAGGGAGGACAGTTCACAAACGCTTACAGAACCGCCTTTGAGAGAATTGTCCTCAAGGGCGAAGACCCAGAAGCAGTAGTTAAAGAACTCGGCCCACAAGTAAAGCAGCTCTTCCAAGAGATGGGACAAGAGATTCCATGAGGGAGGTGCCATGAAGGTCAAATCCTCCTACATTCCTTATCTTTTAATTTTACCCGCATTTGCATATCTGCTGTTTTTTGTTGGATATCCCCTTGTTCAAGCCCTCTATACTGCGTTTACCCAAAATGGGCAGTTTTCTCTCGCAACTGTTAGAAAAACATTTGCCGATCCTTATTTTTGGGAGGCTTTAAAATATACCATAGCCCTTGCGGGAGTTATTGTCCCAACCCAAGTTGGGTTAGCCCTTATATTGGCCCTTGCTGTTAACAGGGCATTTAAAGGAAAGGATCTTACTATTTATGCCCTTACAATCCCGCTAACGATAAGCGACGTAGCTGCGGGTTTGATATGGTATTCCATGCTCTCCCCAAGCGGATTCTTAAATAAGCTTCTTCTGAATATTGGACTTATCCATCAGCCTATCTACTTCTTTGGGTATCAATATCGCCATATGGAGTTTCTGGCTATTGTTCTAGCCGAGCTTTGGAGAGCAACATCAATAGTTTTTGTCATAATCCTTGCCGGACTTCAGATGATAAGCAATGAGTATCTAGAGGCAGCAGAGGTCTTTGGAGCAGATTACTGGACAAGGCTGAGGAAGATAGTGATTCCCCTCTTAAAGCCAAGCATCCAGAGTGCTTTGATCATCAGAACCCTTTTCGCAATGCAGATATTCGGTATTGTATGGATTTTGGCTGGAAGAGACATCCCAATCCTGGCTGGAGAAGGTTTCTATAGGCTAACAGAGCTCAAAGAATACGACGTGGCATCAATTTACGCTCTAGTAATAGCGGGACTTTCACTGTTGCTTGGAGCACTCTATATTAAGTTCATGAAGGCTGAGTATCTGGAGGTGAGAAGATGAACCAAGAAACAAAGTTCATGCTAAAAAGGCTAGCCTTCTATGCGTTTATTTTTACTGTAGTTGCTTGGATAGTAATCCCGATAATAATCTCAACGCTTTATGGCTTTGCTCTTCCAAAAGACTATTACGATCCGAAGAAGGTCATCCCAACAAGCTTCACAATAAAATACGTCAAAACCCTTCTCTTCACGCTCGGAGCATTAGATGGAATTAAAAACAGCGTTATTGTTGCACTTATCACAATAGCAATAAGCTTCGCCTTTGGAATTCCCGCAGGTTACGCAGTTGCAAAGTTTATTTTCCCTGGAAAGGACACCATAAAACTATCAATAGTAGCCCTTAGAATGTTCCCAATACCTGTGATGGCAATTCCCCTCGTAATCCTTTACATAAAGCTCAACCTCATTGATACTCTACTGGGAGTTGCACTTGCCCACACAGCAATGGCACTTCCCTTTGTAGTCTTAATAACCTCAAGCATCTTTGCAGGTGTTTCAACCGAGCTTGAGGAAGCAGGCATGGTGTTTGGACTCACGAGGTTAGGTTCGTTCTTCAGAATTACCCTGCCCCTAGCATTACCCGGCTTAGCTGCTGCGGCTATGTTTACCTTTGTCATGTCATGGAACGAGGTGTTTGTAGCGTCAATTTTAACCCTATCCCACAGAACTTTACCGGCTCAAATTTTGTCAATAATGGCCGGAGCGAGTGGAGGAGCAGCACCCGATTACTACAAGTTTGCAGCAGCATTCATCATGATACTTCCCGCTATAACGTTCATATTCTTTGCTAGGAAGTATTTGGTAACAATGTGGGGTATAACACTGAAATGAGGTGTTAAAAATGGTGGAAGTCAGGCTTGAAAACCTCAAGAAGTATTTTGATAAAGGAAGGGTAAAGGCCGTTGATGGGGTAAATCTCACTATAAAAGACGGAGAATTCCTTGTACTCCTCGGACCGAGCGGTTGTGGTAAGACCACAACGCTTAGAATGATAGCAGGCTTAGAAACGCCAACAGGCGGAAAGATATGGTTTGGGGAGAGAGATGTAACTTACCTTCCTCCCAAAGACAGAAACATATCAATGGTTTTCCAGAGCTATGCTGTATGGCCTCACATGACAGTTTATGATAACATAGCGTTTCCATTGAAAATTAAAAAGTACCCAAAGGACGAGATAGATAAAAGGGTTAAATGGGCCGCGGAGCTGCTTCAAATAGAGGAGCTCCTTGACAGATATCCCGCTCAACTCAGTGGTGGTCAGAGACAGAGAGTGGCCGTTGCAAGGGCAATAGTGGTCGAACCGGATGTTCTGCTTATGGATGAACCGCTCTCCAACCTCGATGCTAAGCTCAGAGTTGCAATGAGGGCGGAAATCAAGAAGCTCCAAACGAAGTTAAAGGTCACCACAATATACGTTACCCATGATCAAGTTGAGGCCATGACAATGGGAAATAGGATAGCGGTAATGAACAAAGGGAAGCTCCTTCAAGTCGGGCCTCCAACGGAGGTTTATTTGAAGCCCAACTCGATATTCGTTGCAACGTTCATAGGCGCTCCGGAGATGAACTTACTTGAGGTGAGTGTTAAAGAGAAAGATGACTCCATTATCCTAGAGGGAGAAGGGTTTGAGATTCCACTTTCAAGGGACTTTAAAGAGCTCCTAGAGAGGTATATCGACAAAACAGTTGTCTTCGGTATAAGACCTGAACACATGACTATAGAAGGTATCTCATCTCTAGAGCACGTGAAGAGAAGCACAACAATAGAGGGAACAGTAGATTTTATTGAGGCTTTGGGAACAGACACGATCGTCCATGCCAATATAGGAAGCGGCCAAATCATAAAGGTAAAGCTCCCAGGCCACATACCCCTTGAGGTCGGGAGTAAGGTTAAAATAGTTATTGACCTAGATAACATCCACGTATTTGACAAGGACACTGAAAAAGCCATAATATGAGGGAGAGCAAATGGAGGAAGGCGAGCTCAAGGCGCTCTTGAAGGAGTTGGGATTGAACAAATATGAGGTAAATGCATACCTTACTTTAATCAAGCAAGGACCCCTCACAGCGGGCGAGCTCGCCTCCCTCTCAAAAGTTCCCCAGCCAAGAATATACGACGTTGTGCGGAGTTTAATGAGCAAGGGCTTTGTTGCAATAACAAGTGAAAGGCCAAAGAAAATAGTTCCACTTGACCCGGAAAAAGTTTTCGACGAAATGGAAAAGGGCTACCTGAAAAAGGTAGAGCTCGCAAAAAAAGAATTAAAAGCCATGTACACCCCCCACGAAAGCCGGAGAGAGGTAATAGTGGTAAAAAGCAAAACAACCTTGGAGAACTACATAAAGGAGGCAATAAAGAACGCCAAGTACCATCTCTCCCTTGCAATTCCCTCACAGCTTTTGGAAAAAGTAGCACCACTTCTAAAGACAAAAAGCAGGGAAGTTACAATTGACCTATTTGTGTACGGAGAAAAAGAAGTTCCAAAAATCGCAGATAAAATCAGGGTAAGAGAAGTAGAAGACCCAATAATACTAATACAGGACAAGGCATTAGGCATTTATGCACCTCCTGAAGCCTTCAAATCAAAAGAGCAAACAATAAAGGGCTATGCCTTAATAATAAAAGACAAAAACCTTCTTTTCATGCTCGATAGATATTTCTACCATGCACTATGGCCCACTGGGGAACTAATTTATAAGAAGAAAGGGAAGATAAAACTTCCAAAGAGCTACATACACATCAGGTCCCTTGTGGAAGACATAAGGAACCACAACCTAATCGGGAGCGAAATAGAAGTGCACGGAAAGTTCGTGAAGACCCGAGAGCCCGTTCATTTGACTGGAAAAATAATCGACTTCTTTGAGAGCGAAGGAAAGGTAATCTCAAACATAACCGTGGAGACAAAAGATGGAAAAAGGTACGTAGTGGGGGGATGGAATGCATCCTTAGAGGACATTGAAGCCGATTTAATGATTCTTAAAGGCTAGATTATGAGTGATACTAGGTCTCTTATTGCTTTTTCTGGATCTTTGGCTTTTGTGACACCGCTTGCCAAGAGAACTCCAACCGTCCCCAATTCTAGAGCCTTCTTCACATCTTCTCCAGTCGAAATACCAGCACCAGTAAGAACCTTAACCTCTGGGTTTACCCTCCTAACGAGCTCCACCGTGTTGGTTATTACCTCAGGCTTTGCCTTACTAACTGGAATCCCAGTGCCGATCAGCTCTGGAGGCTCAACAGCAACGTAATCCGGATTTAGAGCGGCAACTGCCGCGCTAACTGCAGGGTTGTTGCTGCAGACCATTGTCATTAAGCCAACTTCCTCAGCCCTTCTTATTGCAGCTTCCAAATCCGCGAGGATCATTCTGTTTTCGGAGTGGTTGAGTAAAGTCCCAACGGCTCCGGCCTCTTTTACTGCCTCCGGCAAAACATGACCCGTATGACTGCCGGGCTTTATTGGATCTATGTGCTGAGCAAAAACCGGAATTTCAACTTCTTGAGCGATTCTATAAAGATCAACCAACTGCGGTGCCACGACTATTGTTATTCCGGTCTCTTTGTAAACTTTTTCTGCCGCCTTGGCTATTTTTAAAGCCCTCTCCCCAGTGGCATCAATATACGTCTTAAAATTTATGGCTATAATCGGCTCCACCAACATCCTTACCACCTCTTTTTTAGACAAGACAAAGTGAAAAATTAAAGCGTCCAATCAACTCCCAAAATTCTGCTGTATTCCGCCAAAACCCTTCTAAGGTACTCCTTTGCTGTCACAACTTTGTCTTTCTTAAACTGCTCTGCCCATCTTTCGTTGCCAAACTCTTCGGCTCCTTTTGCAACAAGATCTATAACCCTCATTGAATCCCAGAACACTGGTTCATAGCCAGCCTTTTTGAGGAAGTTAACAAGTTTTCTTATTGTTTTCTTGGCCTGTTCTTCCATGTCCACATTTTCCCCATAAGCTTCCATGAAGAGTGCCTTCAACACAGGCTTTGCCCATCCGCGGTGGAATCTGCACCAACCAACGTTGTCATACCAGTATTCATAAAGGGCACTGGCGACTATCTTATTTGCAAGCTCTTCAGGCTCTAAGAATACTCCAAACTGATAGAAAGTCCAGTAGCGACCTTGGATTGGTAAAGGAATGTAGTTCCCAATAGCCCAGTACATAGTGGGTACTATCTCCCCGTTTATTCCTATGGGTGTGTAAACTCCATAGTCTTTGAAACTTTCTCCATAGCTCAGTCTGTCCTTGAACTTCTCATCGAGTACCTCACTAGCTCTCCTTATACCTTCCCCAATTATCTTAGCAATTTCCGTTTCAGCAAAAGCAACCCTATGGGCTAATTCAGCAACAAGCTTGGCATTCTTTTCACTAGTCTCAACGGGCTTTAAGAGAAGAGAATCTTTACCAAATTCAGGCTTGTCGCTAATTCCAACTTCTTCTGGCTTGAGCAAACCTCTATAGACCAGTTCCAAAACCCACGCAGCGGTACCTCCAAAGCTGATGGCATCAAACCCCATAGCATCAACAGCGTGAACGCTTATATCGCTTGCCCTAAGGGTTATCACGCCGCTTAAAGGCCCGTTAGCTTCTCTCGGCTCGTACTCTATGTGGTGACCGTTGGCGTATTTCTTACACACTACCGGACAGGGTTCCCCACAGTTAGTCCAGTTTTTGGGCTCTATTGCCTCTTTGTTAAAGGGCTCCCAGTAGTATTTCATTATGTTTTCATGGATTTTAATACGCTCTTCTTTTGGGATATATGGCATCTGCCAGTTGAGTATGGGCACGAAATCTCCTTCGGCTGGATAGTTCCCTCCAAAGGTTCCTCCCGTCTTGAGCTTGGGATTGTATCTATATTTCACAGTTTTTTCCGATATGACTTCATTCATAGGTTTCTTGTGAATGCCCTCCACTATCGGCTTTGCCACTCTTATATTGCTTATGTCCTCTTTTGGAAACCTCTTCCTTGCCTTTCCTCCAAATATTATGGCAACAACGTTATGAGCCCTCAACAAAACGCTCCCAGTTCCTCCCCTAGCAGCCCAGTCCTCACTCCCGACAACTCTCTTGCCGTTTCTCAAAGTTTGAGAGAACACTGCTCCCATATGCGTATTTAGAGAAGCAGGCCCAACACAAGCTATTCTATACTCCATTCCATCAAACTTCTCATGAAAGTTATCTATGAGGTATTGAGTGAGAGCATAAACTCCCTCTTCCCCTTTGTAGTCCTTCCATATTTCGATTACCTTTTCAAGCTCTATCTCGTGGAGCTCAACATTCAGGTTTTCTCCGTCATTGGAAAGCACTATCACTGTGGGCTTTTCCCTTTTGCCCTCAAGAACCACAAAATCTACTCCAACCCTCTGAAACTGATAAGCCGCACCGCCCATAGTTGATGGGAAAACCCCTCCGTACTGGGGCGATCTGTAAACAAAAGTCATTCTATGAGCGCCCGGAAGAACAGAACCAGCGAAAGGTCCTTTTCCAAAAACCATAACGTTCCTCGGATCATAGGGATCCTTGAGCTCGTGGGTCTTATAAACTTCATCGTGCAAGTACAAGGCATAATCAATTATGCCGTAAATTCCCTCTCGCTCGACTTCTTCACTTTCAACTTTCTTTTCATCGAGGTTTATCTTAAGCACTGAAAATCTCATATCCCCCCCTCCCATATCACTCTTGGTGTTATGTAAAAGAGCAAATTATTTAAGATTTTTGGATAATGCAAGTGAATTTCATAGATTCTTTAGAACCAAAAAAGAAAATTAGCAAAGGAAGATCAAACCGGCTCAAATCTGTCCTTAAGCTTCTCCAAAACACCTGGCAAAGTTGTGTATTCCATCTCCTCAAGCGGTAGGCGATGTGGTTCAAAGGGTCCATGTCTCCTTATGTAATCTGCAATCTCCAATGCCTTCTTTCTTGCCTCGTCAAATGCAACATCCTCAAAGAGGTCAACCGGCCCTATCAGCTTTCCATCCTTATTGATCTGCCATCCTAACGCTACAACCCTTGGAGGTCCATCGAATCTTGAGGGAGTTGCATACTTGAGGGGAACGGGCATTATTGGGCCGTTGTGACTTCCTCTCATCCATCCGCTTACCAAGTGTGGGAACGCAAATGGCTCCAAGACTTCTCCAAGGGCAGGAAGGCCGCTTTGAGCCCTTACTATTGCCACTGGGTCGTCTTTTCCTACGTATTCACCGGCAATTTCGTAAAGCTTTTCGGTGCTTATAACGGCAACCGGCTCATCTTCGGGAAGCTTGTGCCCTTTCTTTGGATACACGCGCTTTATTACATATCTAGACTTTGCACCTATCAGTGCCAAAATGTCGTAAAGCTCCTCCGGCGAGTTCATAATAACCCTCTTGTGCTCCTTTATGTCCCATATCTCAAATCTAAAGCCCATGTGCATGTGGGGGTCAATGACCAGTCCAGCAGTGTTGAAGGGATCGGCAAACATCCTAAAGATCGGCAGGTTGAATGCTCCCGGCTCTGTCTTATCCATGTGGAATGTAACGATAGGCTCGCTTTTTCTTAGGGTAATCTCCATCTCGGCCACTCCTGGACCCATTCCTCTAACGTTCCCACTGAAGGCATCTTTAAGTAAATCCTGACCAGCTCCGTAGAGACCGAGTTCTTTTGCTATCTCAGTTGCTTCTTTAAACACGTTCCAAGCTAGACCGTGTATTTTCTCACTGTCAACACCGTGCTTATGTGTCATGATAAGCTGCAAATCATCACCGCAGTATGTGGCGTAGAAATCAATTATTGTCCCTTCCTCTTTTGCCTTACCCAAAAGCTCATTAGCCTTCTCGATAAGGGCTGGATGAACCTTGCAGTGTCCCGGCCATCCGCCAATATCAGCCTTTATCACGCTGATAGTTATCTTTTCTCCAACTGCCATGTGACATCACCAATAATACGTTTACTTTCGATCTTATAAAATTTTACCACCATAAAATATATCACTTCCAATGATACCAAAGAAGAAAAGGGTAAAAGGTTCAGCAGATATCAGTCCAGCCGAATTCCTCTTTTGCGACCTTTATAAGTTCTTTAAGCTCTTCTTTCTTGATGTTAACGCTGCTTACAGCACCCACAAGGGCTATAATGCCATGAACCTCTTCCTGCACCTGAATGACATCGTCACTTATCTTTGTAACCTTAAGCTCCCTTCTGGCAACTTCCTCCTCCGTAATCCTAAACTTATCCTCCCCAATTTTTACGTGCTTTATCTCGGTCATGGATATCCCTCAAATAATATACGCTCTCAAATCTGATAAGCTTTCCTATTATGATTTCTGTGCATATGCACAAACTTTATATGCATCAAACTTCATCCATTTTTTGGTGATGTACATGAGAATTGCAATACCCGCCGAGGATAACAGGGGCTTAGAAAGCAACGTAAGTAGGCACTTTGGAAGGGCTAAGTATTTTGTTTTTGTTGATGTTGAAGAGGGAAAAACAAAGAACGTAGAGATTGTTGAAGTGCCCTTTGATGAACATGGTCCAGGAGATTTGCCGAACTTTATCAAGGAACACAATGCCGAGGTAGTTCTAGCTTACGGAATGGGGAGGAGAGCAATAGAATACTTCAACCAGCTTGGCATCGAAGTTGTTACCGGAGCTTATGGAAAGATCAAGGATGTTGTTGAAGCATTTATTCACCAAGTTCTCGAAGTAGACCCTTACTGGAAAGAGAAGATAGAAAGAGAAAAGGAGCACAAAGGGGAGTGTGAAGAAGGGTGCAAATGATCACTTTTTAATACAGTGTTAGAAATAAAAATATCACACGATCATTCCCTAAGAAGCCCCTTGATTATAAGCTCCGCCGCTTCCTCTTCGCTCAGGCCTTTTGCCATTAGCTGCATGAGCTGAGCCTCGTTTATCCTTCCTATCGAAGCCTCGTGGGTGAGTTCAGCTTTGTCGTTCTTTACCCTTAGGAGTGGAACCGTTTGGACGTCTGCATTCCCTTTAACTATCTCGTGACACTCTACGTGGCCTTTTGCATAGTCTCCGAGGCCGTAGGCCTCATTTATTACATTTGCCCTCGCGTTGTCAAAAGCTATCACCGTAGTCTTCAGGTTTGCCCGCGAGTGATTTCCATTCAAATACGCAATCTCCTTAACCTCAACAGAATCGTCTTTAACAGCCTTTACCTTGGAAACAAGTTCCGCCACAGCATAATCATCCAGTTTAACCTCCATTTCAAGCTTAAGCTCTCTGGCACGATGCTTTGTTAAAGAAAACTTCCCAGTATACCTCCCTTTTCTCCCAACTTCAACCTCTGTTTTGCTGATCATTCTCACTCCTTCTCCGTGCACGTGTTCGTCTTCATAAACAACCTGAGCACCTTCATCAATTTTGATCTTTGCATAAGCATCGTGGGTAAAATTCTTTGCATATGGGAAGATGCAGTGGGAGAGGAATTTAACCTTTGAGGCTTTTCCCACTGTTATGTCAAAAACAACCCTCTGATAACCTTCATTTTTTAGAAATCCCGTACACAGATGGATTGGGAAGGGGAGTTCAACATTATCTTTGATTTTTATGCTTGCTTTTACCCCTTTTTCTATCTCCTCCCCAACTATTTCAACACCCTCAACGTTGTTTAATCCGACTATTTTTTCTCCACTTATTATTATCGCCGCTATCCTATCGCCGAAGAGAGATTTATCGAGGCCTTCTTTCTCATAAATCTCTACCAATGCTTCGTATTCCCTCACTCTGTCCATTTTAATGACCATCGCTCACCACTTCCAAAAGCGGGCACTTACCACAGGCTCTCTTGTAGTATTCAACGACTTCATCCGAAAAGCCCTTTCTAATGACTTTTCCACCACACACAAAGTAGCTGAACTCTGTCTTCCTTGCAATGTCCTCATGGTGGGTGATTAAGATCACAGTTGTGCCAATCCTCCTCAGGTGATCCAAAATATCATCTATTAACTCTCCCGCCGTTATATCCAGTCCAGAGTCGGGTTCATCAAGGATCGCGTATTTTGGCTTTAAGAGAAGGATAGACGCAAGTTCAACTCTCTTTCTTTCCCCTCCGCTGAGGCTTTTATCAACAAACCTGGAATGATAGAGCTCATACGGTAAGCCAACTACCTCAAGAACTTCCCGCACTTCCTCTTTATCCACACTCAATTTTCCTCCCAGTGTGAGATACTCCTCAACCGTAATTCCATCGTAGCGTGCCGGCTCCTGCCAGAGCAGGGTAATACCGAGCTTGGCCCTTTCCGTTATGCTAAGGGGAGTTATATCTCTCTCATCCAGCAGAACTTTACCTCCAGTTGGCTTTATAACCCCCATTAGAATATAGGCTATAGTTGATTTCCCGGCCCCATTAGGGCCTAGGATAGAATAGCTCATGCCTTCCTTAAACCTCATGTTGATCTCTTCCAGTATTTTCCTGCCGTTTATTGAGTAGGTCACGTTTCTCAAGAGCAGCATGTGTATCAAAGAAGTTTCATGTGAATGGAATTTAAAGTTTTCTGGACAGCTTTGCCCAAAACTCTTGGTTGAGAACCAAAACATGTGAAAAAGATTTTAAATGAAAAAATTTTAATATGAATGGTGGTCGAAATGAGCGAAGAAGTTAAGATGGAGAAGCTTCCTAAATTTCTGCCCAGCTGCCACAAGGAGGCAGAGAACCTCGATATCATATTTACCTGCTCTGGAGCGGCAAGTGTGGGAAAAATAGGTCATGAGGTTGGGGTTTTGCTAACAAATGCCGGCCAAAATGCAAGGCTCTGCTGTACAACTGCCGTTGCTGCCGGCTCGGAAATGCACCTCGACATAGGAAAGAGGGCAAGGAGGGTAATCGTCATAGACGGCTGTCCGATGAAGTGTGCAACCAAGGTTATAGAGAAAGCTGGGATAAAGATAGACCACAGCTTTACCGTTACGGACTTCGGAATAGCCAAGCAACCAACCCTCGACATAAGCGATGAAGACGTTCTCAAAGTTGCCCTGGCGATAGCTGAGAAGGTTGGAATGAAACTCAACGTTAAACCTTAGGTTGAGAACCTTTACATTTGAAAATCTTTTTAAGTGAAATTTTTCTCATTTATGCTGGTGATGCATATGAAGGGTCTTATACTCTGTGTTTGCCAGGGCACATGCCCATCCTTCCAGAAGATGAACGTGTTTGAGATTTTAAACCACTTCAGAAGGGAGAAGAAGGTTGACTTTGTCGCTCTGCACCCACAGCTCTGCGCTACGGATGGGGATAACTTCTGGAGGGCTTTGCTTAAGAATGGAGAGGACATAGAGAAGCTCTTTGTTGCTGGGTGCGATCCAGTTATGCAGAAGAAGATGTTTGGCTGGACGTTTAAGGAGCTCGGATTCGATGATCACAAGTTCATCGGAATAGAGATTAGAAACATGACCACAGAAGAGGCAATCAAAGCAATTGATGAAGCCATGAGCGTTGATACTCAGGAGGGATGAAAATGGCAGACAACTGGTACCCCATAATCGACTATGACAAGTGCACCGGTTGCTTAACTTGTGCAAACTTCTGCCCCCATGGGGTTTACGATGCCTCCGAGGGCAAGCCCAAAGTGGTAAAACCCGAGGAGTGCGTGGAGTTCTGCAGGGGCTGCCAGAGGATATGTCCAGCCGGGGCTATAAGCTACTTTGGAGACTCTTGATAACTTCCTCCACTCTTTTCCCAGCTTCTACTTTGATTATCCTGATCCCACCAGCATCAAGTATCGCCCTTCCCTTTGGGCAGTCCATAGGAGTCAGCAGTACGTTCACTCTCAGGTTGACAAAAAACAGGGCCGCCCTAGAACCAGCACCGTAGGGCTCCTTTTGGTAAGGGTTCTCAACGATTTCCACGTTTTTTATTTCCCCATTTTCTATTTCCACCAGCGTGAAAGTCTCCGCTCTCACGAGGCTTTCATGCACCCTATCCTCAATCCCACCCTTAGAAGTTGGGACTGCTACCCTAATCACCTTTCTCACCGCAGATTGTGTTCTTGTCCTCACATCTTCCTGCTTCGAGCTGAATCGTTACGTGGGTTATTCCAAAGCTTTTGAGTCTCTCCGCAATATCATCTATGAGCTTCTGGGCCTCGCTGAGGGGCATATCATTAACCTCGACGTGGCACTCGAAGTGGATTTCCTTTTCCCCTACCCTCCAAGCGTGGAAGTGATGTGCATTCTTAACACCTGGAATGCTCTCAATCTCTCGTTTTATCTCCTCAAAATTTAGATTTGGTGAAGCCTCCATGAGTACCTCCACGCTCTCCTTTAGTATTGCGTAACCCTCGCGGAGGATGTAGAGCGAGATTAGGACTGTGATGAGCGGATCAATCCAGAGGATGTTCCACTTTATTATGGCTATTCCACCTATTACAACCGCAACCGATGAAAGTGTGTCGCTCAGGAGATGCAGGTAGGCGGAGCGGACGTTCATGCTCTCGTGGGCGTGCTCGTGGAGCAGGAGAACCGAGATAAGGTTGGCGAGGAGGCCGATTAGAGCAACCCCGAGCATCAGAGGGCCGTCTATCGGCTCTGGGTTCTTGAAGCGCTTGTAAGCCTCGACAAGGAGGAAGAGCGCAACACCAACCAGGACAGCGGAATTAACGAAAGCCACCAGAATCTCAGCCCGCTTGTAGCCGAAGGTATACTTTTCGTTCCTCTCGCGCTCGCCAATCTTTATGGCCAAATAGCTCGCGAGGATGCTCATTGAGTCGCTGAAGTTGTGAAGGGAGTCGCTTAAAAGAGCCAAACTCCCAGAAAGAATACCGCCGATGACTTCAGCTAGTGTTATCGTTATGTTGAGGACGAAAGAAAACAGCATTCTGCCCTTGAGTCCTTTGTGGTGATGGTGCGCCATTCCTCATCCCTCTCTCGATTCTCCCGCGAGAATATAAAAGACTTTCGAACGTTAAGATTTGCATGGAAAAAGGCTTTTATTTGAGATGGCGTTCATTTTAAAACGGTGGTACTATGGAGCGTCTTGAGTATTCTGCACATTTAAAGTGGGACGGCAACGTCGGGAGTGAAGCGAAGGTGAGGGAGTTTACCTTCAATATAGACACGAACACGGACGGCCACAACAAAGGCCCTAACCCGACGGAGTACCTCTTGGCTGCCATAGGCGGCTGTCTGACCGTCAACTGGGGCAGGCTGATCAAGAAGATGCGCCTCGACGTGGAGGGCTTTGAGGTCGAGGTCAGGGGCTGGCGCGGGCTTGACGAGCCCCAGCTGAAGGAGATAACTTACAAAATCACCGTCTTCACCAACGAGGACGAGAAAAAGATCATGCGCGTTAAGGAGTTAGCGGAGAAGTACGGGACGGTGTTCAACACCATCGGGGCGGAGAAGATAAGGGGAGAAGTGGAGGTAGTAAAGCCGGAGGACTAAAGGGCTTCCGCTTTGCTTTTCTCATCGAGAAAGACGCAGGCCTCAAATAGGCACCTTACCCTATCCGCGAGCTTGAGGTATAGGATAAGGAAAATTATCTGGAATATTGGGAGAGTCGCCGCTGGAATTGCCACAAGGGGCTGGAAAGCGAGCGTCGCTATCGCTATGGCCGTTCCGTTGTTCTTCCCGACGCTGAGGAAAGCTATTCCCATATGCTCCTTGTAGCTCAGGCCGAGAACCCTGTCCAGCCACGTTATTAGGGCAAGCATGATGATCATGTAGACCGTGTTCACAATAGCAAGCTCAACGAGGATTGTCCACTTGCTAAGCAGGAGCTGGGCCTTCATGAAGAATATCAGCCCCACGAGGAGGAGCATGGTGGTCATTGTTGTTGCCCCAAAAAGCGGCTTCAGCTCAAGGAACCTGTCCTTGCCGAGCTTCCTCGTGAGGAGCCTCCTCGTGAGGTCTCCGAGGAACATTGGGAGGATGAGGACTATGAAGACCGTTCTCAGGAGCAGTGAGAGCGGAACCGGGACGTTGTAAGCGCTGCCGAGGAGCTTTATCCATAGGGGGAGCATTACCGGGATTAGGAGGAAGTTAACGCCAAGCGCCACCGTGACAACCTCAAGGTCTCCCCCTGCTAAACCAGCATAACCTATGCTCATGGATGAACCCGGAACGAGCATGACCAGGAGAAAACCGAGCGCCAGGTTTGGATCGTGGATGAAGCCTTTAACGAGGAGAAAGGCCACCACCGGAGTGAGGACAAAGTTGTAGGCGAGGCTCAGAAGAACGGGCTTCGGCTCCTTGAGAACCTTGGGGATTCTCTCAAGGTTGAGGTTTATCATCATCGGGTATATCATAAGGAAGACGAGTATTGTAGTGAGATTGCTCAATCCCGCTTTGTGGGCCTTTGCAAAGCCCGGAAAGACCAGCCCCAGGGCCCAGCCTACGGCTATGGCTATGAGCGAGTACCAGAGCAGGTTTTTCTTAAGGTTGTTTGCGAGCTTGCCAAACATGTGCATCACCTTCATGATATTTTCTTCATTTGAAACTAAACTGATTTGAATTTGATATCATTTAAAAGTATTGTTGGACAGAGCTGGGTAAAAGGCTCAGGCGAGCCAGATGAAGCCGACCACCCTTCCGTCCTTCACTAGCTGGACCTTGGTGCCCCACCTTCCGAACCAGTAGGCTCCAACTTCTACTTCCTTCGGGTCAACGTCCTCCCAGAGTTCGCCTATTATCTGCCCTTCAACGATAAGAGGAATGTGAAGGCTTCCACAGCGGCACCGCCAGGCGGCTCCTTTGGCAACCCTTGAGAGGACTTCCTTGGCTTTGGCCTTTATCTCCTCGTAGTTCGGCTCGCTCTCGATCATGTATCCAAACCTTCCAACCTTCCACTTCCAGCCAGAAACTCCAAATGGCATCTCAACCACCTCCAACTTTCTTAATTTGTAATATCACAAAAATATTTATAAACTTTTCTATAATATTCGAGTTAAACTTATGCTAGAGCGGTAATTTTATAAACTTTAGAAACCACGTATCAATGGTGATAAGAATGCCAAAATGGATGATGGGGGAGATGAGAAATCTTAGGGCTCTCATGATGCTCCTCAAGCCCCTTCTAGCCGAACCGCGAAGGAGCATCATTAAAATCCTAAGTGAAGGGGTTAAGGGGACAAACGAAATCTATCAAGCACTTCAAGAGAGGGGATTGAACATGCCCCGTTCAACGCTCTACTACCATCTCTCTGCCCTTGAGGATGCAGGGATAATCGAGATGGCAGGTTATAGGGAAGAAGGCGGTGGAGCGCCAGAGAAGCTCTGGAAGCTGAAGGTTAGAAAAATTGGAATAGACTTAGTTACGGGAGAAGTGTTCAAAGAGTGAAGAGGCTCTTTCTCCCTATTATCTCTTCTCTACTCTTACCGGCCTTCAAGTCCTCGATGAGCTTCAAAACGCGGCGCTTTATCTCGTCCCTCACTTCGCGGTACTTCTCTATTGGCTGGCCGTAGGGGTCATCTAACCCCCAATCCCACGTCTTTTCGGGCGGAGCGTAGGGGCACTTGTCGAGACAGCCCATTGTGATGACAATGTAAGCTTTATCGGCCATCTCCTCGGTGTAGAGCTTCGGGTACTGGCCTTCGAGAGAAATTCCAATTTCCTCCATGACCTTTCTCGCGAGCGGGTCTATCTCTTCAGCCGGCTCCGTTCCTGCGCTCATGGCCTTGAACCTTGGGTCATCGTTGAAGTGGTTGAAGAAAGCTTCTGCCATCTGACTTCTTGCGGAGTTCTTCACGCAGACGAAGAGGATGAGCTTTTCTTCCATTTTCTTCACCACGATGGAGTTAGAAAGTCATTTTAAATATCTTTCCGCAATAATCTATAGAGATCAATATAGATGAAGAATACTTCATTTGAACTTTCACCTTTGGTTTTAAAAAGACTTTTATTTGAAAACTCCTTCAACCCAGATGGGTGTGGAAAATGGACGAGAAAAAAGGATTGAGCTTCTTCGAAAAATATCTTTCCCTTTGGGTGGCGCTGTGTATAATGACAGGCATAGCCATCGGAAAGCTCTTCCCAGCAGTACCCCAAGCACTCTCAAAGTTCACCATAGCTAACGTTAACATGCCCATAGCGATTTTGATATGGGCGATGATTTATCCCATGATGGTCAAGGTGGACTTTTCGGCCATAAGGCGCGTCCACAAGGGTCAAATGCTCAAGGGCCTAATCGTCACTTGGGTGACCAACTGGCTCATAAAGCCCTTCAGCATGTTCCTAATAAGCTCCTTCTTCATAGGGACGCTCTTCTCAATCAAGCTCGGCCTGATCGAGCCCTCACTTGCTAAGGAGTACATAGCCGGGGCAATACTCCTCGGAGCGGCACCATGCACTGCCATGGTCTTCGTGTGGAGCTATTTGGCCGATGGCGACCCCCTCTACACTCTAGTCCAAGTGGCAACAAATGACCTCATAATCCTCTTCGCCTTCGCTCCAATAGTCGGCTTCCTAATGGGCCTCAACGAGGTTCCCGTCCCTTACGACACGCTCCTCCTCTCGGTGGTGCTCTTCGTGGTCATTCCGCTAACGGCAGGCTACTTCTCACGGAAGCACATCCTGAGAACAAAAGGAGTTGAGTGGTTCGAGCGCGAGTTCCTTCCAAAGCTCAGCACCGTATCAATAGTAGGCCTTTTGCTGACGCTGATACTCTTATTCTCCTTCCAAGGTAACATAATCCTCGAAAACCCGCTCCACATAGCCCTAATAGCGATCCCGCTGACGATACAGACGTACTTCATCTTTGCGATAGCCTACGGGTGGGCGTGGCTCTGGAAGCTTCCACACAAGGTTGCAGCTCCAGCCTCTTTCATAGGAGCAAGCAACTTCTTTGAGCTGGCCGTGGCTGTTGCAATAGCCCTCTTCGGCCTTGAAAGCGGAGCGGCTTTGGCCACGGTTGTTGGCGTTTTGGAGGAAGTGCCAATAATGTTAAGCTTAGTATGGATAGCCAACAAGACGAGAGGCTTGTTCACAGCTAAATTCGAGTCTGGAAGTTCAGCACTGGTACTTGCAGAGGAGTAGAGGTTTTTCTCTGCTTTTTAACTTTTGACACCAAAACCTTAATCAATGAAGACACCTTCATCAATTCTGGGATGCGCCATGAAAGTTGAACTTCCCGCCCCAAGGCTTAAGGGCGAGATGAGTGTTGAGGAAGCGATAAACCTGAGAAAGAGCATAAGAAAATACAAAGATGAGCCGCTAACCCTTGAAGAGGTGTCTCAGATACTCTGGGCGGCTTATGGAATAAACGCCTGGGGTAAAAGAACTTCTCCAAGCGCAGGTGCTTGCTATCCATTTGAAGTTTATGTAGCGGTGTCAAAAGTAGAAGGCCTTAAGCCCGGTCTCTATCACTACGATGGGAAAACTCATAGCTTAGAGCTCGTGAGAGAAGGCGATTTAAACAAACCCTTAGCAAAAGCATGCTTAGGCCAGAGACACGTAGAAACAGCTCCGATAAACATCATAATCGTTGCACACTACGAAAGGACGACAAGAAGATACGGGGAGAGAGGATATAGGTACGTGCACATAGATGCAGGCCATATGGGCCAAAACATCTACCTTCAAGTTACCGCCCTAAAACTTGGGACTGTTGCAGTTGGGGCCTTTAGAGACGAAGAAGTCAAAAAAGTAATTGATGTGCCTGGAGAGCCTTTATACATCTTTCCTGTTGGGGTTCCAGAAGGTTAGAGCTCGCTAGCCTCGTAAATAACTACATTTCCTTTCTCTTCAATCAACTTCGCCTCATACCTTTTTATTTGGCCATTGGTGTTTATCTCCATAATTACTTTCCCAGGAGAGAGTTTCTCCCTTGTGGTGAATTCTTTTGTCTCTATTGCCTGCGTAAAGAAGTCCCCACTTCGCTCAAACTTAAAAACAAGCACTCCCTCTTCAACCTCGTACCCCCTGTAAACTGCGCCACCCATTTTGAAAGTCGCCCTTAGAGTTATGTATCTTCCACCTTCTTGAGACCCTAGAAGATAAACTCCCACTGCCAAAACCAACAAAATTGCCGCTCCAATAACTTTTTTCACGTCTTTCACCTAAAATATGCTCGTTCTAAAAATATAAAAGGATTTTGAAAGCTTCAAATTGATTCAAAGCTAACTCTCACGAAGTTCTTCGAATTTCAGTAGGACTTCCTCCTTTGTTCTTATGAGATTTTGCCTTGTGAGCTCTTTTCCATCTTTGAGGTAAACGAGTGTAGGGACATTCAGAATGTCAAATTTGTCCACGAGATCTTCCCATTTCTCTGCGTGTACATGGATAACTCGGATATCTTTGAATTCCTCACTTAATTCTTCCATAAAGGTCTCAACTAGTCTGCATGGAGGACATCCCGGGATGGAAAACCATAGCACAACCTTTCCCTTAGTGAAGTCGATCTTTCCATCGTATTCGATTATCATGCCCATCACCATTTATTTTGTCTTCAAAAGATAAAAGGGTTGTCAAACCCTAACCCGCTTAAGCATGAGGGAGTTTGTAACGACACTGACACTGCTCAAACTCATAGCTCCTGCTGCCCACTCCGGCTGGAAAGTTACTCCAAAGAGCACGTATGCGAATCCTGCGGCTATTGGAATTAGGATTATGTTGTAGATCATTGCCCAGAAAAAGTTTTGCTTTATCTTCGAGAGCGTCTTCTGACTGAGCTTTATTGCTTTAACGACATCCCTTATGTCGTTTCTCATAAGTACTATTTCACCGCTTTCCATCGCTATATCAGTCCCAGAGCTCACTGCTATACCTATATCTGCTTGGGCTAAGGCAGGAGCGTCGTTGATACCGTCTCCTACAAAGATAACTACCTCGCCCTTTTCTTGGAGTTTCTTAACTTCATTTGCCTTGTCCTGTGGGAGAACCTCTGCCAGGACATAGTCTATGTTGAGCTGTTTTGCTATTGCATTTGCAGTTCTTCTGTTATCTCCAGTAATCATACCTACTTTCTTCCCCATTCTGTGAAGCTCTTCAATGGCTTCTTTCGCATGCTCCTTTATTGTGTCTGCGATTCCGATAACTCCTACTATCTTGCCGTCTATAGCAACTATTATTGCTGTTTTTGCCTCGTCTTCAAGTTTGTGAAGTATTTCTTCAACGTTTTCTATTGAATATCCGTTTTCTTTGAGCAGTTTTCTGTTTCCAGCTAGTATTTCTTTTCCATTTACCTTGGCTTTGATGCCCTTTCCAGTAACCGCCTCAAATTCTTCCGGATCTACAACCTCAATTCCAAGTTCCTGAGCTTTTCTGACAATTGCTTCTCCAAGTGGATGCTCCGAACGCTTCTCTGCTGATGCTACTAGCTTTAAGAGTTCTTTTTCATCCATGCCAAAGGTTATTATATCCGTGACTTCAGGCCGTCCTTTTGTGAGGGTTCCAGTTTTGTCAAAGAGCACTACCGTAGCTTTTCTTGCAATCTCAAGCACCTCGCCGTTTTTAATAAGTATACCCATCTCGGCTCCCTTGCCCATTCCAACTGTTAGGGCCGTTGGTGTTGCCATTCCAAAGGCACATGGGCACGCTATCACTAAGACACTAATGAGAGTAGTGAACGCAAAGATAAGCGGCTGCTTTGCTATTAATCCCCAGTATGCAAAGGAGAGCAGGGCTATCGTTAGTACTACTGGAATGAAATATGTCACAATCTTGTCTGCTATTCTCTGTATTGGCGGTCTTGTGTTCTGTGCCTCCTCAACGAGCTTGATAATTTGAGCTAAGACTGTCTCCCCACCAACTCTTTTTGCCTCAATCTTCAGAACGGAGTTCTTGTTTATTGTACCCCCAATGACTTCATCACCTTTTTTCTTTAGATTTGGTATTGGTTCTCCTGTTATCATTGATTCATCAACATAGCTCTCTCCTTCAATCACGACCCCATCAACCGGGATCTTCTCACCCGGTTTGACTATTACAATGTCTCCTACTCTAACCTGAGTTATGGGTATTTCAACCTCTTTTCCATCTCGGATTACAGTTGCCTTCTTTGCCTGAAGCCCCATGAGCTTCTTGATTGCCTCACTTGTTCTTCCTTTTGCCACCTGTTCGAGGTATCTTCCAAGGAGCAGGAACGCCAATAGGAGCACGCTTGCCTCGTAGAAATTGTACTCCTTCGGCAGGATGCCAACTGTTGCAAGTACACTCGCAATATATGCTGAACCTACACCCATTGAATACATTACGTCCATGTTGAGCGTCTTGTGTCTTAAAGATCTGATAGCCTTTAGGAACATTTCTCTTCCGGAATACACTATAACTGGGGTTGCTAAGGCAAACTGGATCCATAGCATATATGGAATCTCAAAATTGAAGCCTAGAAGCCACCTGTACGTCATTAGGGTTATAATGCCACCAAATGTCCAGGCGACAATGAGCTTTTTCTTCATGTCTCTTAGGTGCCTCTCTCTTACTTCCTTCTCTATATCAATGCTTTCTTCACCCTCAACACCTAAAAACTGATATCCGAATTCTTCTATGATCTTCTGTATTTCTTCCATATCAACTAATGTTGGGTCATAGCTAACTGTGGCCTTCTCTGTGGCGAGGTTTACCTTGACATCCAATACGCCGGGTAATTCCCTGAGGGCGGTTTCTATTGTTTTTACACATGAAGCACAGGTCATGCCACCAATCTTTATTATTGCATCCCTCTTCTCCCTCACTACACCGTAGCCAACGCTTTCTATTGCTCTAATGATTTGGGTTATACTAACCTTTGACTCATCGAACTTAACATAGGCGGTCTCCGTCGCCAAATTTACTTTAACGTCCTTCACACCCTCTAATTCCTTGAGGGCGACCTCTATGGTTTTAGCACATGAAGCGCAACTCATCCCTGTAATTTTTATATTGATCTCCATGTAGGATTCACCTCCGGTTATGTATTCGTTGAAAGGATTATTGAAGTTATTTTTTGACAAAATGTGAAGTTTCATAGGAAAATTTTTATACTTTGATAATTATGATAACATAACGGGAAGGTGATCATAAATGACAAAGCTTGATGAGGTCGATTTGAAGCTTATTTATCTCCTTAGAGACAATTCGAGGCTTAGCATATCCGAACTCGCGGAACTATTGGGAGTAAGCAGACCAACTGTAAGATCAAGGATAGAACGGTTAGAAAGAGAAGGCATAATTAGAAAGTACACTATACAAATCGCTCCAGAGCTTGAGAGGGCTGAGAATCTGGTGCTTATGATAATAAAGACCGAAAATCCTGAAAAACTTGAAGAGTTTAACGAAATTATCGAGATCAACAAGTTCACAAGTAAAAAGTATGTCATAAAGGTTGCAGTGGAGAACATGGAACAGCTCAGACAGGTCATTGAAGGTGCTGGGTTTGAAGTGATAGATATAATGCCAGTGCTGGAGATGAAGGAAAGGGAGAGAGCCATAAAGATTAGAGTGCCTTTTAAGTGTGACTACTGTGGAAGAGAGATTACCGAAGAACCAATAGTCTACAAATACCGCAATAAAGTGTATTTCTTCTGCTGTGAGACTTGTTTTAGAGAATTCAAGAAAACAAGGGAGAACTTAGAGAAGATTAGACTATCCAAGGAGCAAAAGGTAGAGAACACTAACAACCACCAAGATCACTCCCATGGCTAAGTCCCCTCTTCCACTCATTTTTGAGAGTTTGTTGACCGTTTCGCCGAGCTTTGCATATCTGCTTCCATAGTGGAACCCCAACGTAACTAATGCCAAGGGAAGCACTGAAATCCCAATGAACACTCCCAAGAGTACTGCCCTAGTGCCTAAGGAGAATCCATCAGATAACAAAGAGGTTACAAGCAGGTACGAGGGAAGAACACACGAAAGAGAGAGAAAAGACATTATGCCACCCACTAAAAAAGCACTCGGTGGTGATGTGGCCCTCTCAAGAATTCTGTTGCTTTTCTCCCTCAGGGGGTTGCTTGGGGATATTTTTACATATCCCAGAGATGATGCTATTTTGTAGGCTCCAACTAAGATGCCAAATGCCACAACAAAGTACCTTAAGCCGATAAATTTTCCGTGGAGGTTCATCAAGACGGAGGCTATTATGGTATATCCCAGAAAAGCTCCCGCAGTAAACGAGAGTCCAACTTTGAGAACCTTATTTTTGTCGATCAGGGCTATCATCGAGAGGAGAAACACAATCATCAGGAAAATAGAGGGCCTTAATGCATTCAGAATCCCAAGTGCTATTACGGAAAGGGTCGTCAATCCCGTAAATTCGTTTATGGGCTCGGCTAGAACTCTTCCGCTCATGCTTAACAGACCAAATAATATCAAGATGGTCTTTTTCATTTTGTAGCACCTCTTTGTAAGTTTGTGTTATCGATTTTATCGTTTGGATTCAATGCTTCATCGAGGGCTTGCTCATTCGCACAATTCTCAGAGTTGAATTTTGCTGTATTGATATATTAACCTTATCCCCCCTCGAAAGACAGGGGACATCAATGGGGTGAGTATAGCGCACTTTCAAAATCTCTCCGTTGGCATTAATTATTGCTGTGCATGTGAGAGTAGTATACTCTTTGTTTGGTGTACAGTCAGTGTCTGCAAGAACAACCGCATCTTGGATCTCTACAGGTTTTCCCTCCAAAACATAGCCTGAAAAGATATCTCCCCCCTTAGAAGCCGGGTAAAGATAGAAAAATGGTAACAAAAGTACTAACAAAAACAAGATTCCAATAAAGAACCTTTTCACAGAATTGACCCCCTCCTAAAATAAATGAAAGATAGGCAAGTCATGGGCTCTCTTCTTCCTCTTCTTCAAAGCCCATATACTTCTCGCATGCCTCGTGCATTTCCTTCATTTCTTCCCAGCTGATGCCCATATGCTCTTCCATCTCCTTTTCCATTTCTTCATGGAGCTCGGTGAAGTTCCCATCGGTCATGTACTCCTCCATCTCCTCGTGTTCGTCCATCATGCCGTGCATGCCGTGGCCCATCATTCCCATGCCCATTCCATGGCCGTTCATCATTCCCCAGCCATTCCAAAAGCTTCCTCCCTCTTCATCAACCCCGCCTGAATGGGCTAGGCCATACGGGATTGCTATGAGTGCCCCAATTATGAATCCGATTAATAGCGACTTCCATTCCATCTTATCATCCTCCTGTTTCTTTTTCTACTTACTACTAAGTGAACACAATATTAATAGGCTTATCATTCCCAACATGGCAAGCAAAAAGTTGTTCCTTTACCAGAATAGCAAGGATAATCTTAATTGGAAGTTTGCAAAGATAATTAACAGGCGAGAACCGTGAACCCCGCGAAAAAATATGATAGGTTTGCAAAGATTTATGATCTGTTTGAGAGCCCGATGGAGCTACAAGCTTTTTCAAAATACAGGAAAAAAGCCCTAAGTCTTGTTAAAGGTAAAGTCCTCGAGATAGGAGTAGGAACGGGAAAGAACCTCCCATATTACCCGAAGGATGTGGAGGTTATTGGCATAGACTTCAGCAGAAACATGCTTAAAAAAGCTGAAGAACGGAGAAGGAAGCTCGGACTGGAGAACGTCAAGCTTTTATACATGGACGCCCAAGATCTGGAGTTTGAGGATAATACCTTCGACACTATAGTTAGCACGTTCGTCTTCTGTACAGTTCCAGATCCGATTAAAGGACTAAAAGAGGCTTATAGAGTCCTAAAACCCGGAGGAAGAGCAATATTTCTTGAGCACATGAAAAGCGAGTCAAAGCTTCTCAACGTCCCCCTCTACCTCATGGAGCCCTTCATAAGAACGCTCCTCGGAACTTCTCTGCTGAGGGAAACTCAGAGAAACATCGAGAGGGCGGGCTTTAAAATAGAAAAGGTCGAGAACCTCTTCTATGATATCGTGAGGCTGATAGTGGCGACAAAACCATAAAAGCAAATAAAACACAAAAAAGCCTATAGACTTCACAGTTCTGTCCAAAACCTTTTATTTCAAACCTTTCGTTAAATAACCATGAGTTGTTTCCTATTTTTCAAAAAGCAGCTTTGCCGCAATCGAAAGATATATATGCACTTTTAGTCACTAATGTGTAAGTGGTGATTAGAATGGAGGAAAATTACACAAAAATGAGTATTTATGAAGACATTGTACAAACCATTGGAGAGACCCCCTTAGTCAGGCTTAAAAAGATAGAGAAACACTTCAACGTCAAGAACGAGTTATATGCTAAAGTGGAGTTCTTTAACCCCGGAGGAAGTATAAAAGACAGAATAGGCAAATACATGATTGAAGGGGCAAAGAAAGAAGGGAAAATAGCTGAGGGGGCAGTGATAATTGAACCCACTTCAGGGAATACAGGAGTTGGCCTAGCCCTAGTGGCAGCAGATGAAGGTTATTTAACGGTTTTCACTATGCCCGACAAGATGAGCCACGAAAAGGAGTTTCTTCTCAGAGCCCTAGGAGCTTTTGTAATTAGAACTCCAACAGCAGTGGCAGCAAGCGATCCAAACTCATACTATAAGGTAGCCGAAGCCGTAAGAAATCTAATCTGGAAGAAAAGAAGAGCAGTAACTCGAGAAGAACTTAAAGCGATAGTAGAATACGTACAAAATCTTGTAAAAGAGGAGAAGATTAGTGAACTTAGTACAATTCTAAATGAAAAAGTTGAAGAGACACCTTATGCATATATCCCGAATCAGTACTTTAACAAGTACAATCCCCTAGCACACTATGAAACTACAGCAAGAGAGATTTGGAAGCAGACCAATGGAGAGATAGACTACATATTCGCTGGTATAGGCACCGGGGGGACGATAACCGGAATTGGGCGCTATTTGAAGGAGAAAAAAGAAGACATTAAGATAATAGGTGTCGATCCAGTGGGCTCGATATATCACCTCGTAAAGAAAGGGATGAGTTTGGAAAAGGCCTTGAAAAAGGCCCATCCATATTTGGTAGAGGGAATCGGAGAAGATATTCTCCCAGAAACCGTGGATTTAAGCCTAGTGGATGATATAGTTGTCGTTAATGATCAGGAAGCCTTTGCAATGACACGATTTTTAGCAAGAAAAGAGGGCATTTTAGCTGGAGGGTCTTCAGGGGCGGCACTCTATGGAGCAATAAAATACCTGAAAGAGCACAAAATAACCGGAAAGAAAATCGTCGTGATGTTCCTGACACCGGAAGGAACTACCTAACAAAGATCTTCAATGACAAGTGGATGCTTGAAAGGGGTTTTGAAATCGATGATGAAAAAGTTTTGGAGGTGCTGAAATGAGGTTTTCCACAAAGGCGATTCATATCGGAGAGGAACCTGAAAGAATGCAGTATGGGGATGTAGTTTCTCCTATTCACCTCTCAACAACTTTTGCAAAAAAGAGCATAAAAGAAGTGGAGGAGGGCTATGTCTACTCAAGGAGCGGTAACCCCACAAGGAACAGCCTTGAGAGAAAGCTTGCGGCACTTGAGAATGCCAAGTATGGGTTGGCTTTTTCCTCAGGGCTCGCGGCGGAGTCAACGGTACTCTTGGCGTTGTTGAAGAAGGGCGACCACGTTGTGACCTTTGACGACCTCTACGGCGGCACGAAGAGGCTCTTCAATCAGATAATGGAGCGCTTCGGACTTGAGTTCACCTACGTCGATGCGAGAAATCCAGAGAACGTTAGAAAGGCAATAAGGAAAAACACGCGGATGATCTGGCTTGAAACTCCCACAAACCCGCTCCTGAAGCTTGCGGACATAAAGGCGATAGCAGAGATCGCCCACGAGGAGGGCATCATAGTGGTAGTGGACAACACCTTTGCGAGTCCCTACTTCCAGAACCCCCTCGACCTCGGAGCGGACATAGTGCTCCACAGCGTCACCAAGTACCTCGGCGGACACTCGGATGTCGTCGGTGGAGCGGTTATGGTAAACGATGAGGAGCTCTATGAAAAGCTCAAGTTCCACCAGAACGCGGTTGGAGCGGTTCTTTCGCCCTTCGATTCCTGGCTGGTCATGAGGGGCATCAAAACTCTCTCCCTCAGGATGGAGAGGCACGAGAAGAACGCCATGGCAATAGCGAAGTACCTCGAGGGGCACCCGCTGGTTAAGCGCGTTTACTATCCAGGTTTGCCGTCTCATCCACAGCACGAGCTCGCGAAGAGACAGATGAGCGGCTTCGGTGGGATGCTTTCATTTGAGCTTAAAGGGGGTCTTGAGAAGGCCATAAAGTTCGTTGAGAGCTTAGAGATCTTCGCACTTGCTGAGAGCCTTGGCGGAGTGGAGTCCCTTATAGAACTGCCGGCGATCATGACGCACGCCTCCGTCCCCAAGGAAGAGAGGGAGAGAGTGGGGATAAGAGACTCGCTCATCAGAGTCTCAGTTGGAATAGAGGACGTCGAGGATCTCATCGAAGATCTTGAGAGAGGGTTCCAGGCGGTGGGAGAATGATATCGACTCTTGATGAGGTCAGAGAGTTTCTAAAAAAGCTCAGCTTTGATGAGAATTCAATAAATGAGCTTATGGATCAGATAGAGTACTTCGAAAAAGAAGCCCCGGAAAGGGACGATATTGTTAGAGACTATCTTAGAGAAGAGTGCATACAGACAATAGTAGAGGAAATAGTCAGTGAAATCATGAAGCTGAATAGAAAAGGACTCAAGATACTAGACGTTGCGGCCGGTTCCGGATTCTTTACTGAGAGGATCAAAAAGAAGCTTGAAGATAACGGAGTCGATGTAGAGGTCTATGGATTGGACATAACTCCAAGCATGTTGAAGAGACTTAAGTACAAGGGCATAATCCCCATATGGGGCGTCGCCGAGAAAATTAAGGAATCTGTCAATATTGCAAACAAACAGTACAATATAAATGCCCCAGAGAAATTTGATGTTGTTTTATCCACCTTAGCATTTCACCACTTTCTAGAACCAGAGAAAGTGCTAAGAAGCATGAAAGAGGTTCTAGAGGATGGGGGAATTGTGGTGATAGTTGATGTCCTTAAACACGAGCATGAAGAGCTTAAAGAAACTTTGAAGGACACCCACCTTGGATTCTCGCTGGAGGAAATCAGGGAGATGGGTTCGAGAGTATTTAACCTAACAAAGGTCAACTATATGGATGTTTACTGTGAGGTTGGCGATATTATAGTTGGCTTGTATAAAGCCGTGTTTGCCTGACCAAGTAGTTTCTTTTTTCTGCTGTTTCTTTTAGCTTTGAGTGAGCTTTTAAGAGTCTTCTTCTAATATTATGCTCTGCTATAAGTATATTCAGCATTTTCCCTAAAATCCCATAGTGGAGAGTATGGTAAACGCTCTCAACACTTAGAGTTTTGTCATCCACAAGAATAGATATCATAAAAGGAAACCCAACACGCGGCTGTCCCTGACGGGTTTCATTTTGATACTTAAGAATAAAAAATAAAGAGATCTTCAGCCTTCCAGGATTTTTCTCTTCCTCCTTTCATATTCCTCGTCGTCTATCTCACCTCTGGCGTATTTTTCATCGAGAATTTCAAGTGCCCTCTTCTTCGAGGCTTTTTCCGTTCTGCTTGTACTTTCTATCAACCACTTGACAAGCCATATTATCCCGACTATTATCAGAACCCAGAACAACAGCATGAAAATCATGCCGAACCATCCAAACCAGCCAAATCCCATCATATGATGCCACCCCCATTCTTCTCCAACATGAACCAAAAAGTCTCCACCAATGTTCTCAAACATCATTTTTCTTTCACCAATGCCTACTCTTTTTCTAAAGACTATATGGTTTATCTCTATCGAAATGGAAATAATCAAATCAAAAATTTTCCAAAAATAAAGTTCAAGCCTTCAAAAACCTTGCATTTATGGCAACTATAACTGTACTCAAGCTCATTAACAAAGCACCTACAGCTGGGCTTAGCAATATCCCATAGCTGTAAAGTGTACCAGCTGCTAGGGGAATAGCAAATGTGTTGTAACCAGTAGCCCACGCTAAATTCTGCACCATCTTCCCATAAGTTGCCCTCGCAAGGTGTATTGCCGTTATCACATCCCTTGGGTCATTCTTGACGAGGATTATGTCTGCACTCTCTATTGCCACATCGGTTCCAGCTCCAATAGCTATACCTACATCGGCTTGAATCAAAGCCGGAGCATCGTTTATGCCATCCCCCACCATTGCAACTATGAACCCGTTTTCCTGGAGCTCTTTAACTTTCTCAGACTTCTGATGAGGCAAAACCTCTGCAAAGAACCCGTCTAAACCAAGCTCTTCCGCCACCCACTTTGCAACTTTGGCGTTGTCTCCTGTAAGCATATATGCCTTAATACCCATCTCGTGGAGCTTCTTTATAGCTTCCCTTGACTCAGGTCTTATCTTATCTGCTAAGGCTATTGCTCCTGCAAGCTTCCCATCTATTATTAAGAAGACCACGGTCTTACCTTGCTCAAGAACCTTATCAACACGCTTGTCATCTTTCCAAAGGCCATTTTCCTTCACGAAATTGGGGCTCACTACAAAGACTTCTTTTCCGTTAATAATACCTTGAACTCCTTTACCCGGCAGAACTTTTGATTCCTTGACTTCGTAGGATTCGAGATTGAGCTCCTTTGCCTTCTCAACTATACCTTGCGCAATTGGATGGCTTGAGTGGGCTTCAAGGGCAGCAGCATATTTTAGAATTTCGTATTCTTCAACGTCTTCCAGTGGGATTACATCAGTTACCTCAAATTTGCCCTCTGTTAGTGTTCCAGTTTTATCAAATACCACCACTTGGACGTCTTTAGCTCTCTCAAAGGCCTCCCTGTTCCTTATAAGAATTCCTTTTTTGGCTGAAATCGACGTGGAGACTGAAACAACAAGTGGAACTGCCAATCCAAGAGCATGCGGACAAGTTATAACCATCACCGTCACCATACGTTCAAGGGCAAAGACAAAGGGCATTCCCATATAAAGCCACGTTCCGAGGGTTATACTACCCGCTGTAATCGCTATGAGCGTGAGGTAAAAAGCAGCTCTGTTCGCTAAATCTTGGGTTCTAGATCTCGTCTCCTGGGCCTGCCTCACCAGCTCGACGACCTGCATGAGGTAAGTATCCTTCCCTGTCTTCTCTATCCTGACCTTTATTGCGCCTTCGAGATTTATTGAACCGCCTATAACACTGTCGCCGCGCTTCTTATAAACAGGTTTTGACTCCCCCGTGAGCATTGCTTCGTTTACACTTGTCTCTCCCTCAATTATGATCCCGTCAGAGGGTACTTTCTCTCCAGGCTTGACAAGGACAATATCCCCCTTTTTTTAACTCACTTACTGAAACATCTTTTATTCCCTCTGGGGTTATTAAGTGAGCCTCAGTTGGCATGAGCTTTATCAGCTCTTCTAAGGCTCTTGAAGCGCCTAAAACAGAACGCATCTCGATGTAGTGGCCTAAAAGCATGATGTCAATAAGCGTGGCAAGCTCCCAATAGAATGTTTTTCCAGGCAACCCAAAGGTGACAGCGACACTGTAAGAAAACGCTACCGTAATTGCCAGGGCAATTAACGTCATCATCCCAGGTAGTCTCTTCTTGAGTTCTTCTACCATACCATTAAGAAATGGCCAGCCACCGTAGAAGTAGACCACTGCAGAGAGGCCGAAGAGAACGTAACGATCGCCGGCGAATGTGAACGTAAACCCAAGGAACCGCTGAATCAGAGGAGACAAGATCAGTATTGGAATCGTGAGTATTGCAGAGACTATAAATCTTCTCTTAAAGTCCTCCATCATCATTTTGTGATGCTCAGCATGTGAGTGCCCATGATCTTCGTGGCCCTTATGTTCGTGCTCCATATGATGATCATGTCCAGCGTTTTCTTCCATCACGCCCTTATGCGTGTGCATACTGCTCTCCGCCTCATGATCTATGTGCATGTCATGACCCATTTCATTATGACCTCCATGTCCCCTGGCTCCGTGGTGGACATGCATTTTTTCTTCATTATCTTCTTCCATCACACACCCCTCCAAATAATTTCTGATTTTAACCAGGTTAATGTTCCTGAAAAGGAAATCAGACCCTATTCACAACATCTCTAAGGATTTCTTCCACTTTGGTAGCGACTTCAATGAGTTCCTCATTCCCGGCTACACTCATAGCAATTGTTGGGAGCGTGAGGCTTACGTGAGTTTTCCCTTCTTTAACATAAACAAGGATGTTGCAAGGTAGGAATGAACCGCTGTTTGGATCGATTTCAACAAGTTGACTGGAGAACTCTGGGTTACATGCCCCGAGAATGACATAAGGCTCCATATCCAGGTTAAGCTTTTCTTTAAACAGCTTATCCACCCTTATCTCGCTGAGAACTCCAAAACTTGCTTTTTTTAGTTCCTCTCTAACCTTTGCAACGGTTTCATCGAACCCCTCCCCGACCATTTTTGTGTATGTATACCCTTTCTCCATTTCTCCCATTCCGTGCATTTCACGGGCGTGTTTTCCACCCATGCTCTCATACCCTTTCCATGGCCTTTGCAGCCGCCTTTCATTTTTCCTTTCATTCTCCCGTTCATTTGAATCACCTCTTGTTTTCTTCAATGTTATGTATATCTGGAAGTAATATGAAGATTATCCTTTACAAATCGGTAATTGAAACATAAAAAACTTCCAAAATTGAAAATATATCGAGGGTATTGATTAAGCTTTTGGTACTCACGAGCCTCTTTCCCCGGAGGCTAAGCCTGAACTTCCGTATGACATCCGGAGGAATAACCTTTCCACTCGGGTTCTTGAAGCAGAGAGCATCGAAGGAACACATCCATTCCTGACATTATATTGAGCGAAACTCAAACCGGCAAGGAGCACCATGACAAGCCCGGCAATCCCCCATAATTACCACATGCACCAGAGCAGCTATTTCACCTATCTGTATTGACCAAAGTCCTCTCAACGAGACCTAAGGCATCAGAACAAAGTGGAGCGTATATTCCGCCCATATTGCAACTGAAACATGAAGCGGTAGGGTTTTCTTCTTTCGTAAGCTTTCTTAGTCTCAGACCACAAAAGGAGACTAAGAAAAGAAAAAGACTCCAATGCGTAAAGCACATCATCACCTCAGAATCCTCATTGCATTGAAGACCGCTATAAGGGCAACGCCTACATCCGCAAACACAGCCTCCCACATTGTTGCCTCCCCAATAATTCCAAGGCTTATGAATGCCAGCTTGACACCGAGTGCTAGTATTATATTCTGCCACACTATTCTCTGAGTCCTCCTTGCGATTTTTACTCCCCTAGGAAGCTTTGAAGGCTTGTCATCCATTACGACTACATCTGCAGTCTCTATTGCCGCATCACTTCCTAGGGCTCCCATAGCTACACCCACATCAGCTCTGGCAAGCACTGGAGCGTCATTTATGCCATCTCCAACGAAGACTATCTTCTCATCGCCCTTTTTCTTTCTCTCAAGCTCCTCAATGACCTTAACTTTATCCTCAGGTAAAAGCTCTGCGTAAAATTCATCGATGCCAAGTTGTTTGGCGATTTCATCAGCTACGTCCCTGTTATCTCCAGTGAGCATAATGACTTTCTTGACTCCAAGGCGCTTGAGCTCCTTCACTGCAATCGGCGAGTCCTCTTTTATCTCATCTGAGATTATTATATACCCGGCATATTTGCCATTGACTACAATGTGGGCTACTGTTCCCTTAACATGGCATGTGTCGTGCTCGATGTTGAATTTATGAAGAAGTCTGTCATTGCCAACCATTACCTCAGTGTCATCTATCCTCGCTCTGACCCCATGTCCAGCTATCTCCTCATGTTCCTTAATTTGAGTCTCGTCGATTTCTCTTCCATAGGCCTCCTTTATTGCCTTGGCTATTGGGTGGTTAGAGTGAGCCTCTGCTAATGCCGCGAATCTTAAGATTTCATCCTCACTGAAGCCGTTTCTCGTTTCTATCTTTGTAACCTTGAAAACACCCTTGGTTAGGGTTCCAGTTTTGTCAAAAGCAACTACTGTAGCTCTGCTAAGCGCATCAAGGAAGTTTGACCCTTTAACAAGGATTCCTTCTTTGGCAGCTCTTCCAATTCCCCCAAAGTACCCTAAGGGAATCGAAAGCACAAGGGCGCAGGGGCATGAAATAACTAGCAGAACCAAAGCCCTATAAACCCACTTTGAAAAGGGCTCTCCAAATGCTAGTGGTGGAATCACTGCTACTAATGTTGCTAGAGCTACCACACTTGGTGTATAACGGCGAGCGAATTTTGTAATAAACCTCTCTGTCTTAGCTTTTCTAGCACTCGCATTTTCCACGAGCTCAAGAATCCTTGTAATCGTTGATTCTCTGAGCTCTTTTGTCACCTTTACTTTTAGGAGACCACTCAGGTTAAGCATGCCTGAGAGGATCTCATCACCTTCTCTAACAGTTTTTGGAACGCTCTCTCCAGTCAGGGCGGATGTGTCAACGTTTGAAGTTCCCTGGATAATGATACCATCAACTGGAACTCTCTCACCCGGCTTGATTAGAATTATGTCCCCAACTTTGAGTTTTTCAGGCTTTATTTGAACAACTTTATCCCCTACAAGGAGGTTAGCGTACTCGGCCTTCAGGGCAAGGAGGGACTTAATCGAACGCCTCGATCTATTTACCGCCAGATCTTGGAAGAATTCTCCAACGACATAGAACAGCATGACACCAACAGCTTCAGGGTATTCCCTAATAGCAAAAGCTCCCAGCGTAGCTATCGCAATAAGGAAGTTCTCATCAAATACATTACCGCGTATTGAGTTGATCACAGCGTTCCTGAGTACTTTCCATCCGACAAGAAGATAACTCATTGTAAAGATCCCTAACACGAAGGCATTGTCCATGTCGTAGTAGTATCTCAAGACGATTCCAATAACAAACAACATGAGCGAGGGTGTTATGAAGTAGAGCGCCTTCTTAGGGTCTTCGTCTCCATCATGATGGTGCTCGTGGCCATGCTCGTGCTCTTCAGCGTCTATTACCTTCACGTCTGGTTCGACTTTCTTGATTATTCTCTTTGCCTTCTCTATATCCCCCTCTATTACGGCCTCTTTTGTAGCAAAGTTGACCAGAGCAAACTCAAAGCCTTCTTTTTTCAGTGCTTCCTCTATTTCGTAAGCACAGCTTGCGCAATCAAGGCCTTCCAATTTGAGCTTTTTAGGCATACCTCACTCCCTCACATGTTTCAATGCAATTTTCAAGACATCTTTGATGTGCTTATCATCCAACCTGTAGAAAACGTTCTTCCCATCTTTTCTGTAAGCGACGATTTTCCTGTCCTTTAGGATCCTCAACTGATGTGAAATGGCAGACACTGAGAGACCGGTAATATTTGAGAGGTCACATGTGCACAATTCTTCTTCTAGAAGCGCAAAAAGTATCTTCAACCTAGTTGGGTTCCCCAAAGCATCAAAGAAGTCTGCAATGTCTAAAATCAATTCCTCCTCTGGTAACTTCTTTTCAACCTCTAGTATCTTATCCATATGTTCCTCATATACTTTGCATATTTCTGTCATTTCATCACCTCCATATTTGAACAATTGTGCAAATATTTATAAACTTTGTCCCTCATTTACTATCACTAATGCTAAAACAATAAAGCTAAAACTATAAAACAACGAATTTAGAAATTCTACTATAAGTTCACAGAAATGGCACAATTCTGTTCGCTCAAAGAAACTCCTAGAAACTCAATGAAACCTTTAAATTCCACCGTTTCCCTAAAATATAAAGACCTCCCACGTATAATTGAGGTGAGAAAACATGATCTCAAAAAGAGTGATTGGTGCATCACTCTTTGCTCTCTTATTGCTCGGAAGCATAGGGCTGGCAAGCAACGTGACGATGTCAAATGAGACAGCCTCTATTGACAATGAAACAACAGTAATGGGCAATGTAACTGTAGATATTACGCTCAATGTGAGCTTGGCGGAGCAAGCTTATGGTCTGTTGCTTATTATCGAGAAGCTCTCGAACTATGTTACTGTTATGATTAACGCTACCCTTAATGTAGACAACGAAATTCTTCAGGAGTTTAATGAAACGGAGGCTCTCAGAGAAGCCGCATGGGGGGCTTACAACAGCTCAAACTACCAACTTGCAATAGAGCTTGCAATGGAAGCCATGGAAGGGTATAGAGATATAATTAAAGAACTAATGCCAGAAGAAGAGACAACTAAAAACGAAACTGAAGAGTACGAAGAGCTTATAATCGAAGCTCAACAAGAACTTAGAAGGGCACAAGAGTACCTCTCCTATGTAGAGGAGATCCTAAATGAGGCATCGCAGTTGGGAATAGATGTCTCACTTTTCCTTGAATTATATAACCAAACAGCAGAAGCTTACGAAAAAGTTGAGATTGACATAACTAACGGAAATCTTACCGCACTCAATGAAGACCTCAAGCTTGCTGAAGACCTCAGAGAAAAGCTGAGTGAAGCAATTGAAGAAGATTTAATCCCACAAATGCTCTCAATGAAAGCCGATGAAATCTCAATAGTATTTGTCTCCAAGCTGAACGTGCAACTAAACAGAACGATTGAACTCATGAACATGATTGAAAACCTGACACAGATTTCCAATGTTACATATCCCCCAGGGTATGAAGAAGAAATCAGGGATATCCTGAAAGATTACCAAGAAGAACTTAGGGAGATTGTGGAAGAGGTCAACAACCTCATAGAAGAAGGAGAATACGACGAAGCCCTAGAGCTAATAAAAGAAATCAATGAAGAGCTGAGGGACATTGTAAACGAGATCAAAGAGGTTCGGGAAGAATTTTACGAGGAGTACTTGAAGGAATACTGCGAGGAATATAGAGAACAGGGCGAGAAAGAGCATTATGAGAAGTACTGTGAGCGAGGAGAATGGGAGAGTGAAAAAGAAAATCATAAAGAGTATGAGGAAAATGACGAGTACAAAAAGGAGTATGAATGGGAAGAAGAGAAAGATAAAAACCATGGAGGAAACTACACGGAAAAATGGGAAGAAGATCATGAAGAAGAGAAAGAAGAACATGAAGAGAACTATACAGAAAATTGGAGAGAAAATTGGGAGGAATATAACTTCCCAAAAAATGATGAATCCAACGAGCCTGAAAAAGAGGAAGAGGACAATTAATAACATATGGAGGGATTTCAAGTGAACAGGAAGCTTGTAGTCAGTATACTCTTGCTTTTTGTTTTTTCACCCCTTACTTTAGCCCAATATACAGTGGAGAACATAGAACTTGCCGTGTATGAAGATGGGTATGTAAAAGTTACCCAAATAATAACTCCCGATGAATATACTGTAGTAGTAGACGTTCCCCTAATAGGAGGAAACGTTAAGGGCCTAATGGTTAGAGACGAAAATAATGAACCCCTCTTGTATAAGTTGAATAACTCTATCTTGTTCATTTATTTTGAGAATGTTACTAATATCCTAGTTACTTACTACACTCCTGATTTGACATCTAAAGATGGTCCGCTTTGGAGTATTAATTTAACTTCCGAAGTCCCAGTAACGATTGTTTTCCCTGAAAATGCCGTGATAGTCGGGTTAAATTCAGTCCCCCTTAAAATCGACAAGAACAAACTCATAATGCCCCCCGGAAACATCAGCGTTTCATACGTAATCGAAAGAAACCCTTCCTCTGCTACTTTGGGAACAGAAGTCGAAAGCAATCCCCCAAGTCCACCCCAACAAGGAGTACAGCAAGAAACAAACACAAAATGGTTCTTTTATGCAATACCGATCTTAGCAATACTGATCGCTGGAGGGTATTTATTAATCAAGAAGCAACTGTCGGAAAGCTCTACAAGCAAGTTCTCCCTACCATTAACCAGGGAAGAGTTCCAGAAGAAAATCGAAGGGATGGATCTCTCAAGGGATGAAATGAGAGTTTTGCTGTATCTCTACGACAGAGGAGGCAAAGCACCTCAGGCAGAGATGAAGAAGATGCTCAACATACCGAAGACGACCGCGTGGAGAATGTTCAAGCGCCTTGAGGAGAGGGGCCTGATCAGGGTCTACAAGAAGAAGCGGGAGAACTGGGTGGAGCTCCTTTTTTAATCTCCCTTCGATTATCTCCTTTTCAGTAAGGCTTAAATAATTGCCCCGCGAATACTGTCCCATGCCAGAGATTGTTATTGAACCTGCCAAAGGAACGCCGGAAGAAGCCGGGCACTTCGCAGAGCTCATGCGCATTTCAGCTCCGGAGTTTTTTCCAGACCTCCTGGGGAAAAAGTTCAGGAAGTTCTTTGTGGGGGCTTTCCTCGAAAAGGATAACCTTTTCAGCCATAAGCACGTCGTTTTTGCGAGGTTCAAGGGGAAAATAGCCGGAATGCTCCTAAGCTACGACTGGAAGGCGAAGAATAAAGAAGAAGGCAATACCGGCTGGCTCATGATGAAAATCCTCGGCTTCGACTTCCTCAGGCAGCTTCCGGCCTTCATAAGCTCCATCTCTGGGAGTGGAAGGCTTGAGAAGGGCGGTTACTACATCAGCAACGTAGCGGTCTATACGGACTTCCGGGGGAGGAAAATAGGAAAGGCTCTGATGCTGAAGGCGGAAGAGCTTGCCAGGGAAAGCAAGGCTAAGAAGCTCGCCCTGGACGTTGAGGTGGACAACGAGGTGGCGATAGCAGTTTACAAAAAGCTCGGCTATACCATCGAGAGGGAGCATGAGATTGGGCTTGGGGGCAAAAAGTACCGGTTCTACAGAATGATGAAGCCGCTCTAACCCCGGTAGTTCTTCCCCATTCAAAAAGCAGTTACTTGTGGATTTCTTCTCCGGAGAGCACGTACGCTCCAAGGAGCATGATCATGCCAAAGACGACCTTCAGTGCCGTGAGGCTCTCGCCAAGAGCTAGGAAAGCGAAGAGAGCACCTATGAGTGAGGAGGTCGAGAAAATTGCTCCCGTCCTCATCGCACCGATTTCTCTAAGGGCGAACAGGAACAGTACGAGGGAAAAGCCAATGCTGAACGCACCGACGGTTAAAACGTACGGAAGGCTCTGGAGCGGGATGTAAAAGGGGACTCCAATTAGAGAGGCTAGAGTTAACAGTGCACTTCCTCCAAACAGCCCCTTCAACGAAGTTACCAAGAGCAAGTCCCTCTTAACGCTTAACAGCTTGCTCAGGTTGTTATCTATCGCCCATGAAAGACCTGCCAAGATTATTAAAATGTTCCCGACAATGCCCTTGCTCAGCTCTACTTCCCTAAAGTTTTCTGTCGAGATTACAACGGCTCCAATTAAGATTAAGAGAATTCCGATAATGCTTCTTCTTGAGGCTCTTTCCTTAAAGACTATAAGAGCTATTAAAACAGTAAACAGCGTCTCGGTGTTGAGTAAAAGGGACGCATTAACAGCTGTTGTCCTATTCAAGCCAAACATGAACGAAAGAGGGGCTAAGAAAGATCCAAAAAGTACTATAAAGGCTAATATTAAAATGTCTCGCTTTGAGAAGAATTCTTGAGTTTTGACCCTGAATTCAAGCCTCTCAAGGATTTTGCCCCTGAGCGGCGTAAAGCGAAGGAGCATTAAAACTATCCCCGCCGTTAGATAGATACTTCCCGCTATTATCATTGGATGAACATTTCTAAGGGCGATTTTATTCAGCGTTGAACTTATTCCAAAGAGCAGAGCAGCTAAAACTGCACTCACATAGCCATAGTGATGCGTCATGATGACAAATACAAAAGGGGAGGTTATAAACGTATTTCACACAAAACGAAAAGAGATAGCACGGAATAGCATTGTTCGAACAGCTGTGCCCATACTCTGTTCTAAGAGGTAAAGAGCGGACTTTCATCATTCAATCACCACGCTAATATTAAGAAGATAGAATAATTCACACTTATCAAGCTAGATATCAAATTGAAGGGGATAAACAGCAATATTGGGCTGAACAGCAGTGCAAAGCAATTATTAGGATACGTGTTGAAAGTTAATTGAGTTTAGGTATTTCGCAACCTACGTAATATGTCGTTTGGGTGAGAATAGCTGAATGGATGTGTAAGCGCCAATGCTTACTAAAGAAACCAACACTCCCAACCTGACTACGTTATTAAGGAAGAATAACCTGTCAATCACATTAAAAATTAACCCCGGGAGGATTAATGTTAAGATGGTTGAAATTAAGGCTGAGTAGTAAGAGTTAAACTCTTTCTTAAACCCCCAGAAGACGACTACATCAGGGAAAGCCTACGTTCTGGGCCATGAAGTGGGAAAGGGGAGCACTGAAATAAGGAAGAGAATTTCCCTTCTACCTCAGGAGGTCAAAGCCCACTTCTACACCCTCACGCCTTTTGAGTATATCTACCACTACCTTAGAATGCGCGGGCTGAAGAGGCAAGAGGCAAAAGAAAAAGCCCGTGAAGCTATAAGAGAATTCAACATAAGCTATGCCGACAAGCCAATGGTAGAGCTCTCGGGCGGGATGGTTAGAAAAGCGCTGGTTGCTATGGTCCTTTCCTTCGACGCTGAGCTGTACTTCTTGGACGAGCCTACAGTCGGCTTAGACCCCTCGGCGAGGTTCGAACTCTGGCAGATTTTAAGAGAGAAAACCAAAAGTTCAACGATTTTTCTGACCAGTCATTATATAGATGAGGTCTCAAAGGTCTGCGACGAGGTAATTCTGCTTGACAAGCGGATACTGCTCCAGGGGGAGCCCGAGGATATCGTAAAGCACTACTTGCCGCGCTTTAGGAAGAAAGTTGTGCTGTTTGAGTACGCGGACGTAGGAGAATATGCTGTCAAAAAAGCAGGGAAATACACTTTTGTTTATCCGGAAAGCGAAAGAGAGCTTGAAGAACTCACAGAATCGCTCATCTCCAGAGGAGTGCCCTTCAAAATTGAAGAACTTACAATTGAAGACCTGTTTCTGCTGGGGTGGTCTGATGATTAGCGTAATCGAGTACTACGCCAAGGCCCTCACGAAGAGCAGGGCTTCCCTTATAAGCTTCGCCGTTAGACCGCTCTCCTTCATATTTCTCCTGACCGTCGTGAGCGGTGGAAAGCTTTTCCCGACGGCACTCATTGGTGGAATGATCAGCTTTGTTGCCGGCGTCGGGATAGCCGACCTAGCCATAGAGATAGCGGGAATGAAAACGCGCTCAAAGTTTTATGATATACTCTCAACCCTTCCGGTGCATCCGCTGAAGCTCGGCCTTGGAATTTCAGTAGGGATGAGCATTCCCGCGTTGCCTTACTTGGTCATTCTCATCGTTACTTTAACCTACGTGAGGGGACTTTCTCTCCTGAGAATAGCCCAAATAATTCTTCTCTTAGCGTTTTTATGGCTTTGGAGTGTTTTCGTTGGACTCTACATAAGTGTGAAACTCAAGGAGCCGATAATTATAATGAGAGTTTTGAACATCACTCTAACAGCTTTAACGGTCTTCGTCCCAGTTTACTATCCCATGAAGTTCTTCCAAACTTTCCCCCACAAAATTATTCTCTTTTTACCGACGACAAGCTGTGCATACTTAATTTGCCCACTTTATGAGCCATTAAGTGAGTGGAAAATCGCTTTAACGAGCTTAACATTTTGGTCTTTAGGGATCGGGGTTTTCAAAGAAGAATTGACGCTAGAGGGCACAACACGGCATTTTTGATATGTCTCCTTTGAAAGAAAGTGCGGCAAGCTTTATTGCCTCGCTCATCGTCGGGAAGACGTGAAGAGTGTCTATAACCTCATCTATAGTCATTCTGTTCCTAATTATCAAAGCGGCCTCAGGGATCATCTCAGCGGCGTTGTAAGCTAAGATATGAACCCCAAGGATTTCCTTCGTTTTTGCATCAACGACCATTTTTATCAGGCCCCTTTCTTCACCTAGAATCAATGCCTTTGGAACGTTTGAGATCTCTACCGCACTGCATGAGCATTCCGTAAACTTTTGGGCTTCCCTGTCGGTTAACCCAACACTCACAAGCTGCGGATCGGTGAACACAACCTTCGGGACAATTCTATAGTCGATTTTAACGTTCTTTTCCTCCAATGCGTTTGTTGCCGCGGTAAAGCCCTCCTTGGCTGCCACTGTCTCTAACATAGGCTCACCTATCACATCTCCAGCCGCGTAAATATTTTTGCCCGCTTTCAGAGTTTCATCCACAACCACAAAACCCTTTTCGTCGGTTTTAACATCCGTGTTCTCGAGGCCCAAATCGTGGGTATTTGGACTTCTCCCAGTTGCGAAGAAAACGTATTGTGCTTCAAACATCTTCTCTTTTCCTCCCACTTCAGCATGAACTCTAACTCCTTCTCCAGCTCTTTCAAGGCGTTTTATCCTCGCAGAGGTGTTTATATTGGTCCCCTCCTCACTTAGAATGTCCTCAAGTTCTATTGCCAGTTCAGGCTCAGCTGTGGGCATTATCCTCATGCTTCTCTGCAGAAGAGTTGCCTCGCTCCCAGCTCTCGCAAAGATCTGGGCAAACTCCAAAGCTTGAGTTCTTCCCCCGATGATTACAACTGAGTCGGGAACCTTTTCAAGTTCAAGAGCCTCAATGTGGGTTAGAATTCTGTCCTTAACGTCTTCAACACCGCCTATGGTTAAAATTCTTGGCTTTGCACCCGTTGCTATGAGGGCCTTTTTGAACTTGATCTTCTCGCCGTTTACCACGATTTCACTGTTTGAGCTAAACCTCGCGGAGCCGTCGATGTAATCCACGTTCTCTAGACTCTCCAGAACTTTCTCGTACTTCTCCCTCCTTAGCTTTTTTACGAGTTCATCCTTTCCGTCCAGCAGTTTTCTAAAGTCAAACTCCTTAAGGGTAAAGCTTAGGCCAGAGTAATGGCCCATCAACGCCCTTTTCTTGAGTTCCAAGGCGGTTAGGAGATACTTAGTCGGAACACAGCCGACGTTTACACACGTCCCTCCAATCGGGCCTCGGTTGACCATGAGGGTCTTTACATCAAGCTCATCCGCTTTTAAAGCCGCAGCAAATCCCGCCGCTCCACCTCCAATAATAACAAAATCATATTCTTTCATCGTACTGTACCCGCACTAACAGAAATTGATTCTAGTGCACCAAAAGATTAAGAGAGAAAAAGATCAGTGACAACATCCATGTCTTCTGTGGCCATGTTCGTGGGAATGCTTTCCATGTTCGTGTTCCATCTCTTCCCCTTTAATGTATTCTTCCGGGTTAGCTTCAAATTCAGCCTTACATTCAGGGGAGCAGAAGTAGTAAACTTTGCCATTATATACTGCTTTAAGTTCAGTTCCTTCACTAACTTCCATTCTACATACCGGATCAATGGGCATTTACTCCACCTCAACTTCGTAGCCGTAGCGCTTTATCGAGTTTATGATATCGTCAAGGCTCACCTTTCCGGGCTCGAACTCAACAACGGCAGTCTTCTTCTCAAGGCTGACCTCGCCCTTGGCTCCAACGCTCTCGATGGCCTTTTTGATCCTCATGACGCAGTGCCCACAGCTCATGTTGGGTATCCTCAATACGGCCTTTGCCATTCGCATCACCAGAATTTATTGGGAAGAATTGCTTATTGCCCTTACCTTTTCCAAAGTGGAAAGAAAAAGCGAAGGGGGCTTTGAAAAATTGAAATTACAGCGACTCAATAATCCTGATGACCCTCTCTTCCATGGGCCTCATGAGCTTAACTACTTCTTCCCCTGCTATCTTCCACGCCACACTGGGCAAAGTAACGCCGAGGTAGTTTCCGTCCTCTCTGCGGTAGCCAAAACCCGTGCAGGGGAGCAAAGCTCCTATGTTTGGGTCTATCTTCACAAGCTCTGCCACGAGCTCTTTGTCACATATGAATAGGAGATGATAGTCCGCGACAATGCCATCCTCTCTTTCCACTATCGCCACAGGAATCCTTTCCCCTATTAGGAGAAAGCCCTCCTCTTCAAGCCTCTTCTTGAAGCGCTCCCATAGGAAGTCAAGGTCTTCCTCGAACTTTCTCACGTAATAAAACACTCTCACACCTCCAGGAACATCTTTTTGTCGCTCGTCTCGACCATTATGCACTTCCCAAAGCTGTACTCAACTCCTGCCCTTTCAAGGAACTCCCTTATCTCCTCGCTTTCCGCCCCCGGCTGGAACCAGAGTTTTTTGAAGCCTGCTTCAACAGCTTCCTTGGCCACCTGAAGGCCTACCTTGGGCGGGACGACGAAGACTATAACGTCCACGTCCTTCGGGAGTTCCTTCACACTCCTGTAGCATTTCAAGCCTTCAATCTCATCGTAATTCGGATTCACCGGGAGGACTTCAAAGCCTTTGCTGAGGAGATCCTTCAATATTATATTCCCATACTTAGCGGGGTTTTTGCTTGCTCCAACAAGAGCTATCTTCTTGAATTCTTTCACATTCATTTTCCTCACCAAGCTTGAATTACGGTTCACCCTTTTTATACGTTTTTGGACAAAAATGGATAAAAGAGAATCATCCGGTGCTTTTTAATCTGGAGTTCCTTGGAGCTAAGGAAGGTTCTTTGCCATATGCCCTTAAGACAAGATAGAGAGCCACTATAAGGTAGCCGAACTGGACTATCACCCTTCCCCACTCCATCTTCACGGAGTAGCCGAAGAGAACCGCAAAGATCGAACCAATAGCTCCCTTGTGGTGGAACACACTCTCCTTGGGAATGCCGAGGTTGTAGGCTGTCTCCTCAATAAAGCCGAGGTGCATGCCCTCCTCCTCGGCCCACTCTATGAGCTCGTGGGTTCCGTAGCCGGCTAATCCAGCGGCAACGAAAACGAGCAGTATAGAACTGTAGTAGAAGAACGTCCTCAGGTTTATTCTCATTCCCACCCCATAGATTAGGTAGGTGAGTATCAAAGCGGCACCTGCTCCCAGGAGAAGCCCCGCCAGAGTCCCAGCTAAGTCCTGCGTTGCAAAGGGCGTAAGGAATAGCACCGTCTCAAGACCCTCCCTGAAAACCACTATGAAGGTGAATCCTATTAAAGCGAAGGGGTTTATGGCCTTGCTTACCTTGCTTTCTATTTCGGCTTTGATGTTCCTTCCTTTGGTGGCCATCCAGTAAATCATGCTCGTTAGCACTATGACAGCCAAGTAAGAGGCAACTCCTTCAAAGAGCTCCTTCTCCTCAAGGCCTCCATAGAGTGCAAGGATTGCAGCCCCTAAAACTACACTGGCAAGTGCTGATAATCCAACTCCTGTCCATACGTCTTTGATCTGCCTTTCCCTACCGGTACGTTTAAGGTAGGCAATTATGATAGCAACGATTATCGCAGCTTCCAATACCTCCCTAAATGTGATTAGGAACTGCCCTATCATTTTTTCACCTCCAATTTTAGACCAACCTAAAATAATTTTGTCGGCTTATTATTTTTACCCTTTCAGAATTGAAATTTCGAAATAGCAAAAGTTAAATGCACCCATCCACAAGAAAATTACCATTTTATAAACCAGTTTACTTCTAATATCGAACTATAACTTTATGACATCCGACATAATTCAACAACTTTGAGAAGCATGGCTTAATGGGCTTAGCAATGTGAAAAATTTCCAGAATAATATTTAACAAAAAATAATAGAATAAGGGTTTAGATCTTTCCAACTAGCTCAAGGCTAACTTTTAAAGTTTCCTTGCCTGGCTCCCAGCTCGCCGGACAAACTTCTCCTGGGTGTTCTCTTACATATTTGGAAGCTTTGAGCCTTCTAAGTATTTCCTTGGCACTTCTCCCTATGCTGTTGTCGTGAATGTCCATGCTGACAACTTTTCCATCCGGATCTATTATGAAAGTGGCCCTCCAGGAGATGCCTTCCTCCTCAATGTAGGTTCCAAAGAGCCTGCATATCTTCCCCGCAGGATCAGCTAGCATTGGATAGCGCACCTTTTTGATTGCAGGGGAATGGTCGTGCCAAGCTTTGTGAACGTAAGCTGTATCAGTAGATACGCTAATTATTTCAGCACCTTCCTTCTTGAACTCCTCGTAATACTCAGCGAGCTCCTCAAGCTCCGTTGGGCAGACAAATGTAAAGTCCGCTGGATAAAAGGCTAGAACAACCCATTTACCTCTGTAGTCCGAAATCTTGAGCTTTCCTATTTCGTCTTTCTCCGGGAAGTAGGCATCGGCCTCAAAATTGGGAACCACTTCTCCAACCCTCACCATTTGGTTCACCTCACAATTAATTAGGCAACCCTAATTTAAAAAGGTTGTCCTAACAAAGTGTGAAGTTTTGAACTTCGAAGCTTTTCACTTCGAAAGGATAAACTTAAAGCCCCAAAACAGAAATTCCACACGGTGGTAGCATGAAGCTCAAAGTTATTCTCGGAACGGCAAGGAAGACGAAGCGAGAAAGTTGCCCGATATTTGATAGGAAGAGCCAAAGAATTCGGCTGGGATGCTGAGCTTATAAATGTGAAAGTATTTTTTATCTCCGAAGATATGGTAAATCATTAAGATAAGCCGGCTCAAAATGTTAAGTTATGGGATACGATCTCTCGAGCGAATGAGCATCAGAAAATAAGTTAAACTCTCTCGTTAACTATTCCACTTACTTCAAATTAAGAACGAAATTTTCCCAAAAGCTTATATAAGTTCTACCATAGCAATATCCTCAAGAAAAGCAAAAATTCTGAATTATCAGCACTATAAAACATCAACCTTCGAATTGGACTATAAACGTCTTTTGAAAATTTTAGCTAGTTAGGCAGTTTAACCTAGCCAAAGTTTTAAATAGTTTAATATGCCCTAAACTTCCGGTGATCGGTGATGTCCCGCCAATGGGTGATGCCCCGCCAATATTAGTAACCCCCGGCGGGGAAGAGGTAATCAGGAAGCTCGTTCTGAGGGCTTTGAACGAGAACCAGAGGCTTATACTGAGGAGCATAAACGGCAGACACCGCTCCCTGAATTCTCTCCTTGAGGAGCTCAGCAGAAAGGAAAGAAAAGCCCTCTCGACGCTGAAGCTGAACGCCAGAATTCTGAAGGAGCTGGGCCTCATAGACTACGGCACTAAGGAAAACCCTAGGCCCGTTAGGCTTACCGAGCACGGGAGGATGATTCTCAGCCTTCTGGAGGTGAACGGCCATGAGTGAGGCCCTAGATCCGAGGACAAAGCTCCAGAGCATGCTCCAGCCCGTCAACAACTTCCACCTCGAGTCCTCGGAGACCTGCCTCGAAATTCTCTCGGCAGTGCTCGAGGAGAAGGGAGAGAAAGACGTCGTAATACTCAGCAAAGGCCACTCGGCTCCAGCTTTCTACGTGATGCTCCACGAGATGGGTCTTCTCAGCGACGAGGAGCTCTACAGCTTCGCGGACATAGACGGCCTCCCGAGCCATGTAATCAGGGGGCTGCCCTTCATAGAAGTTTCGAGCGGCTCCCTCGGCCAGGGACTCTCGGTGGCCAACGGGATAGCGATGGCCAAGCGCATCGACGGGGAAGATGGGTACGTCTACGTCATACTCGGCGACGGCGAGCTGGACGAGGGCCAGGTCTGGGAAGCTGCCATGACAGCATCGCACCACAGGCTCGATAGGGTGGTAGCTATAGTCGACAGGAACTACTTCCAGCTCACGGGAGGAACAGAGGAGATACTGAGCAAGGAACCGCTGGCGGACAAGTGGAGGGCCTTTGGCTGGGAGGTTATTGAAGTCCCCAACAGGAAGGAGGAGCTCAAGAAGGCCCTCGAAACGGCCAAAAAACTCGTAGGAAGGCCGAAGATCATCATAGCGAGGTGGGGAGTGTGATCGAGAGCTTCAGGGAAGCCTTCGGGAGGGCTTTGGTTGAGCTCGGAAGGGAGAACCCCAATTTAGTAGTCCTCGATGCGGACGTCAAGAGCTCGACGAAAACTGCCTACTTCGAGAGGGCCTTTCCCGAGAGGTTCATCCAGGTTGGCATAAGCGAGCAGGACATGGTCTCGATGGCGGGTGGTCTGGCAATAGCGGGAAAAATCCCCGTTGTTTCGGCCTTTGCGGCTTTCCTGATGCGGGCCTGGGAGCAGATAAGGAACACGATAGCCAGGGACAACCTCAACGTCAAGCTCATTCCAACGCACTCGGGCTTTTCAGACCACATGGATGGTTCATCACACCAGTGCCTTGAGGACATAGCCCTCATGCGCGTCCTCCCGAACATGACGGTCGTTGTTCCAGCGGATGCCCAGTCAGTTCCAGTCCTCCTCAGGCAGGCAGTCGAGCTTGATGGGCCCGTCTACATGCGCCTCGGCAGGGACCACGCACCGAGGGTCTACGATAGTCCAAAGCTGGAGCTGGGGAAGGCCAGCGTCCTCAGAAAGGGGAACGATGTCCTCCTTGTGGCAGCCGGCGTTATGGTGTCGGTGGCCCTCGAAACGGCCAGGAAACTTGAGGAGAGGGGAATAAGCGCTGGAGTCGTTGACATGCACACGATAAAGCCCCTCGACGAGGAAACACTGCTGAATCTCGCATCCAAGGTGGAGCTCGTGGTCACGCTTGAGGAACACAGCATCCACGGCGGCCTCGGAGGAGCGGTAGCTGAGGTTCTCTCGGAAAAGATGCCGAAGAGGCTCATCAGGATTGGAACAACCGAGTTCGGGAGGTCGAGTAGGGACTACTTCGCACTCCTGGAGCGCTATGGCCTGACGGCAGAAAGCGTTGTGAGGAAGGTTGAGGTGGTGCTGACATGAGGTTCAAATTCGAGAAGGGCTCCAAGCCGAAAACCGTCGTTAAGGTCGGAGAGGTTAAAATCGGCGACGGATTCACTGTAATGGCCGGCCCCTGTGCGGTGGAGAGCCAGGAGCAAATAATGAAGGTCGCGGAGTTCTTGGCTGAGAAAGGCGTTAAAGTTCTCCGCGGAGGGGCCTTCAAGCCGAGGACGAGTCCATACTCCTTCCAGGGGCACGGAGAGGAGGCCCTGAAGTGGATGAGGAGAGCAGCTGATGAATACGGCCTCGTGACCGTCACGGAGGTCATGGATGTTTCGCAGGTTGAGCTGGTTGCAAAGTACTCCGACATGCTCCAGATCGGTGCCAGGAACTCCCAGAACTTCGAGCTGCTTAAGGCTGTGGGAAAGGTCGACAACCCCGTGGTTCTGAAGAGGGGCATGGCCAACACGGTTCAGGAGCTTCTCTACTCGGCCGAGTACATACTAAGCGGGGGCAACGAGAACGTTATCCTCTGCGAGAGGGGCATAAGAACCTTCGAAACCTCCACAAGGTTCACCCTGGACATCTCAGCCGTTCCAGTCGTCAAGGAGCTCTCCCACCTGCCGATAATAGTTGACCCCTCGCATCCAGCGGGCAGGAGGGAGCTCGTGATGCCCCTGGCAAAAGCGGCTTATGCAGTCGGGGCCGACGGGATAATGGTCGAGGTTCACCCCGAGCCTGAGAAGGCCCTCTCGGACTCGGCCCAGCAGCTGACCTTCGAGGACTTCGAGAGGCTTTTGGGGGAGCTTGAAGGGCTTGGATGGAAAGGGACAACATCGAGAGAGGCTGCCGAGGGCGTTCCGAGGTACGTGCTCTCGGAGAGGGTCGAGGAGAACGACTGGTACACAGAGGTCTTCCTCATGGAGCTGGGGGGGCTCGGATGGAGGGCCTGAGCTTCGGCCCCCTCTCCACCCTTCCCTCCCTCGTGGAGGAGCTGAACCCCCACAGGATCGCCTTTCTGACGAACACGACGGTGGAGAGGCTCTGGCTTGAAAAGGCCGCCGAAGGGATAGAGGAGCCGATAAGGATAGTGATCCCGGACGGCGAGGAGTACAAGAGCCTTGAGACTGCCGTAGCCATCTGGAAGAGGCTCCAGGAGGAGGGCTTCACGAGGAAGTCCCTCCTTATAGGCCTCGGAGGGGGAGTCGTAACAGACATAGCGGGCTTCGTGGCCTCGACATACATGAGGGGGACCCTCCTCGGCCTCGTTCCAACGACGCTTTTGGCCCAGGTGGACGCGGCCATAGGGGGCAAGACGGGAGTGAACTTCAACGGGAAGAACATGATAGGGACGTTTTACCTTCCAAACTTCGTCCTGATAGCCCAAGAAACCCTCTCCACGCTCCCAGAGGAGGAAATAAGGAACGGCCTTGGGGAAGTTGCAAAGTACGCCCTGCTCGACAGAAACATCTACGCCCTCACCAGGAACTTTGAAGGGATAAACGAGACCCTCATCAAGGAGTGTGCCCTCTTTAAGGCGGAAGTGGTTGAGAAGGACCTGATAGAGGGAGGGCTGAGGAGGATGCTCAACCTCGGGCATACAGCCGGACACGCAATCGAGAAGCTGTCGGGTTATAGAATAAAGCACGGGCTTGCGGTTTCGATGGGGCTTATGGTGGCCTCGAAGGTCGGGGAAGAGCTCTACGGCTTCGATTCTGGAAAGGCGGAGGAGCTGTTGGGAAGGCTCGGGCTCCCCACGGGGCACCCCTTTAGGGCGAAGGAGATACTGGAGGAGATGAGGCTCGACAAGAAGGCCTGGTACGGGAGGATAACCTTCGTCATCCCGGTTGAAATAGGCGATGTCGTCGTTGAGGAAGTCGATGAGGCTGTTTTGAAAAGGGCCCTGGAGGCAACGAGGGATGATAGCGGGAGTTGTGACTGCCAAAAACCCAGAGGAAGCGCTTGAGAAGATAAAAACCTCGAAGTTTGACCTCTACGAGGTCAGGCTCGACTCCTTTGAGAGCTTTGAAGGACTGGAAGTGCTGGGGAATATTCTAAAAAGCTCATCTTCACGCCGAGGATGAGGGAAGAAGGGGGAATCCGGCCCCTCGATGATGAGACGAGACTTGGCCTCTACAGAAGGGGTATCGCCCTAAACCCCGCCTACGTTGACGTTGAGTTCGGTTCAAAGATAGCCCAGGAAGTCATTGAGCTCGCCAGGAAGAACGGGGTTGGTGTTATTCTCTCACACCACGACTTTAATGGAACGCCGGGCTTTGGGAAGCTCCTGACTCTCCTCGAGGACATGGAGGAGCTGGAGCCTGAGATAATAAAGATAGTCACCACAGCAAACTCCCTCCTTGACAACCTGAGGGTTCTGAGGCTTTATGAGCACGCGGAGAATCTCATCGCCTTCTGCATGGGGCCCCTCGGGAGAATCTCCAGGGTCTTTTCGGCCCAGCTGGCGCCGTTCACGTACGCCCCCCTTGACGGGGAAGTAGCTCCAGGACAGCTCCGGGCGGAGGAACTGGACAGACTGAGGGTGATGCTCTTTGGCTGACGCGGAAACGAGGCTCTACGGGGTGATCGGCTTTCCTGTGAGACACTCACTTAGCCCGGTCATGCACAACGCGGCCTTCAAGGCCCTGGGGATTAATGCTATCTACCTTGCCTTTGAGGTCCCTCCAGAGAGGCTCGGAGATGCCATGGAAGGCGTCAGGGCCCTCGGAATCTCGGGCCTGAACGTAACAATGCCGCATAAGGAGGCGGTGATTCATTTCCTCGACTCACTCTCCGAGGACTCGGGAGAAATCGGGAGCGTCAACACGGTCGTTAACAGAAAAGGAAAGCTGGAAGGCCACACAACCGACGGCTTGGGCGCGAGGAGGGCCCTCGAAAGGGCCATCGAGCTGGGGGGAAGGAGGATACTCATCATCGGAGCAGGAGGTGCGGGGAAGGCAATAGCCTACGAACTTTCCAAGGACAACGAAGTGGTCGTCCTCAACAGAACCCCCGAAAAGGCGAAGGCCCTGGAGCGCTTTGGAATAATGGGGGAAGCTCTGAACAGGGAGAACCTTGGGAAGTACCTTGAATGGGCCGAGGTTTTGATAAACGCCACCTCCGTCGGAATGAACTCCTGGGAAACTCCTGTTCCCGGTGAAATGCTGAGGAAAGACCTCGTCGTCATGGACATAGTTTACAAGCCCCTGAAGACGCGCCTCCTCACCGAGGCCGAGCTGATGGGCTGTAAAACAGTTGACGGCCTCTGGATGCTCGTCTATCAGGGCATCGAGAGCTTCAAGCTTTGGACGGGATTTAAGCCAGACGAAGGGCTTATGAGGGGGGCTGCGCTTGAGGGCCTCGGCCAGTAGCGCCGTTACCGTTGTCAACGCCTTCGCAACGGGAGTGGGTTCAGCGATCGGGATAAAGCTGTGGACGAGGGCGGAGGTCAAGTTAAAGGGTGATGGAATAGAGGGCGAGATCAGGGTTAGGGGGGGAGCAGGTTAGGGATTTCAGGCTCGTTAAAGCGGTCGCTGATGTTTTCAGGGAGAAAACAGGCGAGGACTTCGGGATCAAGTTCAGTATAGAGTCGGAGATACCAATTGCGATGGGCCTCAAGAGCAGCTCCGCAGCAGCCAACGCCCTCTCAAAGGCCCTGGCTAATGCACTCGGGCTTGATATGAGCGAAATGGAAGTGGTTAAAGCAGGGGTCGAGGCCGCCAAGAGGGCTGGTGTTACCCTAACCGGGGCCTTTGACGACGCCTGCGCCTCCTACTTCGGTTCGCTCTGGGTCACCGACAACCTCGGGATGAGGGTTCTCCACAGTTCCAAAGTCGAGCCCCTTCCCGTTGTGCTCCTACTCTCCGGAAAGACCCTCCTAACGGAAAGCCTAAGCGGAAGGGACTTCTCCCCAATCAGGCCTTACGTGGAGGAGGCAATAAGACTGGCCCTTGAGGGCGAGTGGAGGAAAGCGGCTCTCATAAACGGTCTGGTTTACTCGACGTATCTTGGCCACCCCATCGAGCCCTTCAGGATTGCCCTGGAGAGGGAGGCTGTGGTTGGGCTGAGCGGGAAGGGGCCGGCGGTTTTTGCCGTCACGGATGAGCCAGAGGAGCTTGCCGAGGAGTGGGAACAGTTTGGGGAAGTCCTGATAACAGAGCTGAGGTGATCGCGTTGATAATCAGGCCCGTTGATGAAGTCAGGGGAGAGCTCGATGCCCCTCCCTCGAAGAGCTACACTCACAGGGCCTACTTCCTTGCCCTGCTGGCTGAAGGGAGGAGCACCATAGAGAACCCCCTGGTCTGCGATGACACCCTGGCAACTTTGAACGCCCTAAGGGCCTTCGGTGCAGATGTGGATGGAAAAACCGTTGTGCCTCCAGAGGAGCCCTCCCCTGGCTTTGTCTACGCCAGGGAATCCGGGACAACGGCGAGGTTTTCGATTGCTCTCGCTGGGAGTATTGAGGGGAAAACCCTCATAGACGGGGCGAGAAGGCTGAGGGAGAGGCCGATGGAGGGGCTCGTGAAAGCCCTGAAGGACCTTGGGGCGGAGGTTGATGGTTTTAGCCTCCCGCTTACCGTGAAGGGCCCTGTAAAGCCCGGGAGGGTCTCGGTCGACGCATCCAAGTCCTCCCAGTTTGTCAGTGGCCTGCTCCTTCTGGGGGCGAAGGTTGGGCTAAAGGTCGAGGCCAGGAACCCCGTCTCAAAGCCCTACATCGAGATGACGCTCAGGACGATGGAGGCATTTGGAGTGGAATTTGAGAGGGACGGCTTCTACTTCGAGGTCTATCCTGGAGTTAAGGGGACAAGGTACAAGGTTCCGGGCGATTACTCAACTGCCTCCTTCTTCCTGGCAGCTGGGGCCCTGTACGGTAAAGTTAGGGTGAACAACCTCTTGAGGGAAGATGTGCAGGCGGATATGGCCTTCCTGGATGCGCTTGAGGAGTTCGGGGCGAGGGTGAAGAGGGGAAGGGATTATGTGGAGGTAGATGGGGGCGAGCTTAAAGCTGTTGCACTCGACTGCTCCGATTTCCCGGATTCGTTCCCCATACTGGCCGTTGTTGCGGCTTATGCAAAGGGGAGGAGCGTGATAAGGGCGAGACAGCTCAGGTTCAAGGAGAGCGACAGGGTGAGGGCGATGGCGGTCAACCTGTCAAGGATGGGGGTTAAGGTGAGGGAGCTTGAGGACGGGCTTGAGATAGAGGGCGGACGGCCGAGGGGAGCTAAGGTAGAGACCTTCAACGACCACAGGATAGCCATGGCGATGAGCATAGCCGCGCTGGGTGCTGAGGGCCCCTCGGTAATCGAGGACACGGAGAGCGTCTCCAAGTCGCACCCGGGGTTTTTCGATGACCTGAGGAGGCTCCTGGGATGAGGGGGAAACTGCTGGGCTTTTCAATATTCGGCGAGAGCCACGGAAAAGCTGTTGGAGTCCTTATAGAGGGACTCCCCCCTGGAATAGAGGTCAGCGTTGAGGAGCTCAAACGGGAGCTTGAGAGGAGGAAGGGCATAGAGAGGTTCTCCACAAAGAGGAGAGAAACTGACGAGCCAAAGATCCTCTCGGGGGTCTTCAGGGGGAGAACAACGGGGACGCCAGTTGTCGTCATCGTGGAAAATAGAGATGTGGATTCCTCGTACTACGAGGAGATAAGGAACACGCCGAGACCGGGGCATGCGGACTATCCAGCGGGGATAAAGTACTTCGGGTATAACGATTATCGCGGGGGCGGTCACTTCTCGGGGAGGCTGACGGTTGGGGTCGTTATAGCGGGCTACTTCGCCAAGAAGCTCCTGGAGAGGGAAGGAATCAAGGTTAGGGCTTACCTCAAGCGGATAGGGCGCGTGGAGGCCCACGTTTCTCCCGAGGAGCTGTTGAGCTCTAAAAACCCCTACTGCCCAGACGAGAGGGCCTTTGATGCCATGGTTGAGGAGATGGAAAGGGCCAGAAAGGCCGGCGATAGTGTTGGAGGAATTGTTGAGGCCGTCGCCTTCAACGTTCCTCCGGGCCTCGGCGGCCCCTGGGAGGAGGACATCGAGGCGGATATAGCCTCGGCCCTCTTCAGGATCCCGGCCGTAAAAGGCGTTGAGTTCGGCCTGGGCTTCGGGTTAGCGGAGCTCAGGGGGAGCCAGGCAAACGACTCCTTCGTCCTGAAGGACGGAAAGGTTGTGACCGAGACCAACAACCACGGCGGTGTTCTGGGGGGCATAACCACCGGGATGCCGCTCGTGGTGAGGGCTGCCTTCAAGCCGACACCATCCATCTACCTCCCCCAGAGAACGGTTGACCTGGGGAGGATGGAGGAAGTCACGCTCAGGCTTAGGGGACGCTTCGATTCCTGCATAGTCCCAAAGGCCCTCCCCGTCGTGGAAAGCGCTGTTGCCTTCGTAATAGCAGACCACCTCCTGAGGAGAAGGGCCTGGGAGGGAATGGCTAGGTGAGCCTGTCCAAAATGTTAAATCCCCAAACTTTAATCCCAAAACGGTGACGGTGATGTCCCGCCAATATCGAGTCCTGATCTTGTAGAACTTGCCATTCTGAGGAGAAGGATAGACGAGATTGACCGGGAAATTCTCCAGCTTCTCCAGAGGAGGATGGAAGTAGCAAGGGCCATAGGGGAGGCCAAGCTAAAGCTCGGACTGCCAGTTTACGACCCGGACAGGGAGAGAGAAGTTCTATCCAGGGCAGGCGAATTTAGAAGGGTTTTCGAAGCCATCCTTGAGGTGAGCAAAGATGTTCAACGTGTACGAGTTCTTCAACAGGATAAATGAGGTTAAGCCTGAATCGAGGCTCGACGCCGGCCAGCCTGATATCCCTGTGAGAAGGGAGATAATCGAGGAGGCTGTAGAGTCGCTCAGGAGGGGGGAAACCGGCTACACGAGTACCGGCGGAATAAGGGAGTTGAGGGAGAGGATAGCCGAGTTCGAGGGAGTTTCGACCGATGAAGTCATCGTCGCCCCGGGTGCTAAGATCCTCATAGCGGCCGAGATAGCGTCTGCTAAAAAAGTGGCCGTCGTTTCTCCCCACTGGAACGCCTATTCGCTGATAGCTCAGCAGTTCGGGAGGGAAGTAGAGGTTATAAAAACGACCTTGGAGGAGAGGTGGACTCCAGGGGTTGGGGAGATAAAAGCTGACCTCCTCATAATCAACTACCCCAACAACCCGACGGGGAGGGTTCTGTCTGGTAAGGAGCTCAGGGAACTGCTGGGGGTAGCCGAGGAGAGTGGCATTAAGGTGCTCTCGGACGAGGTTTACGCTGAACTCAGCTTCACCCGTTTTACACCAGCGAGAGAGCTCTACGAAAACGTAGTTACAGTTAAGGGCTTTTCAAAGCTCTACTCCATGACCGGCTTCAGGCTCGGCTACGCAATAGGAGAGCGGAACGAGATCAGGAGGATACAGAGGTTCATAGAGAGCACTGTAACATGTGTCCCCCCTTTTGTCCAGAGGGCTGGAGTAAAGGCACTCGAACTCAGGGATGAACTCATCAAAGAGGTCAGGAGGGTGTACCTTGAGAGGGCCATGATGGCCTCGAAGATGCTCAGGGGTTTCGACTTCGTTGAGCCTGAGGGAGCTTTCTACATCTTCCTCAGAACGCCCCAGGATGGTATGACCTTCGCCGAGAGGCTGCTCTCAAGGGGAGTTGCCGTTTTTCCAGGGGTGGCCTTTGGCGACTACCCCAACTTCATAAGGATATCCCTCTCAGGGAAGGGGCTTGAGAGGGGATTAAGGGTCATCAGGGAGGAGTTGGAATGCGCATTGGAATCGCGGGCTACGGAAGGATGGGAAGGCTCTTCGAGAGGTGTCTCGGCGGAAGGTTCGAGGTGATCTTCTACTCCGAGCACGGGCGTAGCGACGTTGGATCGCTGGAGGAGCTCTACCTGGAGTCGGACGTGATAATTGTGGCTTCATCCATCGGATCAACTCCAGAGAGGCTGAAAAAGCTCGCGGAGATATCAAGGGAGCACGGCGGGAAAAAGATCGTCTTCGACATAGCCACTTTCAAGTCCCTGGTTATTGAAGCCTACGCGGGCTTTGACGAGGAAACAAGAGCTGCGAGCGTTCACCCCATGTTCGGGCCCGGAGCGAAGACCATCGAGGGGAAGAGGTTCATAGTGGTCCCCATCCCTGGGAGGGAAGAGGATGCGGAGGAGGTCGCTGACTTTATACGCTCCATCGGGGGAACGTGTCCTTTCTCGACTGGAAGACCCACGACAGGCTCATGGGCTTCGTCATAGGCGTCCCCTACTTCATCGGATTAAGCTACCTCTCGCTCTCCAGGGAGCTCGGACTGGGGGAGTTCGGTGGAACTTCCTGGGCCTTCCTGGAGACCTACGGAAAGGCTGTGCTCCACGATTCTCCCGATTTCATAAGGGAAGTACTCAGCATGTCCAGGAAGCAGATAGAGGAGTTCCTCGATTTCCTCAGGAAGAACCCACCGGACCCGGAGAGGCTCAGGGAAACTGGAATGGGAAGAAATAGAAGCGGCCTATGAAAGGTTCTACAAAGCTTTAGAGTAGCCCGAGAGCTCCGCTACCTTTTTCCTCAGCTCCTCCACTGGGTTCTCACTGCGGGATATGAGCTCTATCAGTGCGCTTCCAACCACAACCCCGTCCGCCCCAGCCCTGAGGAGCTCCTCCACCTGCTCCCTCCTCGAAACACCGAAGCCGACCGCCAGCTTGTTGTTGCATATCTTTCTGGCGCGCCTCACGAACTCAAAAGCCGTCTCTGGAAGTCTGTCGCGTGCTCCAGTGGTTCCATATAGGGAGATAAGGTAGACGAAGCCGGTAGAGGCTTTATCTATCTCCCTGAGCCTTTCATCGGGGGTGTTTGGAGCCGCTAAAAAGACTGTCTTTATTCCCTCCTCACTCGCGATGTCGAGGAATTCCCCCGCGTGGCTCACGGGGAGGTCCACCACGAGTATCCCGTCGGCCCCGCTGGCCTTAGCCTCTCCGAGGAACTTTCTAACACCCGTCCTGAAAACCGGGTTGTAGTAGGTCATCAGGATCACGGGAGTTGAGGAGTGCCTCCTGAACTCGCGGAGGATCCTGAATGTGTCTTCGAGTTTGAAGCCGTTTCTCAGGGCGCGGTAGTGGGACTCCTGGATCGTCTTCCCGTCCGCCATCGGGTCGCTGAAGGGGATTCCGAGCTCTATTAATCCAGCAAACTCCTCGACCGCTAGTAAAAACTCAAGGGTCTTTTCGACGCTCGGGTCGCCGGCTGTGAGGTAGGGAATCAGCGAGCCCCCCTCAAACATTCCCGACCCCCCTGACTATATCCAGGTCCTTGTCGCCCCTCCCCGAGAGGTTGACTATGATTATCTCGTCTTTATCCATCTCGGGGGCTATTTTCATGGCATAAGCTACCGCATGGGCCGATTCGAGGGCCGGCAGTATTCCCTCCGTCCTGGAAAGCTCGTGGAAGGCCCTCAGGGCTTCCTCGTCGGTCACCGTGACGTACTCGGCCCTTCTGCTATCCTTGAGGTAGGCGTGCTCGGGACCAACTCCAGGATAATCAAGCCCCGCCGAAACGCTGTGGGTTGGAGTTATCTGGCCCTCCTCGTTCTGGAGGAAGTAGCTGAGCATGCCGTGGAAAACGCCGAGCTCACCGGCGTTCAGCGAGGCCGCGTGGAGGCCCGTTTCAAGTCCCTTCCCTCCAGCTTCGACTCCTATGAGCCTGACCTTATCGTTCACGAAGGGGTAGAAGATGCCCATTGCGTTGCTCCCTCCCCCCACGCAGGCCACTACTGCATCCGGTAGCGTCCCCTCGGCTTCGAGTATCTGCTCCCTGGCTTCCCTACCTATTACCGACTGGAAGTCCCTCACGATGACCGGGTAGGGGTAGGGCCCGACAACCGAGCCTATTAGATAGTGGGAGTACTCGAAGGTGGCAACCCAGTCGCGGAGGGCCTCGTTTATGGCATCCTTCAGGGTTCTTGAGCCGCTTTCAACTGGAATAACCCTCGCGCCGAGCAGCTGCATGCGGAAGACGTTCATCTTCTGCCTCTCGACGTCTTCAGCGCCCATGTAAACGTCTACCTTCATCCCGAGGAGCGCCCCCGCCATAGCCGTGGCGACGCCGTGCTGGCCCGCTCCCGTTTCGGCTATGAGCCTCTCCTTCCCCATGAACTTGGCAAGGAGGGCCTGGCCTATGCCGTTGTTCGTCTTGTGGGCCCCGCCGTGGAGGAGGTCCTCCCTCTTGAGGTATATCTTCGCCCCTCCCAGCTTTTTGCTAAGCCTCTCCGCGTAGTAGAGGGGCGTCGGCCTTCCCGCCCAGTTCCGCAGGTAGTACTCGAGTGTTTCGTTGAACTCAGGGTCGTCCTTGAACTTTTTGTAAGCTTTTTCAAGCTCCCTCAAAGGTTTTATAAGCGTCTCGGGGACGAACTGGCCCCCAAACCTTCCAAAGAACATATCATCCATTCCTCACCACCGCCATGAAGGCCTCTATCAAAACCCTGTCCTTGACGCCGTTCCTCTCAACGCCGCTCGAAACGTCAACTTCGGCTGGTTTAACCCACTTTATCGCTTCCCCAACGTTCTCGGGGGTCAGACCACCTGCCAAAACTATCGGGTACTCCTTGGCTATTATCGCGCTCACCCTGTAGTCGTGCCTCCTCCCGCTCCCCGCTCCTGTGTCGAGGAGTATCTTGTCAACCTCGTACTGCCCTATGAGCTCAAGGAGCCTTTCCGCGTCCTCTCCTGGATCGTCGCTCTCCCTGGGGACCATGAAGGCCTTCATAATACTAACTCCATACTCATCCTTCAGCCTGTTGACGGCCTTGGGGTGCATGTCCGAGTGAACCTGGATGTACTCGGCCCCGGTCTTCTCTACCGCGTTGACCCACTCGGGGAAGGTCTTCATGGTCGAGACCAGGTATATTGGGATCTCTGCCATCTCAATCAGCTCCGCGGCCGTCTTCAGCGGCACCTTCCTCTTCGACCTTGAGTTCACCACTACTCCCGTTGCATCTGCGTATCTCTCGACAAGCCTGAGCTCATCCGTTGTTTTTACGCCGCATATCTTAACGAACTCAACCATTTCTGCTCATCTCCACGAAGTTTTTGATTATCCTCAAGCCTTCTTTCCTCTCCCATTCGGTCAGAACGCTTTCGGGGTGGAACTGAAGGCCCTCTATCGGGAGCTTCCTGTGCCTTATCCCCATGACCACGTTGTCGTCGAGGGAAACCGCGCTCACCTCGAACTCCCTCGGGACTTCCAGGACGGCGAGGGAGTGGTACCTTCCAGCGGTCAGCGGGTTCTTGATCCCCCTAAGGACGCCCTTCCCGTCGTGCTTTACGGGACTGGCCTTCCCGTGCCTCGGCTTTACTCTCCCCACCTTCCCGCCGAAGGCCGTCGCTATTATCTGGTGGCCGAGGCAGACCCCGAGGATAGGCACCCCCGCCTCGAGGACTATCTCCGGCGAGTTTCCCACTTCCCTCCTCTCGAGCGGGTGCCCCGGGCCTGGGGAGATTATCACTCCATCAGGGTCGAGCCTTTTGAGCTCCCCAAGCGTTATAGTGTTCGGAACGACCTTTACCCTGTCGAAGAGGGAGGCGTACTCTGCTAAATTCCAGATGAAGGAGTCCCTGTTGTTGACGAGGACTATCATTCCCTCACCCCCAGCGCCTTCAGAACTGCCCTCATCTTGTTCTCGGTCTCGAAGAACTCCTTCTCTGGAACTGAATCCGCGACTATACCTGCCCCAGCCCTAACGCTCGCTTTCCTGCCCTCGATCTCGGCCATCCTTATCGCTATCGCCATGTCGGCATCCCCAGTGAGGGAGAAGTAACCCACCGCTCCCCCGTAGACCCTTCTCCTGCTCCTCTCCAGCTCGTCTATGATCTCCATCGCCCTTATCTTCGGCGCCCCCGTGAGCGTTCCAGCGGGAAAAGCCGCCTCCATGGCGTCGAACGCGTTTTTCCCCTCATCGAGCTCACCGACTACCTCGCTCTCTATGTGCTGGACGTGGCTGTACTTCAGGACGTCGAAGAAGCGGGTTAGCTTAACGCTCCCTGGCTTTGAAACCCTCCTGACGTCGTTTCTGGCAAGGTCAACGAGCATGACGTGCTCAGCTCGCTCTTTCTCGTCGGAGAGAAGGGCCTTTTCCAGCTCCCAGTCTTCCTCCTCCGTCCTTCCCCTCGGTGCCGTTCCTGCTATGGGGTTTATCTTGAAGGTCCTCCCCTCGACGGAGCCCATGGTTTCGGGTGATGCTCCGACGACTGTCTTCTCGAACTCCAGGATGAAGGTGTACGGGGAGGGGTTGAGCTCCACGAGCCGCTTGTAGATTTCGAGGGCATCGAGCTCCGTCCTGACCCTGTACTCGCGCGACAGAACCACCTGGAAGACGTCTCCTGAGTATATGTACTCCTTCCCAGCCCTGACGATTTCAACGAACTCTTCCATGCCTGCGTCTGTAGATATAACTTCAGAACCGCCGTCTTCAAGCCGTGGCTCTTCTCTCCTGGCCCTTTCAACTAAGGCCTCGGGATCAAAGGGAGCCTCTCCGAGGTAAAAGAAGGAGAGAGCGCCGGTGGAGTGGTCGTAGATGAACGTCCATGGGTAGTAGCCGAAGACCGAGGGCTCCTCGATCTTCCCCCCGATGATGGAATGGACTGAATCGTAGGAGACGTAGCCAACGAAGCCACCCATGAACCTCCTGCCCTCGACCCTCTCCCCCATGAGCCCTTTAAGAGCTCTGAAGGGGTTCCTCTCGTCGGAAACTCTCTCCCCGTCGATCTCAGTGCCCTCGCCGACCTCCACGACGAACTCCGGCTCGGCCGATATGTAGGTGAACCTGGCCTTCCTGGAGTCCTTCTCGGCAGAGCGGAGCATGAATGGCATCCCAAAGTCTCTAAGGGCGCTGTAGAGCTTCAAAGGGTCAACGGGCTTTAGCTTTTTGAGAGGCATGCTATCTCCTCCAGTTTTTCAAGCATTCCCTGACCCAAGACTTCCCTGGCCATCTCAAGGCCCTCCCTGAAGTCGCCTGCAACCCCTGAGGCGTAGAGAGCCGCTGAAGCGTTGACGAGGATGAAGTCCCTGTCCTCCCTCCTTCCCGAACCCCCGAGAACCGCCTTTATCCTCGCGGCACTCTCCTCGGGGGAGGAGCACGGCAGGGGCTTCACTGGGCTGATTCCGAAGTCCTCAGGCGAGAGCGTGTACCTCTCGACTCCATTGCCAACCTCCAGGACGAGGGTCTTTCCGTGGGGAGAAACTTCATCCATGCCCGAACCGTGGACGACCAGGGCCCTCTCAACCCCGAGGAACTCAAGGCCCTCAGCCACGGGTTCCAGAAGCTCTGGAGAGTTAACGCCGACTACCTGGTACGCTGGATCAGCTGGGTTTGCAAGCGGTCCGATGACGTTGAAGACTGTCTTTATCCCAAGGGCCTTTCTCACGGGCATTATTGGTTTGAGTGCCGGGTGATAGGCGGGGGCGAAGATGAACGTGAAGTTCGTCCTTTTGACCATCTCCCTGGCCCTCTCCGGGGGAACCCGTATGTTTACGCCAAGCGCCTCAAGTACGTTGGCTGAACCGCTCTTCGATGTTATGGAAACGTTTCCGTGTTTAGCGACCCTCGTGAAGGCTGAGAGTATCAAAGCCGAGGCCGTGCTGACGTTTATGGTCGAGCTGCCGTCTCCCCCCGTCCCGGCGGTATCGGCCACCTTCCCGAGGTCGAGCTTGACTGCGCTGTCCCTCATTGCCCTCGCCAGGCCCGCGAGCTCTTCGCCGGTGTAGCCCTTGGTCTGGAGTGCAGCTAGGTAGGCCCCTATAAGCACTCCATCGCTCCCCTTCAGCTCGTTGAACAGCTCGTAGGCCTCCTCAAAGCTCAGGTTCCTTCCCTCGACGATCTTTGCCAGAAGGCTCATACTTCCACCTCCACGAGCTTTCTGAGAAACTCCTCTGGATTTGAGGCCTTCATGAGCGCGGTACCTATCAGAGCGGCATCCGCATGTCTTAAAGCCCTCCTAAGATCCTCCGTATTGGCTATGCCACTCTCGCTGACCTTCACGTATCTTTTTGGTATGAGCGGCGCCAGCTTTTCCGTTAGGCTCACGTTGCCGTCGTCGAGCTCGAGCTTCCCTATGTCGCGGTTGTTTATCCCTATCATAGTTGAGTCCGTCTGGAGTGCTATCGCCAGCTCCTCCTCGCTGTGCACCTCCACGAGGGTGTCCAAGCCGTGCTCCTTCGCGAAGTCCACGAACTCGGGCAGTTGCTCCTTCAGAAGGCGCGTTATCAGGAGAACCGCCGAGGCTTCAGCTTCAGCAGTCTTTTCGACTTCCCCCTTGCTGGCTATGAAGTCCTTCCGCAAAACTGGCAGTTCAGTTTCCTTGCAGAGGGCTTTAAGGAACTCAAAGCTCCCCCTGAAGTACTTCGGGTCGGTTATGTAAGAGATTCCAACCGCCCCTGCCCTTTCGTAGGCCCTCAGAATCTCAAAGGGATCCCTGCCCTTCAGAAGATCCCCGTACTTCGGAGAATAGACCTTCAGCTCGGCTATTATGGCGTTCTTCTCGGCTTTTCTAATAGCCCTGCTCAATCCAAAAACCATCACCCATTTGGAGCTCACCAGAGTACGCTCGGCGAAATTAATTTAAATCTTTAGACAGAAATACCTGGCTAAAGGTTCCAAATATAATCTGACCTCCTTCCCGCCTTGAAAGGCGAGGGTTCCAACGAGCTAACCCCTCGCCAATAGCAGGAAGGTTTACGGGCGACTCATTCCCTACTCCCGTTGCCGGTTTCGGTTCAGCCCGAGGGCACGGTCTCGCCCCCGTTACCCCTACCGCAAAGCGGATTGGGGTTATGGTTTGGAGGCTAAATCCTTCGTTTTTGACTGCCTCAAAGGGCAGTTTTTGAAGACGCCTCACAGCGTCAACCACTCAAGGCGGAGTGGTAACGCAACCCCCTCATCTCATCGGGTTATTAAATTTGGCCTCTCCGAGGCCTCATTACTTTGTAGGAGTTTAAAAGGGTTTCTATTTGAGAGGCTGAATTTCCGAATACTGCATCCCCGCCCTGAAAGGCAAGGCCTTCAAAAGAAAAACGTAATGCCCCAAATGATAACCTTATGATAACCTTATGATAACTTTTCTCTTTTAGCAAGCCTTGTCCCCAAGGTGGATCAAAACAAGTTTAAAGCCTAAAAATCATAAGTTACATTGAGATGAAGCGGCAATAGCCGTAAGACACCACTATTTTTATGCTATTCCTGAATAATATCCCGTTTCAAGATTCCTCCATCGCTCAACTTACTCCTATTTGCTCAATACCGAAAGCCAAAACCATTCTTCCTCTTATCCACATTAGAGGCGAAGGGCCTTCTGTGACAGCTGAGTTATCACTGAAAATTTGCCGATAGGGATTCTTTGGGCCGACATCAGAAGATTCTATAACTCTAATCTATTTAAACACTCGCTCTCTTCCCCAGGGTAAGAGTTTGAAGCAGAACCCGGAACTCAACGATGCCTTGAAGCCCAGTTAAGCATTTAGTGCATTTCAATCAAAGACACTTTTGGTGTTAGTGAATAAAGAACGAGAGGGCGATTAACGCTTTTGTTTCTTCTCAATTTTTAACAGAAAAAAGTTCAAAAAGAAAAAGGCCCTTCACGGGCCGAATATCTTCTCCACATCTTCCGCGTCGGGAGCGGCAAAGATTGAGAAGTCTATCTCCGCCTGGCTGGTTATTATGGTAGTCCCTCTTGTGTCTATGATCCCATCAGCGCCGAGAAGCTTGAAGGCTATGACCCTGACCCTCTCGCCGTTCTGCGGGTTCCTCCCCGTGTAGACCTCCACGAAGGTTCTGTCGAGGTAGTTAACGGCTATCCTGTTCGTGTTTGGCTTCTCTCCACCGATGCCCGGGTCGTCGAGCGCTATCATGGTGTTTCCCTTTGAGTCCGTTACCGCGTAGACGGTGATTATCGTGTCCTTATCTCCGAGCTTATTCCACTGGACGGGGACTATCGGGATGAAGGGTCCGTTTCCAAAGGTTATGTTTATCAGCCTGGCCTCTGGAATTTCATCGAATGGCCATTCTCCGAATTTGTCGTCGAAGATGGCCTTGAGGGGCGGGCTCGTCGGCGGAAAGCTCCCGCTCTCCTCCCAGTCTTTCGTGCCAGTGTCTGTTCTCTGGGCGTTTTCAAAGGCTCCCTTCAGGAGCTCGCTGACCTTGGTTGGGGTTTTTACCGATACCTTCGTGCCCTCTCCCTTAACCGTGAGGCTGACGAGCTGTTCGGCGAGCTGTTTAAGGTCCGCCTTCATGGCGAAACCTGTTATAGTGTACTCTCCGGGCCTGAGGTAGGACTCTTCAAAGGACGCTGGCTCTATGGTGCTCTCGTTCGAGGGCTGGAGGATTATTGGCATCATGGCGCTCGTTTGGCCGCAGTCCAGTGTGAACTCGATCTCCGGCTCGGGTAGGGGCTGAAGAGGGGCAATGGTAGGACCATTCAGCGGTCTGTAACAGAAACCGCCTCCAAAAGGACCTCCTGGCGGATCCGTCTCGGCAACCACCTCACCAGACCCACCGATCGGGGGTATGAGGTAGGTCCCGTTCTCGTCCGGGTGGATTCTGGCTATTTCTTTGCCTGTTTCGGGGTCTATGAGGACGAGCGATATCTCCTTGCTCCCACCGATTAGGGTAAGCTCTGTCCCGTTCTCCGGGACGCCGATATTGACCGCGCCTATCTGTCCAGCTCCGACGGTTCTTCCACCCTCGCGGATCGCCCTCAATGTGCTCCCGGTGCCGACGTGGTACAGCTCGAGGTCTCCCTCGCTGTAGCCCTTGACGGCGGCCATTCTTTCGACCATTCCACCGCGGCTCAGCTTCTTCACTTCGCCGTTCGAGACGTAGAAAAATGAACCGTCTTCCCGGTAAAATGACTCTATCGGCTCGCCAGTGGTGGCGTTCTCCCAGTAGGAGGTCTCGACCGCGCCAACTTCCACGAGGGCCCTCAGGTTGAGAACCTCGTGGTACTTGAGTTGCGCAACCTCCTGGAGTATGGCCACCCTGGCCTTAGCGTCCTCTTCTCTCTCCACTGCCTTCAGCATGACTGCAGCGTTCTCTTCCCAGCCGCTTATCTCGGGGCTTTCAAGCTGGAAGTCCAGCTTTTCGAGCTTCTCCTTGGCATCGGCTATCTCTTTGTCGTAGATGTCTATGAGGGCGCTGAGCTCCGCCTCGTCCGCTTCCCAGTCATACTGAGGAGGAAAGGGCGTGGGTATTGTGTTGAACGAAGATGTCTCATTGATGGGCAGTGAGACAACTCCCAGTTGTCCGTCCTCTATGAAAGCGGTCGCCCTGAGCCCAACGGTTCCCTCGGTGTTCAGAACCTTGAAGGCGATTACCTTGATTTCCTTGCCTGTCTGGGAGTTCCTGCCCGTGTAGACTTCGAGGAAGACCCTATCAAGGTAGTCCGGTGCCAGTCTTGTGGTGCTTGGAGCTATGGATGCAAACCTCGGCTCGACCTCTCCGAGCTCCGCGCCATCTGCTCTGGTTCCCGGATCACCGAGTATCACAGTGGTTCTGCCCTTCGCGTCGGTTATGGCGTAGACCATGACCTCCGAGCTAACGTTTTTTGCCTTCTCCAGCTGGATGGGAATGAAAGGCCCGTTTCCAAAGGTGATGTTGACTACCCTTGCATTTGGAAGCTCTCCGAAGGACTTCTCGCCGAACTTGTCCATGAATATCCCGTCGAGGAGGGGACTTATTGTGCACGAGCACAGCTCACTTTGGGTCTGCATCGAGGCCTTCAACGAAGAGCCCGTTATGGCGCTCTGGAATGCATCAAGGGCCCTCTTCGCATCTTTTATCTCGAAGTGGGTGCTCCCAACTGCCATGTTAAGGTTGACGAGCTGCTCTGCCAGCTGTTTGAGGTCGGCCTTCATTGAGATTACCGTTACGGTGTAGTTCCCGGGCATTAAGTAGGCCTGCTCAAGCGGGGCGGGGTTGTAGGGGCCTGTCGTGCCGTTGGTCGGGTCGAAGATAAACGGTGCAAGCTGGGGTGCGGGGCACACTATAGGTTCGTCATCAGCTGGCAGCGGAATCGGTTCTATTGTGTTGGTGTCCGGCGGCAGGGGTCTGTAGCAGAAGCCGTCGTCGTCAGCTATTCCAAGGAGGGTGGTGTTTATCGGCGGGATTACCATGATGCCGTTCTCGTCGGGGGTTATCTCCTTCACAACCTCGCCGGTCTCGGGGTTAACGAGCCTGAACTGCGGGCGGTACTTGTTGTGGAACGGAGTTCCATTCCAGTTGAGAACCTGTATAATTGTCCCATTGCCCTCGCTGGGTACTCCTACTCTCGCGACCGCTATTTGGCCAGCTCCAACGGTCCTTCCACCCTCGCGGATAGCCACCAAAGCGCTCCCGGTGCCCACGTGGTATATCTCAAGGCCTTCCATCTGGTAGCCTTTAATCGCCATCATTTTCTCTACCATGTTCTCGCGGTTCAGCTTCAATATCTCGCCGTTTGAGATGTAGAAGAAGTCACCACGCATGTTGTAGAAGTCCGTTATCGGCTCTCCGTTGCTGGCATTCTCCCAGTAGGAAGTCTCAACTGCCCCTATTCCCACGAGCGACCTCATATTTAGAGCCTCGTAGTACTTTAGCTCGGCTAAGCTCTGGAGGATGTAAACCCTCTTCTCAACGTCGCTCTCGTTGGCGGCCATTTCAGATAGAATCTTCGCCGATTTTTCCCAATTTTCGATTTCGGAACTTTTTATCTCTAAGCCAAGTTTTGTGAGCTTTTCTTTAGCGTCAACTATCTCCTTGTCGTAGAGCTCAATTAACCCTTTGAGCTTCTCCTCATCGGCCTCCCAGTTAGGCTGGGGGATAGTTTCTGTTGGAACACTAGTTGTGGTCTCTTTTGGAGTTGTGGTAGTAGGGTTAGTTGTTTCCGTTTGAGTTTTTGTCTCGGTTTCGGTTTTTGTTACCGTCTCCTCAGGTCTGCTGACAGTTTCCGTACTAACACTTTGGTTTATGCATCCAGAGATGAACGCGCCGAGCATTACGACGCTTAAAAGCAGGGCAAAGCCTGCAAATTTTTTCGTTTTCATTTTTAAAACCTTCTTTCAGTCACGAAAAGGTAAAAATCAAAAGGAGCAAATTCTGTCTAGTGACTTATAACAAGAGTTACTTGTAAGGGTATATAACAGTTGTGCTTTACAAGGAAGAAAAAAGTAAACAAAATTGTACTCACAAAAGCTCTTCAATGAGGGTCATTATGTTGCTTCTGGCCTTTGCCTTTAATCTCTCTAGGTGATCACTTAAAGCCTCTCCAATGCCGTGCACAAAAAGGCTCAAGGCTTCTTCCCTGCTCAATCCACGGGAGCGGAGGTAAAATAGGGCATCCTCATCAAACTGGGCAACGCTCGACGAATGCGACGCCGTCTCTATCTCTCCGGTGTCCACCTCAAGCATAGGCACGCTAACGCCCAAGGATCCCTCATCCATGATGACCACGTGGGAGCTGACTTCACTCGAAGAGTTCTTAGCCTTTTCAAAAACTTTTGCTACACCTCTGTGCACTACCCATCCATTCTTGTAGGAATAGCCGTTTACCCGTGTTTCACTTTTACTTTTCTCTCCATATTGAAGAACATTAGTTAGGTAATCAACGGCTGAGCCTATCCCTATGGGAATTCCCCTTAAGATGAGTTCGCTTCCAACTCCTTCAAGGGAGTAGTCTTCTCTGTGATGGCTCATTTTTCCTCCCTTGACTATAGTGAACGCTCTAACCTTTGATCCCTCGCCAAGCGTAGCTCTGAGAAGGTAGTGGGACAAAGCTTTGTGATTCCCAACGGTCAAGATCTCAGCTTCAGCATTTTTAAGCCTAAGTTCAACCACAAAGGATTTTGTTCCTTTTTCAGAGAGGTCGTAGATTATTATCGGCACATTGGTGTTTTCTACTTCAATACTGAGGTGATGGCTTATGAAAGCATTTTCAGAGAGGTGGGAAACTATTACAAGCGGTTCAAGCAAGTTTTTGGTTATCTTAAGCCGGTAAGCTTTCTTAAGGGCATAAAAATGGAAGCCCAGAATTCTCGACTCTTCTGGCTGAGAAAGACCTAGGGTTCCCTCCTCAAGCTCAACTCCTGGGGGAAGATTAAAACTTGTCTCGCTTCCAGAAAACACAACGTGTCCGCTAACCGGCACTTCGCCGGCTTTTGCTTCCGTAGGGAGCTTTAGCGGAGAGTTTTCCTCGAACAGCTTCCATTTGGTGTAACTCCTTATCGTAGGGCTATCTCCGTACTTCTGATAGGTGAGCTTTTCAAGCGCTTCTGCAGTTATTGTAAGTGACATCATCCAACACCTCCCACTTCGCTGAACTCAAGCTCTATAACCTTCTTGAGAACTTCAACGTATTCAAAGGGAAGTCCCTCAAGAATTTCGCTTATAAAACCAAGCACTATGAGGCTTTTAGCTTCTTCTTCCTTTATGCCCCTCGCGTTGAGGTAGAAGAGCTTATCTTCACTGAGCTTTCCAGTCGTTGCCTCGTGAATTATGCTTGCCGAAGGCTCATCGTTCTGGTTGTGTGGATAAGTGTAGGCCCTGCTTTTTTCATCAAGAATGAGAGAATCACATGAAACTGTAGCAGTTGAGTTCTTTGCTCCCTTGGCTATCCTCACGAGACCACGATAAATGTTTATTCCCCCGTTGGCACTTATGCTCTTGGAAATTATCTTTGAACTTGTATTTTTGCCCACGTGAAAGCTCTTAGCTCCAGTATCCTTTAGGAAAGGTCCGTTGCTGAGTGAGACTACGTATTGAGCAGTCCTGGCGTTGTCCCCTTTTAGAACACTTGACGGATATGTGTAGGTTATTCTGCTCCCTATGCTTCCCTCTATCCACTCGACGTAGGCGTTTTCCTCGATTATCGCCCTTTTGTTGTTGAAGTTTATGACGTTCCTGCTCCAGTTCTGTATGGTGGTGAACTTGACGGTTGCTCCCTTGTGGGCGTAAATCTCTACCATGCCGTCGTGGAAGGAGAAGCCCTTGTACATCGGTGCTGAACAGCCCTCAATGAAGTGGACGTAGCTGCCTTCGTCCGCTATGAGGAGAGTGTGCTCGAACTGACCCTCAAGTGCCGAACCGATGACGAAGAAGGCCTCTATCGGGAAGGGAACTCTGACCCCCTTGGGGATGTAGACGAAGGCACCTCCACTCCAGAGCGCATGATGAAGGGCCGAGAACTTGTGCTCACCCGGTGGAAAGACCCTTCCGAAATACTTCTTGACCAAATCGGGGTATTTTTTCACGGCCTCCTCCATTGGAACCATTATTATGCCCTTCTTCTCAAACTCATCTTTGAGCTGAGAATAAACGCTCTCGCTGTCAAATACCGCCGTAAGTCCAGAAAGAAACTTCTTCTCTATTTCCGGAATGTTAAGTCTCTCAAAAGTTTTTCTAATGTTCTCTGGCAAATCATCCCAGTCCCTTACCTCCTTCTGTAGCTCCGGTTTGGTGTAAAGAATAAGGTTGTCCAGATCGAGTTCCTCAATACCAACAACCCATTTGGGCATTGGGAGTCTTTCAAAAAGTTCTAAAGCCCTCAACCTATGCCTAAGCATCCATTCTGGTTCTTTCTTTATTCTTGAAAGTTCCTCAACGGTGTCTCGGCTTATCTTTCCCTTCAGTTCTATTTCCTTAGGATAGGGGACAGCAGTACCGAGTATTTCCTCAAGGGAGCCAGCCTTTAAAATTTCTTCAAGCTTGGAATATTCGGTCATAACGCCTCCACCGCCGCAAAACCCTTCTCCTCTATCATCTTTACCAGCTCAACTCCCCCAGATGCAACTATTTTTCCTTCCTTAATAACGTGAACCCTGCTGGGCTTAAGGTGCTCGAGGATTCTACCGTAGTGGGTTATCAAAAGAATCGACGTGCCTTCTTCGTGAAGTTTGTTTATAACATTGGCTATCATTTTTAGAGAATCCACATCAACCCCGCTGTCGGGCTCGTCCAAGATAAGAAGCTTTGGCTTCACAAGGTATGCTTGGAGCATTTCAAGTTTCTTTCTCTCGCCTCCAGAAAATCCGACGTTCAAGAACCTTGCAAGTATTGACTCATCTAACCCGAGCTCTTGAACAGCATTAAATATGAGCTCATAAGCCTGTATCTCATCAAACCCCTTGAGGTTCTTCAAAACTCTCTGCAAAAACTGGATAACCTTGACACCTTCAACTTCCACTGGATGTTGAAAGCTTAGAAAAATCCCCTTTTTGACCCTTTCCTCGGGAGGCATATTGGTTATGTCTTCTCCTTCAAAGAGTATTCTACCGTCTACTACTTGGTATTTTGGATGACCTGCTATGGTCAAAGCGAGGGTGGATTTCCCACTTCCATTAGGCCCCATTACAACATGGAGTTCTCCATCATCAACGGTGAGGGAAATACCCTTTAAAATCTCCTTATCTTCCACTTTAACTCTCAGGTTATCCACTTTCAACATGACCATCACCGTCCATTATCGGTACATTTTTGTGTAAGAGAAAATGCTTTTAAAAGTTTTCTACACAAAAGTGGGTATTAAATCAACATAACAGGAAAAATATCATGCTCACGGCTAAAACTAAAAAAGGAAAAATCAAAGGAGCTTTTTCATCGCGTTGTATCCAAGCTCAAAGGCCTTTACGTTGGCCTCCACCGCCTTCTCTGGCACGCTCGCCTTCACAGCTTCGAGCATCGTCTCCTTATCTATTGGAAAGTCTGGAAGGGCCGTTAGGGCACCAACGAGGACGACGTTCTGAGCGAGGGCTGTTCCTGCTTCTTCAGCCAGGTTGAGGGCGTCTATCTCGTAGAGCTTCGCACCGGATTTCCTTATGTTCTCGACTATCTCCTCGTAGGTGATGTATTTGTCTATCTTGCCCTTCACGAAGTTCTCCGTCTCGTATGGGTGGTGGATGAGGCGCGTGTTCGTTATCACAACTCCTCCGGGCTTGAGGAAGTAGACGTAGCGAAGAGCCTCCATCGGCTCGAGCGCTAAAATCACGTCTGCCTCGCCGTAGGGAATGAGTGGCGAAAGGCCTTCGCCGATGCGCTGGTGAACTATAACGGAACCGCTTCTCTGGGAGAGGCCGTGGAGCTCTCCGCTGACCACGTGGATTCCCTTCCTCGCACAGGCCTCGCCGACTATGTTGGACATGAGCACTATGCCCTGCCCGCCGACGCCGCAGTAGATGACGTTCATTGTCCTCCCCTCCTGAGCATTATCTGCTCCAGTTCGCGGTAGTCCTCTATCGTCACGTAGGGCTTGTCCTCGCCGCCGTAGAGAATCGCCGTCGAGTGAATCGCGTTGTGAGGACACAGCTGGGCGCAGACGCCGCAGCCGACGCAGACCTCCGGCAGAATCTTCGCCTTCAGGTCGGTCTCGTCTACCACTATCGCCGGACACCCGAAGTCCCTTATGCAGTTGTAGGCCCTCTCACAGGCATCCTTGTCAACGAAGTAGGGGATTATCTTTCCTCCGGCGCGCCTGTATTCGCGGAAGTGGTAGAGGGCGCAGTCTCCCCTCGATATGACCACGGAAAGGCCGTCGTACTTCAGAGCTTCCCTGAGCTTGCCTATGTTCTTTCTAGCCTGGAAAGAATCCACAACCACTATCTTTTCCACGCCGAGACCTCTCAAAACGCTCTCTATGTCTATGCGCTTCTCGTAGGGGTTTACCTTCTTTGGACTGCCTGGGTGGGCCTGCTGGCCGGTCATGGCCGTTACGGCGTTGTCGAGAATTATGAGCGTCATCTTGGAGCTGTTCCTGATGGCGTTGACTATTCCTGGTAAAGCTGCGTGGAAGAACGTTGAGTCTCCTACAACGGCAACTACCCTCTCCTGAGCGGAATGCTGGACACCGTGGGCTATTCCAAGGGAAGCACCCATCGCTAAGAGAGAATCAGTCCAGCCGATGTGCTCCAAAGCCAGCATCGAGTAGCAGCCGATATCGTTTGCTAAGTAGTAGTTCTCTATGTTACCCATCGCCCTTCTGAGCGCCCAGAAAGTGGCTCTATGAGGACAGCCGGCGCAGAAGGTGGGCATCCTCGGCGGGGCGAGCTTTGCCAGCTCCCACATCTTCTTGAAGTGCCCCTCGTAGTCAAAGGGGAGCTCCCTTCCAAGAACCTCGGCGAGGACCTTGATGACTATGGGAACGTTGTACTCGAGCATCTCAAGGAAGTGGCCGCTCTTCTTGCCGATTATCTCGATGTTTGGATTCCTCTCCTTCGCTATCTGCCTCACGAAGCCCTCTATGTAAGGAGTTAGCTCCTCCACTACCACTACCTTCTCAAGGCCCTCTATGAAGTCCCCGATGAGCTTCTCCGGGATTGGATTCAGCACCGAGAGCTTGAGCACGTATGCTTCTCCTCCGAGCTTCTGAAGGCTCTCGAGGACGTAGGAGTAAGCTACACCAGAGGTGATTATGCCGATCCCCTTCGCCTCCTCTGGCTTTACAGCTTTCACTTCCTTGCCGTCGAAGTACTCAACGCGGTTCAGGGCCAGGAATTCAGGGTCTTCCTTCATTTTCGCTATCTTTTCTAAAAGCTCAGCCTTGAACTTCCTCGCAAGCGAACCAACGGTCGCGTAGCTCCTCCGGTTCTCCTTCCATGAAAGCTTATCGAAGGGCGTCCTCTCAAGCTTTCCAACCTTTACGAGGCCGCTCTGGTGGTTCACCCTTGTCGTCGTTCTCACTAAAATAACGCTCCCGTACTTCTCGCTCAGCTCGAAGGCCTTCTTCACCATCTCGTAGGCTTCTTGAGGGTTGGAAGGTTCGAGCATTGGCAGATAAGCGGTGTAGCCGAACCACCTGCCGTCCTGCTCAGACTGGGAGGAGTGGGCATAGGGATCGTCCGCTATAACCACAACGAGCCCGCCCTTGACTCCCGTGTAAGCGAGCGAGTAAAGCGTATCAGACGCAACGTTTCCGCCGACGCTCTTCATTGAAGTGAATCCCCTGAGGCCGACGAAAGCGGCTCCGGCAGCTGTTTCAAGGGCAACCTTCTCGTTGGCGGCTATCTCAACGACGATGTCATCTCGGTAGTGGGAGACCCTGTCGAAGGTGTCGAGAATTTCTGTTTGGGGAGAACCTGGATAAAAAGCCGCAACTTTCACATCGGCCTCCAGTGCTGCCCTTACAATAGCCTCATTAGCCAGCATATACCCCATGTGGGGCTCCTCTTTGAGAACCTCTTTTAGGGACATAGGAACACCATATGGTTTTGGAAGCGAACCTATATATCATTTTTCTGGACAGAAAAAGGCAGCGTTAAACATTATTGGGATTGAAAGTGAAAGTGTTTAACGACTACTTACAATAGAAGCAAAGCTCTACAAAACAGTTTTAATTTGTCCATGGTTTAGTCTCCTACGAGGTGAAACTATGGAAACTAGCGTTTGCCATACTTTGAAGAGCCCTGTTATTAAGAAGTTCTGTGAGTCTATAACTGAATTGGCCAGAACCTCTAGGGGATACTTCGAGCCTATTCAGGACGATTTTCTGAAAGCATACTATCAAATCGTTGAAAAAGCTCGTATTAACGGCAGACTTCCAGAGGGAGAATACCGACAGAAAGGAAACGCATTTAGAGATTTTATCAGCGAATTGATTTACATAAGATCTGGGGGAATCTACCGCCTAACAGATAGAAGAATTCCTGGCTATTCTGAGAGAACTCATGACGTTGATCTCGCTTATGTGAGGGACGCTACTGTTTTGGTGGCTGGCGAAGTCAAAATGACAGGTAGCCCAAGGCATAAGAAGGGAACAACGGTTCAGAAGGAAAGAAAGACGCAGAGCGATCTAGATAAAAGATTAAAAGAAGTCAAGTTCACCGCAGTGGATTTAAAACTTCGCTACACTCCCGAAGAGGCCATAATAAATGCCTTAAACTCCAAGAATACTTTTTCTGAAGTTTCTAATAACAGTTGGTGGATGCGATGGATTCATACCTCCATTCCCGGCTTTTACTCGTTCTGGGCATCCAGGCTTGCCTCGGGCCGTCTTGACAAGAAAACAGGAAGGAGAGTAGACTTTGATAATCCCGATCTTCTTCTCGAAAAATTCAGGAATCTACTAAAATACAACAACGCAGTAGGTCTTTTCATGTTCCGGGAGGAGAATGGCAGATACGTTCCCGTTGAAACTGAGAGAATCAAAAGGGAAAGAATTTCAATAGACGACGCGGTGAAGGATCTTATAAAGTTCCTAGATACTCACTTGGATTAGCCAAGGCTCTTTTTCATTCTTCTTTCCTGGAGATACTTCCAGGTCTCCTCAATAACCTCAACATCCCGTGGTTTCAATCCGAGTTCTCCTTCAAGTATGACCTCATTGACAATAGCAACAGCATCAGCGGTTCTTTTAGCCCTTAGTAACCGGTCAACTTTCGAAGAGATATCAAGAATTTCCTTTGGTTCTTCAGCCATTGGAATTAAGATTTTCTCAGCTTCTTTTGGCTCGATCTTTAGGACGCCTCCCCCGTAAAATCTTCCTACAAGCTCAGTGGAGAGCAATGTTAGAGAGTTGTAAAACAGAGTAGAGAGCAGCCTCGGTTCAAGTTTCCTCTTGAGGAATATCTGGTGAATTGTGTTTGTGCTAGTGGCTTTCCGCTCATTTACCACGATCTCATTGGAAGCCATTTTGGGTACTTCATGGGACATATAGCTCATAAAAAGGTCTGGAAACCTAACTCCAGGCACGGTATACCATGTTTTTCTTATTCTCACTTTGTAGCGAGCTCTAACGTTGAGTTCGTCTCCTCTTTTAATTAGGTATTCTCTCACCCCCATTCCCAGTTCGTCCCATGGTTTTGTAACCTCCAGAAGATAGCACTTTTGGCCGAGCTTTTTGATAAGTTCCCAGTCGGAGGTTGTAATTTCAACTCCGGATATTTGTTCAGCCCGAGAGACCAAAGGTACCAGATATTCCTTCTCGATTCCCCATGAGCTTGCCTCCTCTTCCGTTAGGGTAAAGAATTCATTGCTTCCAGTCACCACTCCAATTGTCACTATTCCCAGCTCCCCTAGTAGTACAACCTTTTCCTGCACTTTATTAAGTATTTCCCCCAATGAACTTTCCAAATTCTGCGGGAGTATGTACTTTGTCCATTTCTCATCAGGATTTGGCCGCGTAAGTACGAAAGTTGAAGATTCCAAATCCAACCCAGAGAGCTCCCTTTCATCAGTAACCTCTACAAATCGAACCCCATAAGGCCCAGATTTACTGGCTAAGAGCAAAACTGTATCTTCGAGAATGCCTGGGAATACTCTCCTCTCAAACGAGATTATCGTAATATTAGAAAACTTCTTCAGAAGCCATTTTCTAAATGGTTTTGCGTATCCAACATGGAGAAGTTTCGAAGGAAGGACCATCGCAAGACGACCATCTTTTTTAAGAAACTTCTCTGCATGAATTACGAATGGAACCCAGGATGCTGTGAGTTCAGGCAGCTTAACCCCCTCTTCGAGGGCCGTTCTGAGAGCCTTCTCCCTTGTTTTTCCCGAAAAAGATTGATATCTAATGTACGGAGGATTTCCAACAATAACATCCACCCTTGGAATTTTTGGGGCTGTGAGCAAGTTATTCAGGGTCTGCTGACCTCTTGGAGGTTCTAAATCAAAAAAATCTGCATTTATCAGAGTTGGCACAAAAGAAAATTCAGTCAAAAGAAGTTTTTTAGTCTTTTCAAGTATTTCAGAATCTATTTCTACGCCATAAACCTGTTTAGATATTGATTCTGGGGAAGCCCCGAGTTCCATCAACCGCCTGATTGCCGCCCTTAAAAAAATACCATCTCCACAACTGGGTTCGAGTATTAAGTCTTTGGGACTTTTTATTGCCCAATTAACAAGAAATTCCGCAATTTCAAAGGGAGTAAGAACTTGGCCCAGCTTTTTTATTTTATCGAGAGTTGGTGCTTCGGTCATGTTCTCTCACCTACTCGAGTATACTCGAGTCATGATTATAAAATTTTCGGAAGTAATCGATCTAAAAAATTAAGAGGTTATCCTTGGATTGGGAATGGTAAACTCAAGTATCGGATCGCAAAAGAGATAAGAGAAGAAAGAACAAAACTACTCCCCATCCTGCATAAGGAGACCTGGAAGCTTCGGAGTTCTTGCGGCTAATTCCCTATCAAGCATAAACACGATCTGTGGGCTGTCCTTGGCGAACTTTAGCTTATCCAGTATTTTCTTTACACTCGCTTCTTCCTCAACCTGCTCGTTAATAAACCACTCCAAGAATGCCCTCGTTGAGTAATCTTTTTCCTCCTCAGCCAAAGCTGCCAGTTCGTTTATACATTTGCTTATGAACTTCTCATGCTCATAAGCAGCTTCAAAAGCCTCTACTGGGCTTTCCCACTCCTTTGGAGGTTGCGGAATCTCAGTAAGCTCAACTCTCCCGTTTCTGTCGTATATGTAGTTGTAAAATCTCAATGCATGTCCTATTTCTTCCTCAGCCTGAGCTTTCATCCAGCTGGCAAAACCCTCAAGGTTCAAATCGTCAAAATACGCTGCCATAGCAAAGTACAGATAGGCAGAATAAAGTTCTCTGTTTAGCTGCTCATTCAGAGCCTTAAGCATTTTTTCACTCAACATGGCTATCACCGCTACTTTTTTGGACTTTAGGGTATTTTAAGATATTGGTTTGAATTCATTCTTTCTCTATACGCTACTCTTTATTTTCCAGACACTTGACGAATGCATCCCACACCTTGAAAGGCCCGGTAAAGCAAGTCATATAACAGTTGCAGTCAAAGTTGACATCTGCGCATTCGAGTATGGTGCATATGTTGGCCGGGTCTTTGGGATCTATGCCATCAAGGGGAGCCAAACACGGGTGTAAATCACCCCACCCCGGCTGGGGAAGACTGTTCCAGATGTCACTTGCATAAGAGTTTATTGAAGCTCCAGTTACAACGGCATTGGTCTCAGGCATTGGAGGCCATGGAATGATGCATTGATATCTTTCTATGACATCCCATATCAGATGGAAGTAGTAAGCAAAAACCACAGCAGGTCCAAAGTTTTTACTTTCAAGGCAGCACAGCCTACAGGTTTCACCTTCCACAACGCCAACCATAGAGGCTTTAAGTTTGCACAGTTCACACTCCTCTGGAGTAGTATAAGTCTTCAAGCTCATGGGTCCTAAAGGATAAGTATTGGCATGCATTGTGTTGAGTACTATCTCACCAAAACTTGCAGAAAAACTGTTGTAGCCAGGCCCATTTCTTAGGATGGCATTAACTCCGGGGAAGAAAGGCACCGTTAAGTTCCTGTCTTCTGCCATTGCAACCATAAGAGATGTCGTTGAATTACCCGATCTGAGGAGAACCTCATGAATACCATAATCAAGTGGAATATTAAGTCTCCCTCTCTTATCGGTCCTTCCGATTTCTTCGCCATCTACTAAGACAGTTATGTTAGCACCATAAAAGGCCGGAGGCATAACCACAACGATAGAAAGAGTTAGGGGTTTTTCTTCTAAGACAGCTTCTCTTGGTTTTGGTACTACAAAGTACCCTGCTATTAAGATGAGCCCTATGAGTAGCAAAACCAACCCTCTCTTATCTTTCTTCATGTAGAATGCAATTCCTCCAGCTCCAGTTGTAACACCGAGAACCACGAGAAGAACAGCCCAGTTAAAAGTACTCGGTTTAGGTTCTGGGGTTTCAGTTGAGGAATAACTTCTATTCTCTACAAAGAAGGAGAAGTAGCCATCCGAGTCTGTCCAGACTGTTCTCCCTGAGATGTTCACAGGTGCTCCAGGCACGTTTATTTTTCCATAAATAATCGTCCCATTTTTTACTCTAAGGGACTTTTTCCAGAGGAGTTTTGGCTTTAAATCACTTATGATCACTGTTTGATTCATGTAAACGTCCTCGCCGTCAAAGTAGACCGCTGTGATGTTGTACTCACCGGCCAGGAAAGTTGCGTTCCACTCCACCTCCTCCCCCCACCTCGCGAGCTTTCCGTTTATGTAGATGAAAACCGGCCCCGGGAAGCACTCCCTCGGCGTCACCCACGCCCTTAAGGTTCCACTCTCGTAGAGGAGGTGAACCTTTGGCCTCAGCTCTTCGAGGAGTATTAGCTTTCCATCTGAACCAACATAACCCCCACCGAAGTCGTGCGTGAAGGCGATTGCATAGAAGGTAGTGTAGCCCTCGGGATAGTCCCTTTTCTCCACCTTTTCAAGCGTGGGCTCTATCTCCATCTCCCCGCGTTTAACTTCCAGGGTCTTGGTGGGTCCCCCAAGGGCGATAACCTCCGCTCTCCCGGTTTCCTTTTTGAGAACGGCCTTTCCAGTCCACGTAACGTTCCCCGGGTTGAAGAGCACCAGATCCCAGTCCGAGTTCATTACGAGAACGTAGTTTCCAAAGAGCTTAACGTGGAGGGGTCTACCTATAATCTTGAGGAAGTGAAAAGTAGCGTTGTGGGGCTCAAACATCGCAACGCCCGCCATTTCGCCCTCCATTATTGCCACGTAAACTGTGAGGTTCCCATCCACGGTTATCCCGTCTGGAACGAGAGTCGAATAGTTCTCGGGGAAGCGCCACAGGTAGAACGTCCCGTTATCCGGGAAGAGCAACCCTACGCCACCCTTGGGCTCATTTTTAAACTCAACGGTGAAGTAAACCCTGTCGAGAACTGGAAAGACGTCGTAGGCTTTGAAGGTCTCGTTGGGGAGGCGATAAAAGGTCATGGTGCCGTTTTTAAGTATTCCAACTCCGCCGGTTCCGTTGAGCATACCGGCGAAGTACGCGGTATCTCTTTTGGTATAGACGTGGATGAACTGCAAGCCGGGGTATTCCCAGGCGTAGAGCGTGTCGTTGGAGGGATTCAAGGCCAGAGCCGGCCCCCAGTCAGCGGCCATGTAAACTTTATCTCCAACCGAAAGGCCGTTGAGGAGGTAGGGCTGTTCCCAGTAGATAAAGTGAGTCTCGTTGGTCTTGAGCCACACCCTTTCTCCGTAGGTGCTGAAGTAAAGCCCATCGGGGGAGAGCCTGGGATGGAGTATTATTCCCCCAACGTCCCATACAAATATTTTTCCAGAGGATGCAAATGGGAGTGTTAGCAAAAAGAGGAGCACAGCACACAAAGATTTTTTAGAGCTCGGGAACTTCATTAAATGAGGCAAGGAAGAGTCCCCTAAACCCATCCACAATTCCTCCTTTTGAAGTTTGGCTAAATGTTTATACAGCCTAAAACGATATAAAGTTTGCTTTCTCAAAAAGAATGTTTTGAAAAGTAAACTTCTATCATAAATCAAGAAATACTATTTCTTTGTAAACTTCTCAGATTATGCCCTCCTTTCTAAGCTCCTCCCTTATTCTTTCAAACTCTTCCAGTTTTCCCTGTGTAACTACCCTTTCGGGCCTGAAGGGACAGTCGCAGTAAGGATACTCAAGAAAAGCTTCATAGGTACCTGTCTTCCTTGCTATCGCCACTATCTCCTCCTTGTCAAATCCCAAAAGAGGCCTATGGACTGGAAAATCCACACTCATGGTTTCAAAGTAAAGATTCGTTAGGGTTTGAGAGGCTACTTGTCCTAAAGAATCCCCTGTTACTATTCCAAGGGCACCCTGCTCTTTTGCTATCTCAGCTGCTCGTCTGAGCATAGCAACCTTGCATACTACACATGTCCATTCTCTGCGGTTGAGCTTATTCAAGGTAAAAACGTAGGGCTTAAGGATCTCGAAGTGGTTCTCCACGATCAGCTCTATTGGCTCGGGGGAGTAGTCGTTGAGGATCTCTACGACCCTCTCTACGACTTTTTTCGCGTTTTTTCCTTGGTCAAAGTGAACCGCTGTTATCCCAGCCCCTCTTTTTAGCATTAAGAATGCCGCCACTGGAGAATCTATTCCTCCACTCAAGAGAACAACAACTTTTCCCTGTGTGCCCACGGGAAGACCGCCAACGCCTCTAATTTTCTCAAAGAACACGTAGGCTTTACCATCTATTATCTCAATGCCTACGGTAAGTTCCGGGTTCTCTAGATCAACCTTCCACCCAAACTCCTTGACAATAAAAGCCCCTATCTCCCTGTTGACCTCCATAGATGTCTTCAAAAAAGTCTTATCCAGTCTTTGAGTTTCAACTTTAAAGCTCCTTGGATTAAACTGTCTAAGGGCTTTCTTGAGATATACAGGAACTTCGTCGTAGTCCATAGCTCTAGCAGGAGATACAGACACCACCCCGGGGATTTTGGCTATTATCTCCGCTGCTTCATTCGGGGCATCAACGAGAATCCTTCCCCTTATTACCTTCACTTTTCCAATTATGCCTTTCCTCCTTAGAGCCTTCTGGATATTCTCGGCTAATTTTCTCTCAAACTCCCTTCTTTTTCTACCTTTTATTGCTATCTCTCCGTATCTTACGAGTATCACGTCAACCACCCAAATATCTCGCAAAGAGATTTTTTGCTTCTCTCTCCTCTTCAGCTCCCCTAATTACCATCCTCCCACCTTTGAATATCAATATCTCATAATCCTCATCTTCAAATTGAATGAATTGGGGAGTTTTTAGGTATTCAATACCAAGCTTTTCGAGCTGTTTTCCAAGTTCTTCAAAGTTAACATCCATTCTCTCTGGAGGTGTTACTTGAATTGAGCCATCGCAAAGTCTTTCTATTTTTATGCGCTTTTCCAGAAATGTGAACTCCCTTCTTACACATGCAGGACAGTCTTCCCTCCTAGGTACTTCAACTTTTTCAAAGTCCAGAGTTTTTGTATCAAAGAATATGAGTTCGCTTTTAACTTCTTCTCCCAGCAAAATCTTCGCTGCAATACTAACGGCTATTGAAGCCGCTAGGGGTGGAACATAACTCATAATACCGGCTATTGCACAGGTAGGCATGGGTCTAGATGGCAACTTTGGCATAAAACATCTGAAGCATGCTGTTTTACCTGGAATTATCGGCATTATGTTTCCATAGGTAGATAAGACCCCCACATATATCCAAGGCTTACCGTTTTTTACTGCATAGTCGTTTATAACCTGCCTTGTGTAGATGTTGTCGGTTCCATCTATTATCAGGTTAGCTTCGTCAAGAAGAGCAACTGTTGAGGGGTTCAAATCCTCAAAGTAACCTTTAACTCCAAATTTCTCCTTTAGCACATCCACTTTTGGCTTTCCTATGTCTTCCTTAGTGTATATTGTCCTAGGGAGGTCGCTTTCGTCTACAAAATCCCTGTCTATGACGATTATCTCTCCAATTCCAAGTTTATGGAGGAAGTAAACTTCCCAACTCCCAAGGGCACCAGCCCCAACGACTGCCACCTTACTCTCGCTCAGCTTTCTCTGTCCTTCAATGCCTATGATAGGGAAGTGTCTCGAAAAGTCCATGCTACCTCACCGAAAAAAGTATGAAAGATGGTTTATGAATTTAATCCTTTTCAAAATTAAAGCTCCCTGAGGAGTTTGTAAACCACCGAAAAGTCGAGCTCCTCCATGTCCCTCTCAAAGGCGACCCTGTAAAGTTCCCTCACGGCAGCGTTGAGAGGAACTGCCTTCCTTGATGCCACAGCGAGCTCGTAAGCGTAGGAGAGGTCCTTAACGAGGTTCTTCACGGAAAAGTGCGTCGAGTAGTCATCGCCAAGGAGCTTCTCCTTCTTCGCCTTCAGCACCACCGAGTTGCCGGCGCCGTTCTCAAGCACCTCTATGAGCTCCTCCTTCGGGATTCCGGCTTTCTCACCCAAAGCCACTGCCTCACCAAGGGCAGCCATGAAGGCTCCGAGAACAAAGTTGTTTATCAGCTTGAGCTTCGTGGCCTTTCCGGGCTCCTCGAAGTGGAATATCTTCTTCCCGAGTTTCTCAAGGTAGGGGCGGACTTTCTCAAAGGCCTCCCTCTCTCCGCTCACGAGGATCGTCAGCTGGCCGTTTCTTGCAGGAATGACGCTCCCGATGACGGGGCTTTCGAGGTAAAAGGCTCCCACGTTTCTGTACATCTCGTGGAACTCCAGGACTTTCTCGTGGTGGTTCGTGGTGGGGTCCACCACTATCTTCCAGCTGAGGTCTGCCTTTAAAAGCCTCTCCGAGACCTGCCTCACCGCTTCGCTGTCGTAGAGCGAGAGGAAGATCACATAGCATTTCTCGGCCACTTCCTCCGGAGTTTTTGCGACGTTCTTGAAACCTCTGGCCTTCTCTATCGATCTGTTCCAGACGAGGAGCTCGTACTCCTCCGATAACCTCTCCGCCATGGCCCTACCTATGTGACCCAGGCCGATCCACCCTATCATATCGATCACCCGGTTGAACGTTTTCAAACAGTTTTTATACCCTCCATCCAAAAACCTTAGCGGTGGGAGCATGGAGTTCTTTGAGGTGCTCAAAAAGAGGAGGAGCATAAGGCGCTTTCAGGACAAACCCGTCCCGAGAGAGGTGGTTGAGAGCCTCCTGGAAGCGGCTTTCCTCTCTCCGAGCTCCTACAACAAGAGGCCGTGGCACTTCATAGTGGTGGACGAGAAAGAGAAGCTTGAGGCACTCTCAAGGGCAAAACTCGGTGCCTCCGGTCTCAAAACGGCACCACTGGCGATAGTCGTTGCCGCCGATGAGAGCAGGAGCGACGTCTGGATCGAGGATGCAAGCATAGCGGCCGAACACATCCATCTTGCATCGTATGCTTTGGGTTTAGCTTCCTTCTGGGTGCAGATACGGAACAGGATGCACGACGAGACCAAAACAGCGGAGGAGTACGTAAGGGAGCTTCTGGGAATTCCAGAAAACTACCGCGTACTGTGCATAATCGGGGTAGGCTATCCCGCGGAGAACAAGCCGCCCCACGGCGATGAAGTCTTTGAGTGGGAAAAGGTCAGCCACAACGAGTTTGGAAAGAGGTTTAAGTAGCCATCAGGGCCTTGAGCTCCTCCTGGAGTTCTTTAATTCCTTTTTCAAGCTCCTTCTTCACCAGGGTCTTTTTAAGGACCGCCTTATCGCCATAGAGCTCCTCCATCTGGTCGAGGCACTTTCCGGAGTTGCCCATGCAGGTAGCAAAGAAAGCAGCTGCCTTGATTTTTCCCCTGTTCTGCAGAAGGTACGTCCTGATCGCGGGAGTTACCCTACGGTTCCAGACAGGGCTTCCGACTATGACGAAGTCGTACTCCGAGGGGTCTTTCGTGAACTCTATCTCCGTTGTCTTTTCCCTCGTGGCGTCGTAGCCCGCCCTCAGAATGCCAAGGATGCCTTTGCGGGACTTCTTGTCTATAACCTCATCGATGTCAGCACCGAGGGCCTCTGCGAGCTCTTGAGCCACTCTCTTAGTGGTCCCGCTCCGGGAGTAGAAGACGACGAGCGTTTTCATGGTATCACCCTTTTAATTTCGCCGGCAGGGTTAATATGGTTTTCTAGGAAACAGTTTTAAACCCAAGTTTCAATTGAAACTCATGCAGAAAAGTGAAAAACCCTGCGACCTGGTTTCGGAGCTCTACTGGCTCATGCGAAAAGCCTTCGAAGGGAGGCTTGAGGAAATCGGGATAACCTTCCTGGAGTTTAAGGCCCTTATCCACCTTGGAGAGGCCAGAACCCAGGGCGAGCTTTTAAAGGCGATGAAGGTCTCCAAAGCGACCGCCTCAAAGGTTCTCCGCTCTCTTGAAAATAAAGGCATTGTTGAGAGGGAGCGCAGGGGAAGAGCTATAGGGTAGGGCTCACAAATAAAGGCCTTGAGTTGCTCGAAGAAATATCAAAGGCTGGAGAGGAGCTTGATGAAAAGATGTTTGCCGAAATGAGTGCAGATGAGAGGATTGTTTTTGCAAACTTGCTGAGGAAGGCCATAAAAGGACTGGGGGGAGAAGAATGAGTGAAAAAACCACGAAGGGCGTCCAGCTTTTGAGGGGCGACCCCAAAAAGGCCATAGTCAGGCTCTCGATCCCCATGATGATAGGCATGTCGGTTCAGACCCTCTACAACCTCGCCGATGGAATATGGGTCTCGGGCCTGGGGCCAGAATCGCTTGCCGCTGTCGGCCTCTTCTTCCCGGTCTTCATGGGCATAATAGCGCTTGCAGCTGGCCTGGGGGTGGGCACGAGCTCCGCGATAGCGAGAAGGATAGGCGCGAGGGACAAGGAAGGAGCTGACAACGTTGCCGTCCATTCCCTCATCCTCTCCCTCATCCTTGGAGTTACAATAACCATCACAATGCTCCCGGCTATGGATTCCCTCTTCCGCTCCATGGGCGCGAAAGGAGAGGCCGTCGAGCTGGCCATAGAGTACGCGAGGGTTCTCCTTGTCGGAGCGTTCGTCATAGTCTTCAACAACGTCGGCAACGGCATCCTGAGGGGGGAGGGAGACGCCAACAGGGCCATGTTAGCCATGGTGCTCGGCTCGGGCCTCAACATAGTCCTTGACCCGGTGTTTATCTACACCCTCGGCTTTGGCGTCGTTGGAGCCGCTTACGCGACGCTGCTCTCCATGGTGGTGACCTTCCTCTTCATCGCCTACTGGCTCTTCATAAAGCGGGACACCTACGTGGACATAAACCTTAGAGACTTCTCGCCGAGCAGGGAGATCCTAAAGGACATCCTCCGAGTTGGCCTGCCCTCCTCGCTCTCCCAGCTCTCGATGTCCATAGCGATGTTCTTCCTCAACAGCGTCGCCATAACCGCTGGGGGAGAGAACGGGGTTGCCGTCTTCACGAGCGCGTGGAGAATCACGATGCTCGGCATAGTGCCCATACTCGGAATGGCGGCAGCGACCACATCCGTCACTGGAGCGGCCTACGGGGAGAGGAGCTTTGAAAAGCTTGAAACTGCCTATCTCTATGCCATCAAGATCGCCTTCATGATAGAGCTTGCGGTTGTTGCGTTCATAATGCTCTTCGCGCCTCAGGTGGCCTACCTCTTCACGTACTCAGAATCTGCCCAGGTGATAAAGGGGGAGCTCATAAGCGCTTTAAGAACCCTCCCGGTCTTTCTCGTCCTCACGCCCTTCGGAATGATGACTTCGGCGATGTTCCAGGGCATAGGGGAGGGCGAGAAGTCCCTAATCCTCACAATATTCAGGACGCTCGTGATGCAGGTGGGCTTTGCCTACATCTTCGTCCACTACACGACCCTGGGCCTCAGGGGAGTGTGGATTGGAATAGTAATTGGAAACATGGTTGCTGCTATCGTCGGCTTCCTGTGGGGGCGGATAAGGATAGGGGCTTTGAAGAAAGCCGTTTCTGCAAGGGGGTAAAGGGAAGGGGTTTATCCCCTTCTCCTCGCTATTATGTCCGAGAGGAGCTCGCCATCCGAGCCAACGTTCTCAGTCTCGTTCTCGTGGATTATGACGCTCACGTGGTGCACCTTGTAGACCTCCCTTATCACCTCGGTTATTCTTTTCACGAGCTCCCTCTTGGTCTCCACATCCGCCTTCGGGCCCTCAATTATCACCATCGGCACGGGCATCACCAGAATTATTTTTCACTGATTTGCTTAAAAAGCTCTCGGAGGGACCTTACATGGGGCAGGAATGTCAAGCCTTCGCAGAAGAATTTTTCCATTTTGGAAAGGATAAGGGCCATAAGTCTGCTTCATTAAGCACAGATTGGTGATGCTAATGGAAGCTAAGGTGTGCAAGTTCTGCGCTGGGGAGAGGCTCGATGAGGTTGTGAAGCTCCTCGAAGAGAAGGGCTACAGTGTTAGCGTTGAGGAGTGCATAGGCCTCTGCGCAAAATATGAATGCGGCAACATAAACGTCATAGCCGGGGAAAAGGAGATATCCGTCGGGAGCTTTGAGGAGTTCATTAAAGCTTTGGAGGGCTGAAAATGGCTAAGGCTTTGGTCATAATCTCAAGCGACGACGAGAGGGCCTTACCTGGCTTTATGTGGGCAACCAATGCAATAAAACACAAATGGGTTGAGGACGTTGAGGTTATCCTCTTCGGGCCGATAGAGAAGGCAGTAGCAGATGGAGACGAGCGCTTCATTCCGTGGATTGAGAAGCTTAAAGAGCTTGGAAAGCTTCCAGTAGCATGTAAGAGGATCGCGGAGCTTGAGGGGTTTGAGGTTTCCCTGCAAAAATATACCAAAGTAGAGTATGTAGGAAAGATCATAGCAGAGCACCTTGAGAAGGGCTACGTTCCGATGACCTTTTGATGAAAAACCCTTCAAGAAAAGCTTTTTAATCCATTTTTCCACATTTCTTGGGGTGAAAATGTGAGAAAGCCCACTATGCTCCTGATTGCACTTGTCATCTTCACAAGCTTGGTGAGTGCGAGTAGTGTAACTTATGGGAATTTGGAGTTTTACACGATCTCAAGCGAAAAAGAGCTTGAGACCTTACTTTCAGATCATGAAGGAGAACACTTCTTCATCTTTTATCATTCAGAGACTTGTCCAGCCTGTAATTATATGAAAACCAATGTTTTCCCGACACAAAAGGCAGAGAAAGTCTTGAGGGGCATAAATTTGGTCTCAATCGACGTTTATAAAGGGAGAGCACTAACAAACCTCCAGTACAGGGTTTACGATAAAGTTCTCGTCATCCAGCCGGACAACGTGGGCTACTACACCCCAAAAGAAGAGGGTGAGCTAATAAACGTCGGCGTGCCTGGGACACCAACCATGGCAATATTCAAAGTTGAAAATGGAGAGAAGATTCTGAAAGGGGTGGCCGTTGGGGCATTAAATCCCGAAGGTTTGGAATTTTTTGTGCAGAACAGCCTCGGGGATGCGACGAATAGCGAGAGGTCAAGCGAGGAATCACAAGGGAAAGATGAAACCTCTTCCACAGGCAATTTATCTTTAGCAGTCCTCCTACCCATCTTCTCAGCTGGGATTCTAAGCGTGTTTTCGCCCTGTGTTCTCCCTCTTATAGCGGGAACGTTTTCACTCCTCTTTGCAAAGAGGAAGATTGAGGTTGTTATAGCAGGCCTTGTTGTGTCTTTTTCCCTGCTTGGGGCCTTAGCAGGTAGCTTGGGCTCTTATATCGCTCAGGTTAGGGGGGGCTCTCTATCTTGTAGGTGGCCTCGGGTTCATTCTGGTTGGAGCATCGCTAATAAGTAATACTGTTAACCAAAAAGTGGTTAAATTCATTCCCTCTCCTTCAGAGAGGATTTCATCAAAGAACGGCTATTTTTACGACTTTCTATTGGGTTCTGCACTTGGAGCCACTTGGATTGGATGCATAGCACCGTACGTTGGGTTTGCTGTTATTACAGCAGCATTAAGTGGAAGCGTCTTAAAGGGGATAATGGTCATGGGTATCTACGGTCTGGGAATGGGGCTTACCATCTATTTGATCCTTAGCTCAAAAGATTTTGCGGATTGGATAAATAAAAAGTTCCTATCGAACAGACTAAGCCTAACCAAGGAGAAGAAAGCTAAGTGGGAGAAAATTCTGGGGATTGTGATAATCCTCTTCGGAGCTCTGATGCTCACCGAACTAACTCCCCTCAAGCTCTGGAGTGCTCTATTTGAAAAGCTTGCAAAACTTTAAGGAGGTGGTCAAATGTTTAGGTATAGAAGAAAGGTCGAAATGTCTCTAAAAGAAGCCGAAGAAAAGTTGAAGGCAAAGCTTGAGGAGAAGGGATACAAGGTCGTGCTTGAATTTACGCCGAGTGAAGTAGTTAAAGCAAAGCTTGGAGTTGAGATGGAGCCATATAGAATCCTCTACGTCTGCAATCCGAAGAAGTTCTACGAGATGACAAAAGTTGAATACGAGGTTGGATCTTTTGCTCCCTGTCCAGTACTGCTCTACGAGAAAGAAGGAAGCGTATACGTTGCCATAAACACTGCAGATGACATAGTTGAAGTCATCAAAGAGCCGCTTGAGGAAGTTAAGGCGGTTATTGAATCACTTTGAGCCTTTTCTGTTTCTTTTTTCTACAAAAAAGGTTAATAGACAACACATTATACTACAAGTCTAGTCCCTGGGAAATTCCTCCTTCATGCCCTTCTTTTACAACCTCCCTCTACTCTCCAAAATCATATTATTCAAAGAGCTGCTCGTAGGCGATATAACCGTATTTTCTAAGCTCTTCTCTGGGAATAAACCTAATAGCAGCAGAATTTATGCAGTACCTCTTTCCAGTTGGAGTAGGTTCCTCAAAGACGTGGCCAAGGTGGGAGCCTGCAAAGCGGCTCCTTACTTCCCGCCCGCAAAGAAAGCCCTTGCACTCTTCAGCCTCAACGATAGCCCACTCCTCAAGGGGCTTCGTGAAGCTCGGCCATCCAGTTCCGGAATCGTACTTATCGAGAGAGCTGAACAGGGGCTCACCCGAGACCACATCAACGTATATTCCTTCCTCATGGTTGTCCCAGTACTCATTGTGGAACGGTGGCTCAGTGTATCCAAACTGTGTAACCCTATACTGGAGAGGAGTTAGCAGGCTTTTTAAGCTCTGCATCGCTCGGTTTCACGTAGCCAAGCCAGTAAAGCTCCCTCTCAGGGAAGAGGCGAAAGTGCCGGTTTTTCTCCCACACAGACTTTATGAAGCCTAACCTTCCAGAATAGAGCTTGTAGTTCTTATACTTCGTCTCAAAGCGGAAGTAGTAGCCCTGGTGGTAGTCTTCGGCCGGATAAAACTTCTTCGCCGGGAGGATTTCAGTGGCTATGGGTTCTTTGAATATTCCAGAGAGCTCAAGTCTCCTCTTCGATTCCTCAGCTAGCTTTCTCTGTTCTTCGTTGAGGTAAAATATAGCCGTCTTGTACTGCTCGCCCCTATCGGCGAACTGGCCGCCTGGATCCATGGGATCTATGTTTCTCCAGAAGACATCCAAAAGTCTCTCATAGGAAATTTTTGAGGGATCGTAGATAACCTTAACCGCTTCCCTGTGGCCTGTATCACCCGTTGAAACGAGCTCGTAGGTAGGGTTCTCCACCCAGCCGCCGGTGTAGCCAGATATTGCTTCAATCACTCCGGGAAGCCTCTCAAAGGCCTCTTCCATACACCAGAAGCAGCCTCCGGCAAATATCGCTATCTCTTTATTTTCCATCTAATACACCAAAGAAAATAGGATGCTGGAACTTAAATAGTTTTGGCTATTATTACATGTTGATGGTTACAAATACTCAAATTTGTCTAATAGTTAGTTTTGAGCTGAGGTGTTATGCTAGAGAAAACTGCATTTCAGAAGACTTTCATTGCCAACAAAAATAACCACCCGAAGATGTTAAGTCCGTTATAGACTCTCTTTAACCTCTTTTCCACAATTTTAATAAGGTTAAGATGCAAGATTTAATGGGGTGATTTTCATGCAAAGAGCCCTTGTGACTTTAACTCCCTCCGAAAGCAAGCGCTTGATTGCTAAAGCCGTTGTTGCTATGGAAGAAGTTCAAAACGCCCTCAAGAACGGTTTTGTATACATAGCAACTGGAACAACAGCCGCTTACATTGCAGAAGAAATCCTCGGAGAGAAAATTGAGAAAGAAAAATGGACAGTGGGGATTATAAGCAAGGGAAGAACGTGCGTTACCCCAAAGGCTACATGGCCAAAGCACCTCGTCCTCTACAAGGGAAAGCCCTTTGACGACCCACTTGAAGCTTTGAAAGAGATGGGGCCTGAGGATGTTTTTATAAAAGGAGGAAACGCCATAGACGTTAATTGGAATGTTGCGGTTTTTGCAGCCGCTCCAGACGGGGGAACAATCGGCAGAACTTTTGGATGGACAATAACCAAGGGAGTATTAACCATAACCCCAATCAGCCTCGAGAAGTTCACTCCAACGCCTGTGGAAGTAAGCGCAAAGCTGACGGGAATAAAGTCCTTTGACTGGGGGACAGGGCTATACTCCGCTTTAGTCCCTATTCCACACGCAATCCCTATAACCGAAGTTGAAGCCTACGAGATACTTGCCAATGTTGATGCAATCCCAATAGCCGCTGGCGGCGCTGGAGGAGCGGAAGGAAGTGTAACGCTCGTCCTTGAAGGGGACGATGAAGACATGGAGAAGGCAAAAGAAATAACGAAAGCAGTTAAAGGTGAGCCCCCATTAAAGCCATACACAGAGGACTGCTCCATCTGTCCTTTTGCGAAGATCTGCGGAATTGGCACTGGAGCTTTCTGATTTTTAATATTTTGTCACGTTCTCTAACTTTTTGCCAAGTATGAAAGTGTCCTCCTTCTTTACTGCCCCTTCCGGTATCATCAGAGGGGCGTGAACCATGGCGAGCACCATGCCTTCCTTAGCCTCCATCGCCCTGTGTGGGACAACTATCGTCGTTATCGGGTCTTCCTCAATGAGAAGCCCAACGCCATGAGTGTAGCCGGTTATGTAGTACTCCTTAAGCCCTCTGGATGTGTAGATCTTCTCAATCTCCCGTTCCACCTGGGCAAATCTCACACCAGGCTTTGTATTCTCTACAGAGGTTATGTATGCCTCTTCCATTGCATCTATGGCATTTTTTGCCCTCTCGCTTATTTCTCCCACTGGAAAAGACCTAGTTATGTTTGCGTAATAGTGGTTCCAGTCGGCGCCTATGACGACGGATACAACGCTTCCCTCCCTGACCTCCACGTCCCTAAAGGGCTCTGCATGGGCTCTTGGAGTTGCCGAGACGTAAACTTTTGGCTCCTCGCTACCGTTAAGCATTAACTCTCTCATAATCTCAGCAGCAACTTCAAGCTCCGTCTTTCCAGGTTTTATCTCCTCCTCCGCAACTTTCATTCCCTTCACAGCTATTTTTCCTGCCTTTCTTATATTCTCCAGCTCCCATTTGTCTTTAATCATCCTAAGCTCCATGGAAAGTCCTCTAACGTCCACAACCTCTACATCGGGGTTGAGCTTTTTAAAGAGTTCATAAAAGAGAATGTAAGCATCTCTCTCCACGCTGAACTCCATGCCAACTCTGCTGTAACCGTTTCTCTTTATCCAGATAGTTACATTGGCCATGAGGTCTTCGGTCTTTTGAAACTCCACGACGTTCTCAATCCAGCTCCTCTGTTTGAAGAGTTCGGCTTCCCCTTTGGCAACGATTACGGTTGGTTCTCCCTCTTGAGGTATTAAAAGGGCTGGCCTAAGCCACTTCGTGCCGGTGAAGTAGACAAAAGTCGAGAGCGTTCTTATTACTGCACCGTCGATGTCTTCCCTCTTCAAAAGCTCCTGGAACCGGTTTATTCTTTTCTCAAAAATTTTTCTCTCCACCGTAAACACCTCTCTAAATTTGGGCGTTGAAAAATAAAAAGCTTAGCCGAGCTTGACAACCAAAAACTTCAAAGGTAAACTGCCAGCATTTCTGACGGCATGAGGAATATTTTTTGGAAGAAAGACTAGGACGTCTTTTTTAGCTTCCTCGCTTTCCTCCCCGACCTCCACGAGGGCCTTTCCCTTTAAGATGTAGACGAAAGCATCAACAGATGTTGTGTGCCTCTCCAAAGCCTCTCCTGGGTTTAAAGTGACAAGCATTACCTTTGCATTTTCCCTCTTGAGCAGGGCTCTAACGTCAGCACCATAGGGGTTCTCTATCCTCTCAGCTTCTTCAGCTTTAACTACAAACATCTCAATCCCTCCAGTCCAAAAGCCTTTTTTCACCCTCTATTTTCTTATAGGGTGCTATGTCCATCGTCATCTCAAGCGTTCCCATGTACTCGCCTTTCTCGTCGAACAGAGGAACATACTTGATGTAAACGTACTTTGGGCCGAGTCTGAGCCAGAAAGTAGCCTCTTTCTTTCTCCCCTCCTTGAAGGCCTTGAGGATTTTGTTGACAACGTAAACGCTCTTCGGCGGGTGGCAGAGCTGTACTGGTCTTCCGAGCACCGAAGGCGTCCTCGTGAAAATCCTCTCTCCGGGCGAGAAGAACCTAACCCTATCGTCTTTGTCTATGAAGGTCACGTCAACCGGGAGCGCCTCGAAGATCGCCTTCAGCTCCCCTATGTTGAGATAGCCCGTTCCGAGGTCTATGTCTCCCTCACGCTTTAGCCCGCTCTTATCAAACTCCAAAGGTTGACCCCTAAGGGCCTGCTGGACTTCCTTCGGGAGGGTAAGGAGTTGTTCAACGCTCAGCTCGGGGTTTATCTCCCAGGGGTGAAGGGGCTTAACGTCCTCACCCGGGTCCCACTCCGGCGGCTTCACCTTGTAGTAGCCGATTTCATCTTCCTGCATCTTTATTGCCTTCCACTCGCCCTCGCTTAAGAGAGCCTTGAGCGTTGGGTAAAAGATGTTGTTCTCCCTGAAAACCATGTCACTCAAAGCGAAGGCAGCCTCACCGGCCTTTGCCTTGAATTTCTCCACAAACTCCTCCCAGGGCATCTCCTCCCTCTTTCTCAAAAGCTCTGCAAGTTGCTTTATCATGGCCCTTATCTCGTCGTGCTTCGTCCAGAGGACTGTGGCTATGGCCGTAAGTCCGCGGCGTTCTATGTACGGGAATATCAACATCTCCTCGCGGTTGTAGTGGGTGAAGCCGACCATTCTCAGGTTGCCCACTATCTCCTCCAGAACGCCTAGGATTTCTTTACGCATACGTTCGTCTTTTGTTGTTGCCAAAGTTCTTGCATAGAGATTGAGCATCTCAGCGTCCTTCATTATTTCCTTGTTCTCAAGGTAGAGGGTCTTCAGGGGATGGCCGTCGGGTAAATCCCTCTCCTCAAGCTCTTCCGTACCTTTAACGGCTTCACGGAACAGCTCGACATGAAGGTCGCACATCTTGGCTATATCCCTGGCGGAAATTCCCTCCTTCACAAGCTCCTGCTCGATGAGGGGTATCTCAAGCGGAGAGATGTTGCTCAAAACTGATCTAAACTCTTCCTTTAGCTTTTCAACGCTTTCTCCTTCGTGTATCATTAGGAGGAGCTTCTTGAGCTGTTCCTTCTTGTATTCGCGGGTGTTCAAAAGCTCGGTCATTTTACTCACCCCTAACCTTTTTCGCCAGAAGGTCAGCTAAACTGTGGAGGGCTTTATAGTCCTCCTCCTTCGGCCTCGCGTGGACATCTATCGTCCCGAGCAGCTCAAAGCTTGCACCCTTCAGAATCTCCAGTATTGCGTCTATGCTCCTCCCGTGCCATCCGTGGGAGCCTATTAGGACAGCGTACTTCGCCGGGGGCCTCAGGGCCTTCACGAGGTAGGCAGCATAAACGGCGAGCGGATGAGCACTCCCGAGCACCGTAGGCGCTGCCAGCACTATACCCCTTGAGTCAACGAGGTCCTTTGCGAGCTCCCCGATGTCGGCGCTCACGAGGTCGTGAACCTTAACGTCAATCCCCCTTGCCACGAGCAGGTCAGCCAGCTCTTTCGCAAGCTCCCTGTTGGAGCCCCACATGCTCACGTAAGCTACAAGCACCTCCTCCTTAGTCTCTCCCTTCACCCAGCTTTCGTAGGCTTTTAGAATCCTCTCCGGGTTTCTGTAGATGGGGCCGTGGCTTGGGGCTATCATTTTGATCTCCAGCCCTTTGAGCTTTTCCATGGCCCTTTTGGCCATGCCCGCAAAGGGCATCATGATTTCACCGAAGTATCTCTGGGCGTACTCGATTATGGAGGGAACCTCATCATCGTAGAGGCCGTGGGCAGTGTGAGCACCGAAGAAGTCGCATGGGAACAGCACTTTGTCCTCAACGAGATAGGTGAACATCGTCTCCGGCCAGTGGAGCCATGGAGCCTCTATAAAGCGGAGCGTTTTGCCGCCGAGGTCTACCTCATCCCCCTCCTTCACGACCATTATCCTCTCATCGGGGACATTGTAGTATGCTTTCGCGAGCTCTTTTCCCTTTTCCGTTGTGATGAGGAGGGCCTTTTTGTTGCGCTCCATTATGTGGGGTATTGCACCCGCGTGGTCAGGTTCAGCGTGGTTCATGACCACGTAGTCTATCCCCTCAAGGGGCACTACCTCGTTCATCTTTTCCTCAAGTTCTCTCTCGAAACCCGGGTTTACGGTGTCTATGAGGGCGCTCTTTTCGTTGCCGAACACGAGGTAGGCGTTGTAAGAGGTGCCTTCCGGGAGGGGGATGAGGGAGTCAAATATCCTCCTGCTCCAGTCCTTAACACCGACCCAGTAGACTCCATCCAAGAGTTTCACACTTTTCATATTACCACCTTCATGACAAATGTCATATCAAATGCTTTTAAGCCTTTCTGGACAGAATTGTCCAACAAGGTTTATATGCCAAATGTCATAAATAGAAGCGGTGATGGGAAATGATACTGGATGTTAGGGGTTTGAAACCACCACAGCCTGCGGTTATGATACTGGAAAACCTTGAGCGGCTCAAAATCGGGGAGACCCTTGAGGTAATCGGCGACAAACCCTTTGTAGATATAATACCCAAGCTCGAAGAGGCTGGCTATCAAGTGGAGCTGAACAAAGTGGGAGAGTTCTTCGTGCTGAAGGTGAGCAAAACGGAGGAGTCAAAGGAGCTGAAGATGGAGGTCAAGGAGTGCGATGATAAGCTGGAAGAGATAATGGAAGACACCAACGTGGCCAAGCTCCTCAAGGCATACCCCGAAGCCCTCGACATACTCGTTAAGTACGGCTTTTCACCACTCCAGAACCCCGTTATGAGGAAGACGCTCGCGAGGACGGTAACGCTGAGAAAGGCCAAGAAGCTCATCGGCATGAGTGACGAGCGCTTTGAGGAAATGATGAAAGAGCTAAAGGCGCTGGAAAAGATGTGACCACGAGTATTTCTTTGGAATATCTTTATAAATTAGCCAAAAACTGCTCAAAATGATAAATCTCCTCTCTGTGTTTGATGGTGCTGATTAAGTAATCCGCAAACATCTCAGTCCTAAGAGCCTCTTCCCAGCCAAAGAAGATAAAGGAGAAAGACATGAGCTCACCTCCCAGATAGCTTTACCCTTTTAAGTTCCTTTTCTGCATCTTTGATGGCCTCATCGATGGCCCTCAGGAGAGCGTTCTTTGGGATTTTGACTGCCATACCGGAATACAGGACGAATGCCAGCAAAAATTCTCCCTTTCCAGAGTCTGCCGCATAGAGAACTTCAAAGGGGTCATAGGTTGAAAGGGTAAAGCGAACGAAAGGAGGAGCCGCTCCTGCTGAGAGCTTTTCAAGGCCTGCTAGTTCGCGGAGAAGGCCCCTATCCTCCGGCTTTTTTGCCTCTTTGGAAGACAGCCTCTTGATTTCACCATCAACGTTCCACTTTACCCGCCACTCCTCCGCAGGCAGTTTGCCATCCGACACAAACGCCTTGAGAAGTTTAAGCTCCTCAACGTACCCCTCGAGATTAACAAACGCCTCCAGTACGTACATGCTCCCGTAAACTTGAACTTCGTACTCGTCCATGATATCCTCAGGTTCACCGAACATCTCAAGAACTTCATGGGAAGGCGGCTTTAGTTTGAACCTGAGCCACTCCATCCGCATGGGTTTATTATTAAGAACCGATTTCAGGTTCTGGATGGAAGTTCGGATTGCCTCGATGAAGTTGTCACGGGTGAGCTGTACTTCCCCACCATGCCGAAGGGTCAGGTAAACCCATCCACCCTCAGCCATTATCTTCAGGTCCCAGAGCTTTTTCGGGAGAGCATCCATCGAGTGGAGTGCCTTTAGGGAGCTTATGAATTCATCCAGCGTCACTGGGTCTTCACTGATGAAAACTGGCCCCTCTTCGAGCACCAGCACTGGAAATCCCCTATCTCCCTCCTGTAGGAAGAATGAAAAAGCAAAGATTGAAACCACCTCCTGTCAGTATCTCCCTGAAGATTATAAGCATATCTTTCGCATACTCCACCTCCCGACCCACTATTATTCCACTTTTTTGAGTATCTTGAGCACCTTCTCCCCCCACTCAAGGTATTCGCCTCTCAGAGCTTTGGTGATTTCGATGAAAAGATTTTCAATTCCTTCGATCGCGGCTTTTCTCATGCACTCCCCCAGTTCCTCCGCTGGGGCCTCCCATTTCTTCACTGAGTAAGTGGGAAGGGGGATGTCGAAATTATCTGGGTAACATAGGGTTACCCTGTGATTCTCCCGTTTAAGAACCACTCCAAAATCCTCTGGAAGACCTAGCGAAAGCAGAAAGAAACCATTGAACGTCCCACAGGAGCTTATTAGGGTTGTATAGTCGGGCTCGTCTTCAAGTTCCATGTCCTCAAAATTATTGGAGAGTAGGTACTTAGCTCCTTGGGCGAGGCTTTCAATAGTCAATATCAACCTCAGGGGGTGAACAGAGGAATAAATTTCAATCGGGCCAAGTTTTATTCTGTAGTGCCTCGGTGGGACTACAATGACCCTCCAGAGTGGACCCCTCCTCAGCTCAAGCCTTTTCCACCTGAACTCACACACAGCTATTCCCCCGTAGACCCCCAAATGCGAGACGAACCTCTTAACGTGCCTAACAGTTGCTCTGCCCAGGGACAAGCGACCGTCAACAAGCTCAACGTTTTAAAACACCATCGAAGTCGAAAAGCGCCTTCATATGCTTCAAGAGTTCATCCATACCTCTTCCCCTCTCTGGGATGCACCAATACCAGTAAATTTCCGGGCACATGATCACCAGCCTCAACTCCAGTGCCTCACCGCTGGAGTTTATCCTACTATCTCAAGATCTCTTCAAGCTCTTTTCTGAGCCAGTGCGCTTCTCCCCGTTCTTCGAGTTTCTCAACAACTTCCTTCACAGCCCTCACGACCTCACCCTCCACCTCTTCCATACCGACCCCCACAATCAAGCCGGTTTTAACGTTCACAAAGGCCAGTTCACGGTTCTTTTTAAAGACTAACAACGGGCCCGGCCATTCGTTCCCGAAGCAGGGCACAAAGTACTCCAAAGATCCCTCCCCAACCAGGGAGGATGCTCTTCTTATCACGTCTTCGTAGAGAGTTAGCTCTACCTGGCACCTGTTCTCCAGACCGCGAATACTCCTGAGGACTTCCAACAGCGAGCCGGCAAATGCCACCGGTTCAACGAGCCCGCTGAATATTTCCTTGCCATGACTTATGATTGCGTAAACCAGGGAAAACTTCTTGTTCCTGCATTTAACCTCCCCGAGCCACTCAACCTTAATTTCAAACTTTTTCTCAGTGGGGAGAAAGCCCTTCCTACTCGCCATTTCCTCCACAATCCTAAGCTCCCTCATTAAGTCCTCATCAGGAAACTTCACGAGGAAGGAGCTGACAAAGCTTATGGCGGATGGAACGAACTTCTCGCGAGGAACCTCCACGGTCGTCACATCTTTTCTATCCTCCCGGCGTATTTTAAGCTGGATGAGGTCGCCATTGATTTTAAAGAGGATATAGGATATTGGTTCGTACGTGCCCAACCTTAGGGTAATACTGTTATCTTGACAATATCTACCAGGAAATAACAAAACATCACACTTCCCGCTCCGAATGTACAGTTCCTTAACGCCCTCGCAGGAGTTAACAGCGAATGCAATGGCATCAATAACGTCACCAACAGCGTCTCTGGTAAAGCAGTCGCCCAAGGGTATAATCTCATCCCCGTTTTTAATGGCAATGGTTAAAGTATCCGCAGGCACCTCACCCCTAAGAGCCTCCTCAAAGCCAAAAAAGATAAAGGAGAAAGACATGAGCTCACCTCCTTCTTTTCCCTATGTCATCCGAGCTACCTATCGAACGAGAGCATTCCAATCGACCTGTCAATGTGCCTTATTGTGGCCTTGGCCAGGGATGAACGAATATCAATACGATCTATTAGGACATTTATTGAGTCCCTCCCTGCAATGAGAATGTCCAAAGCAAACCTCGTGAACTCTCTTCCCCTCATCTTGTAGACCCTGCCATTGTCGAAAATCCAAATCAGAGAGTTTCCACTCCTTAAAAGTACTGCATGAAGGGTGGGGTCAAAGGCTCCAAAGTCCATGTCCACGTAGAGTTTGACCTTTGCTTGCGTTCTCCTTGCCCAGTCGGGGAGCTCTCCAATGGGCCTCAGCACGTCCTCGGGAACCATCCTGCCGTCCCCTGCAGGCGTTTAACTCCCGGTCCTCCAATGAACTTTCTGAACTCGTTCTCCTTTTCGAGCGCGTATAAAATTCCAGCTATGAAGTTTCCAAGAAAGCGGGGGAAGCTTACGGTGGTGGAGAGAACATTGATGTTCCTAGGAACCCCAGTTAGGAGTGAGTGGTTCTCAATCCAGTGACCTCTGAGCTCCGGCAGGTGGTGCTTGAGAACATTATCGAAGTCAAAAAGTACCTCCATCCACTCCAAAAGCTCGTCCACGCTTTTAGCGGTTGAATCCAGCGTTTTTATGGCATACCAGTACCAGTAAACCCCCGGGTTAGTGGTGTGCAGGGTCATGCTTCTCACCATGTGCTGAGCGCATACCTTACTATCACCTTCACCCATTGTATTTTTGGATATAAAGCCCGCAGGGGGTGAACGTTTTTAGGGCTTCTTCCACCTCATGTACTCCCCTTATGAGGTCTTCCCTAATGCCCTCTACGTACTCTTCAACCCCCACCCGGACGGTTACTCCGTTGTCCGGCGACTCAATTTCAAGGATTTTGCTATGTTTGCGGTACAGGACGAACTTTATGGGGTCAAAGGTGCCGAAGAAGAGTTTAAGGGGCCCTTCAGGAAAAAACACCTCTTCCATGGACATGTTTCTGGTGACAGGGTTGTTCCTGAGGGGGTTTACCTCCGCCGGGAGACTCATGAGTTCGATTATTGAATCCTTTCCTCCCCTGCGTAAACAATCGAGAGTGCCACGTCCTCAAAAAAGTCAATTAAGTTCCCACAGGCGGGTGCTATCAGCTCTCTGCCGTTCACCGCCAACCCGTACTTAACGCCGTATTCAAATGCCCTTGAGATAATGCCTTTGAGGAGCTCGTTGAAGTCCTCTTCGTCGTCTTCTTCAACGGATTCAGTGTATGTTTCCACGGTGTCTGAGAGCGACGAAACGACTGCTCCCTTCAGGTAGTCTTTAGTTGGGAGTGTGTACCACAGATGAACCCTTGTCATGTGCACCACCTTATAAGTTAATGCAGCATATAAAAAATTGTGGGCATCAACTCAGTGGGATTTTAACAGGTATGCCGTAAGAACCTTGTAGCTTTTGTATCCTATCCTCTGTAGTATCCCCCTTACTCTGCCAATTTCTGTGTCCACCTCCAGTGCTATTTTGCCCTTACAGGGGATGTGTCTCTTCTCTTCCCCCAGCCGGTTTTTTCTGTTTTATCCTCTCAAGCTCCTCAGTTATCATTGATATCGCCTTTTCTTTCGAGACGTATCCTGGATACTCCGTGTCGTCCCACTTCTTCAACCAGCCGACCACATCCAAAACCGCGGAGCTAACGGCCGGGACGATGTCTTTGGCGGGTACTCTTGCTACAGTTTTGCGTGAGGGACTGACCAAGAGGAGTTCGCCGGAGTCCCTGAAAACGAAAATTGGCCGCGGATCAAAGCTCCCCAGTGTTAAAATCATGGCAGGTTTTTTCTTGCCTACAGTTCCGATTAAGGCGAGTGCTTCTCTAAACCAATCCCTGTACGCCAATGGTACCGGAGTACTGGTCTCTTCACGGCTCTCCTCTGTGAGAATTGCGAGGTTAATGAGCTCGGATGCAAAGCTTAGCGGATCAACTATGCCGCTAAACAACACCCTTCTGGCTCTCACCCCTGAATACAGCAGGGGCATTCGTTTGGACCCGCATTTAAACTCCCCCACCCAATCAACAGTTATTTTGAAGCCTTCCTCTGCGGATGGGGCAATCAGACCTTCTCTTGTCGCAATGTCCTTGGCAATTTCCAAGCTTCTTCTCAGCTTGTCATCTCCGACAATGCTCACCACGGACTCCAAAAACTCCAATACCGACTTTGCCACCTCACTCAGTGACACCTCAAATGTTTTGTAGTACTCAATTTCATAATCTACGAGAACCTCGATTCTGACTTTGTCAGACTTTTTGGTAAAGGCAAAGACGACCGATGGTTCTATTGAACCGAAGTCGGTGACAAGCTTGCCCTTAGCACTCCGACATTGCTCTACGTCGCTCAAGAAAGTTGTGCATAGACCACTGCGCATTTCCAGCTCTTTTATGCCTTCGCAGGAAGCTGAACAGAATGCCAGAAGGTAAATCGCACTGAAAACTGCCTCTCGTCCACTGCATAGCGTTTTAATGACTTCGCCGTTTATCTCGAAGTTCAAGGTTATATCGTATTTGAAGTGAGCCTTCAGCCCTTCCTCATCCTTTGGAAAAAATAAAATGGAGAACGACATTTGTCTACCTCCCTAACCACTTTAGGTAGGCCGTTATTATCCTGTACGGTTCTTTTTCGAGATTATATTTAAACCCGCTCCTTCTCCCCAGACGCTGGAGAGCACTCAGAGGGTCAAATGAAATTTCTTTTTCACGAGCTCTTTAACCCTCTCAAGCCCAGTCACGTAAGCCTCATCCTTCGTTCCCTTCAGGTACTCATCAAGGAATTCAAGGGCAGCTTTAACGTATTCTCTGACTTCGACTCTCTCCCTGCCAACCAATTGCTGGTTCTCGAAGGCCTCGATGAGCAGGTAGTTACCCTCCTTCCTGAACACCACTGGGGAGACGGGCTCGTAGGTGCCAAAACTTACCCTAAGTTCCTCGTCCCTGCAGTTCCCCTTTATCACCCTTATCTCGTCCTCCCCAAACTTTTCAAGCACGTAAGGGATTCCATCACACGATGCAACCGCGAGGGTTACTGTGGCAAGAATTCCGGAGATTGCCTGCAGGATGTAGCAGGCAGCCCACACAATCCGCTTTCCATTCACCTCTATAGTGATCCAAGCCCCAAATCCTCCTGATTCCTCCAACTCTTCAAGAGGGGAATCAACTGAAAATCTAACTGGCATTGAGGGCATCCCCGGGCTTTTCTACTTTTCTCAACAAATTCAAGGCGAATTTTGGACCCATACATTATTCTCCCCGTTAATAATTTCCAATTCCCAGCAAATTCTTCAATCTTTTAGTTAGTTCCCTGTACCCGTCGATCATCTCTCTGTACTTTCTAATCCCATTCCCATCAAATACGCGAGTGCAGGACTCCAATTCCGTGATAGCCTCCTCTGCGACATTCATTACTCTCCTCAAGAACTCACTGGTTGATACCCTGCAGACCTTTCTGTAGTCCACGTTCACGAGATACATGTATTCGCCCTTCCTGAACCCGTATACGATTAAAATGGGATCGTAGCTTCCGAGGAAGGACCTTAAAAATGGACTGGACGTTAGTTCGTTAAACTCCTCCCCCAATAGTCCTCTCAGGACCCTAACTTCCTCATCAAGCCAGTCCGGGAGTTCTGCGAGCCTCTTGAAGCTCCATCCATATGACTTCACGTCTTCTGGCACTTCGCCTGTTACGGCATAAAATGCAAATCTAAAAAGCTCATAAAGAAATTCGTTGAGGTGGACAGTCGCGTTAAACACTTCCTCTACTCTGCAACTGATGCTGACATCGTACTCGCTGAGAACTGTCTCTATTATCGATTCGTCTGAATAGCCGTGTTCTTTTCCTTCCGTTACTGCTCTTCTCGCCCTTTTTTCCAAGGGGCCAAAAGGTTCTTCAAGTTTAAACGTGATTTTGAAATTCACCATTTGTATCACCCCAATGCTATGTAGTTAAAAAATTAAAAGGTGGTCCCTTGTACTCAGTCCCAATCCACAGGGTGTGCTGTCACTATCTTGTATGAGCCATTGGATATTTTCCTTATGACAACTCTCAGCCGGTTCTTGGCCCCTATCCCGGGATAATACTTTTCAAGGACTACTTCCTTCGGTGGATTACTTCTGCGACAGTTTATCTCACCTGTTTTAATAGTCTCTTCAAGCATCTGCAGAAGCTGTTTGGCGGTTATCTGTTCAAATTTCGATTTATAATCATACACCCCCTTTTTAATGTGCCTTTCAATTATGTGTGTCGCCCCTTCATCATCAATTATAACCTCTCCTTCCGGGAAGTAGCTAACTTTTTGCATTGACTTTTCACTTTAGGGCGTATCTCGTCATTACCTTTAACCACTGAATCCTGGTGCGTAAGACCCCTAGCAAGGTATGCATTTTCAAGATTTCTTCAACATTGTAGATTCCACTCACGAGATCATTTTTAATGTTGTCCACATATTCATCGGCATTTATATGGATTGTTGTATTATCATCAGATGATTTTATTTCGAGAACGTTTCCTTGCTTGTGGAGGAAATACGTTCTTTTTGGCTCAAATGTCCCAAAGAGCAATTTGAGAGAATCATTGCTAAACATTGATCTCTCTATGTCAACTGTTTTTAACGGATTAACATCCAAGGGAAAAGCCGAGAGACTTTTAATGCCGTTCTCTCCCTTTTTGACATACACTAAGGATAGGGCAACGTCTTCGAGGAAGTGAAGTAAATTCCCAATAGCAGGGGCTATAAGCTCGACATCCTCAATTTTCAGGCCGTATCTAACCTCATACTCAAATCCTCTTAAAACAATGTCTCCCAGGAGCTTGCTAAAATCTTCTTCGTCCCCTTCTTTTACGGACTCGCTATAAGTTTCAACGGCATCTAAAAGTGAGGATAAAACAGCTTTTCTCAGGTAGCTGGTATCTGGAAGAGTATACCAGAGCTTAACTCTCGCCTTTGTCATAACGACACCCCCATGATTTACTGCTCGATACGAAAAATTAAAGAGGTAAAGCCAAGCCTAACCTTAGGGTAATAGAGAAGGACATGAGCTCACTCTCCTGCCCCTTTCTTAAAAAAATCTTCACCTCTTGAGTCTATTTGCCTTTCTGATCTGTACTCAAGTTTCTCAAGTTCGTTACGTGCATCTTGAATTGCTCTCTCAATTGACTTGAGCAGAGATTCCTTTTTAACAACAACTGCCATCTGAGCATAGAGGATGAATATTAGCATTATGCTGCCACTTTCAGATTCTGCCACGTAAATCACCTCAAAGGGATCATACATTGCAAAAGTGAAACGGATAAGTGGTGGAGATGCTCCTTTTGATAACCCCTTAAGTCTGGTGAACTCAAGAAGCATGCCACGGTTTTCGGGTTTGCTGGTATCCATACTAAGAACTTCTCTGATTTTTCCATCGAGGTCATGAATAATTCTCCATGACTCTCTCGGAAGCTTCCCACTTTTTATGAAGTCTCTAAGCTCGATCAATTCGCTAAGGTATTCGTCCAAGTAAACTGTAGAGCTTATTATGTAAAGACTTTCCCCATAGATCTCAAGTTCATACTCATTTCTGCAACTTTTCCTGCTTTCACATGAGGGGGGTGAGATTATCTTAAGGACTAAGCTTTCCAAGTGTACAGGCTCCCTGGATATAACTCTAGAAAGGTTTTCAACTGATTTGTTCACACCTTCAAGAAAATTTTCAATAGTTGTTCTAAGTTTCGTGCCATTCGAAAGTTTTATCTCAATATACGGATCTTTTTTGAATATCCTAACTTCGAAGAGGTCCGTGAAATCAGCCTCGCTGAAGACAAGGGCGTTTATTCGTCTTTTAAACTCATCGAAAGGAACTGGCTCTCTGGTCAAAAAAATTGAACTCTTCTCAGTTATGAGTACTGGAAATCCTCTATCCTGGCTTATAAAATAAAAAGAGATGTGCATCACTCCACCACCCTCAGTATTTCGGTGCTGGAAACGAAGTAACTATCCGGTACATCTCCCATCTCAATCACTACCACCACTTTCTTTCCCAGCTTTGGGGAATATTTAACAAGTACTATTCTCTGTTTCCACTGACAATGTCTCCGCATTCAATTTTGTCTGGGTTTTCTATAACCTTGCCCATTTCGTTTAAAAGATCCACGGTGGAAATGTGAGTGAACTGATCTTTTCCAGGCTTTTTTCATGAGGTGGTTGAAAATAATATGTTTTGCCCCTTTTGCATCAATGATAACATCTCCTTCTTCGAATACTCCACAATCAAGGTTTGCCCCATTGAAGTGTGCCCTGAAACCCCTGTACCCCCTCGTCAAAATCCTCTGCAAGCTTTTTAGCATCGTTGGCATCCCAGCCGTTTAAGTACGCTTGCCTCTTACCAGACTAAGACTAAACTTTCTGAAAGTGTTAAGAACTTCAATGTATTCCGCCAATGGCTCTTTCCACGCTCCCGGAGGTAGCAGTTCACCTAGTTCAACTAGACTCTTTAAAGTCTCTTCTCCCATTTTCAGGAAAGCTCTCGACAATGAGCCAGCATCACCCTCTATCACTACCCTTTTGGGGTTAAGGATGTTGCCTTTATCCGCAAAGTAAAGTTCCGAGCATATAAACACTTTTTCTCCTTTGAGTTTAAACACCACCGGGCTCAAAATCTTTCCGAATGTAACGTCAAAAACGTATCCTTTAACATCTGGACACTCTAACAAGTATTCTCGTCTTAGTTCTTCTATAGGAACCTCTCTTAGCCGTGGATCTGGAATTCTTCTGATTTCAGGAGGATAAACGTATTTTTGTAAAAATTCAACAAACCAGGTCTTTGTAGCAATCTCTTGGTTAAATTTCTCTAAAGCTCCCCGGAGATAGATGCTCACGAGGAATGCATCTTGGGGAACACTGGTAAAGTATATCGCTTCACCGGAATCATCTGCAAGCACTTCTTCTCCCAATATTTTTAATAAGTACCTCCCTGCGGGCAAACGAAACAACTTCAATATTGTTGAAAGCTGCATGGGAGTTTTACCTTGAGTTGTTATTTCCTCAGTTTCCAGATTTTTTCTCAAATACTCAACATCAAAGTACCAAGTTATCAAGTTCATCACCCCTGATAAACTAAAGAAAAATTAAAATTAAACCCTAGTTCCCATCAGATCGTTGGAGTTATAAGCACTTAAGTTTTTTGGTTGATTGGTGGTTGTATTGAGCTTTCAGAGGAAAATCCTGATCATAAAATCCGAAATCTACCCGATAGTCAGCAAACACTACCCAAAAAACACTCACAGGGAAATAATCAGCCTCTACGACCTGATAACCTTCGCAATACTAGCACACTTGCACTTTAACGGAGTTTACAAGCACGCTTACAGAGTCCTAATCGAAGAAATGAAGCTAACAGAACGCTTGAACAGGCACGAAAAACTCCTACTCCTAGCACAGGAAGAATTATTCAAAAAACACGCCAGAGAATACGTTAGAATACTGGACTCAAAGCCCATTCAGACCAAGGAGTTGGCCAGAAAAAACAGGAAGGATAAGGAGGGTTCTTTAGAAGTCATCTCTGAAAAGCCTGCAGTTGAGTTTTTTCCCTCTAAAAAAAGTTTTACTATGGGTACAAGCTGACCTGTTACTCTGATGGAAATTTGCTGGCTTTACTGTCTGTTGATCCGGCGAATAAGCATGATGTGAGTGTTGTCAGGGAAAAGTTCTGGGTGATTGTTGAGGAGTTTTCTGGCTGTTTTCTGTTTTTGGATAAGGGGTATGTTAGCAGGGGGCTCGAGGAGGAATTTCTGAGGTTTGGCGTTGTTTACACGCCAGTAAAGCGGGGGAATCAGATTAGTAATCTGGAAGAGAAGAAGTTTTACAAGTACGTGTCTGACTTTCGCAGGAGGGTTGAGACTTTGTTTTTTAGGTTTTCTGAGTTTCTTCTGAGGCTGAGCAGGAGTGTTAGTTTGAGGGGGTTAACTGTCAGGATTTTAGGGGCGATTCTGGCCGTGAATCTGGACAGATTGTACAACTTCACAGGTGGTGGGAACTAGGGTCACGAGAGTAGTACACAATTAGTTTTCTTACACGCATCATGTTGTCGTATTCCGCCTCTTTCAACAATTGTTCGTCAGATATTCGCTACTTCCTCTCTTGCACTCAATGTAAAACTATTTCATCATTTTCTGGTAATTATATCAACATCACCCAAGTCGCCATAAAGCTTAAAGCCATGTCGTACTTCTTCTTAAACCTAAATGATCAACGCTCATCCTCATCCACCTGTGCTTTAAAATACTCTTCAGCCCTTTTGACGAGGAACTCGTCCTTAACTCTTTTCCCAATTCTCCCGAAGATCAACGTGGTTATGTCCCGGCTGAACCAAGTCTTATCCTCAAGGAGTTCCCGGTAAGAGTCTTCATAAGTCAAATCACTCCTCCATATCGAGACGAGGATTTTATGCCCGTTCAGGCTTTTTATGAGAACGTACTCCTTTTCTTCCATCCAAGGTATTTCAGCAAGTTCGTAGAGGCCGTCCTCGATGGGGAGCAAGTTGTCCTTCACGATGGTAACTCCAGAAGGAAGGATTTCAAGCTTTCCATGCTTTAGGGCTTTCTCCAGCCACTCATAGACGAGGAACTGGTCCCACTCTCCAAAAATATCCTCAAACCTTTCACTCCCGTACACGTAACCTATAATTAGCACTGCTCCGGCGTTCGTTAACTTCTCAAAAAACCTCAATAGCTCCTTGCTTGAGACATGCCAAAATTTACTTGTACAGGTTCCAAAGTCAACTATTGTTATTTCACTCTTTGAGAACACTTCAATCCAGAAGCCAACGCCTGCATACCACTCAGGTTTAGTAGTCTTCAGGATTATATCCTTAGTCCTCCCTTTGAACACTAATTTAAATCCTTTTGTGTCATAATGTTCATACCACTCGTCCGGACCATGCCCCGTGTCTTTAACGAGCCCAAACTGCCTATCTAATTCATCAACAATCTCCTTCCAAGGCCTTTCAAACACCGCAACTATATCATAACAGTCCCCCATGGCGTCACCCCCCTTCAATGTTAAATAAAAGAAAGTCAGTTGAATTCCGAACTCAACTGGACTAACTCTATATCCACCCCATACTTAGACTTTGCTTCTCGTATAGCACTCATTACTCTTGGATTGTAAGCATCCCTCGAGTAGTACACGTAGATTTTCCTGATGTTCTTGCTCTTAGCATACTCAGCCTGAGCTAATATCTGGCTAGGCTTTACTCCTCCAAAGCTTCTCTTGCACTCTATCAACACAGTCTCCAACCCTTTCTTGGCAATGATGTCAATTTCAGTATTTCCAAGAGACGTTACTACGTCCTTCTCAACTTCCTCCACCTTCCACCCACTTCTCTTGAGGTGGTTCACGACCTCTGCCTCGTAAAGCGGCCCAAGAGTTCTTGCCCTCTCATTTCCGAGATCAGCGTTGATCCTCCTGATTAAATCGTCTCCTCCTCTGACGCTCTTCACGTCTTCGAGCACTTTCTCCAGTTTCCTAACGTCCCAGCCTTTGTCAACGATGAATCTTCTGGCGTTACCGTTAGTTATACCCAATTCGTATATTCTCTTTAGGGTTTTTGCCACCTCATCGAAGTCATAGCCCTTCTTTAATCCTCCGCTCTTGACAACGTATTTTTCAACAATCTTCCCTATGTAGTCTTTTCCAAGCTTGTTACTTACCCATTCAGCGAGATCCTTGGAAGCGTACGTGATTTCCTTAACGACTTTGCTGTCCTCGAAGAGACCGATCAGCACCTTATTGCGGCTAATGACCTTAATTCCGAGTTTTGCCCCCTTGATTCCCAGTTTCTCTGCGATTTTAGCGGGGTCAATGAGTATTGTGACTGCATCGTAGACTGCTGCAACTTCTGGAGAAACGTAATGCTCAAGGAACTAGCTCGCTGCGGCATCAAGTAATATAAGACCAATAATCCCCCAGAACTGCGGCTGAACTTCGTTTCCAGGCTTCTTCTCAAGAGTTAACTCTGACGGAACCGTTACGGTGCCGTTCACCGTTCCGTTAACAAAGCTTGCCGTAGCGCTCGCACCGCTGAACGTTACTCCTAAAATCAAAAACCCGAATAGGAAGGCGAGGGTTTTCTTCCACACTTACTACACCTCCAGATACGTGCACTGGATAATTAATCCCGAACTCTAAAAAATTTACTATTTAAAGTTTAACAAAATTATTGCGATAGAATTTAAATCAAACTTTCAAAGTTCAGGAAAATACAACTCCGACAAATAGAGCGCCTGAGAGACTAAATCCTTTTCAGGCTTTCAAGAAAATACAAAGCAAAAAGTGAAGAGAGCTCACTCCAGCTCCTCCGCGACCGGGGCACTCTCGTCAACGCTTACGCCCCTGTTTAGCATGTCTCTAAGATCCCTCTCTGGATCACTAATGAGCCTCAGGTCGAACTGCCTTCTCAGGGCTTCGAAGACGTTTGGAGTGAGGAACTCTGGCGGCTTGGGGCCGAGGTATATGCCCTTTACCCCGAGGTAGAGGAGCGAGTAGAGTATCGCAACAGCCTTCTGCTCCATCCAGCTCAAAACGATGCTCACCGGGAGAGAATTTACATCGGTTCCAAGCTCGTTAGCTAAGGCTATTGCTATCTCAATTATGGAGTACACGTTGTTACACTGACCGAAGTCAAGGAAGCGCGGAATTCCCTCGATGGTGCCGTAGTCCCTTGCGTTGTAGCGGAACTTTCCGCAGGCAGCGGAGAGTATTATAGCATCTTTTGGAATCAGCTCGGTAAGCCTCTCGTAGTAGCCCATGCCCTTGTGCGGCGTATCACACCCGCCGACAACGAATATGTGCCTTATCTTGCCCTCGTTGATGAGCTCTATCAGCTTGTCCTTCATGGCCAAGACGTTCGTGTGATGGAATCCCGTCAGGAGCTTCCCGCCGTCGTAGGCCTTCATCCTCGGAGTCTCAAGGGCCCTCTCTATCACGGGCTCAAAGTTGTAGTCCTCTATGTGGGGCACTCCTTCAAGGCCCGCTATTCCTGTTGTGAAAATCCTGTCCTGATAGGCCTTGGTCGGCTGCTGGACACAATTGCTAGTACCCACTATAACCCCTGGGAACTCGGCGAATTCCTTCTTTTGATAGAGCCAAGACCCTCCCCAGTTGCCGTAGAGGGCCTTGAACTTTTTGAGTTCAGGATAGGCATGAGCGGGGAACATCTCGGCGTGGGTGTAAACCTTTATTTCATCCTCAAGGCCCCTCTCCTCTATCTGCTTCAGGAGCTCGTAGAGGGCCTTGTAGCTGTGGCCTGTCACGAGTATACCGTGTCCTTCGGCCGTTCCAGTTGGTACTTCAACGGGTTCAGGCCTTCCAAAGGTCTCGACGTAGGCCTTGTCGAGGAGCTTCATCGCCTCAAGATGGACCCTTCCGTTCTCAAGGATGAGCTGGAGGAAGCGGTTCTTGTCGAAATTGACGTTGGTAAGCGTTGAGTAGAGGGCCTTGCTCAGAAAGTGGCCGATCTCTGGATCGTCGTAGCCCACTTCAAGGGAGTGGTAGTAGTAGGCCGAGGTGCCCTTAATTCCATAGAGGAGAGCCTCCTGCAGTGAGTTAAGGTCTGGATCCTTGCCGCAGACTCCCCTAATCGTGCATCCTCCAGCCAGGCTCATAGAGCACTGGTTGCAGAGCATATCAAACGCCTCGGGAACACGTATGGCCATGTCTATCAACCTCCCATTTTTATGACACTTGTCATATCTCGGATTACTATTGAAATTCTCTCCATAAAAGCTTTGTGGTTTCTTAACCTCAAAGGGATTTATGACTTATGTCATGACAAAAAGTTGGAGAAGTTGACAGAAAGGTTTATATATTCCGCTCGTCATAAAAGCTATCATGAAGACCAACGCCTTTGAAGCCGTTGCAAAATACGTCTATCCCTCTCTCCGTAGAAGGTTAGTAGAGATTTTAAGAGAGAAAGGACTTAGCCAAATTCAGATAGCCGGACTTTTATACATAACTCAATCAGCCGTCTCCAGATACCTGCGAATGAATAGGGGTGCTCTCATAGAGGTAGAGAAATTCCCGGACATTGATGAGAAGTTGAAAAGACTCGCAGAGATTATAATGAAGGAGAAGCCCGACGAATACTATATCCACGGAGAGCTCGTGAAGATCGCGGTTGAGATGCTTGGAAAGGGCTACGTCTGCTCCTTCCACTCCAAGGTTGATCCCGGGATAGACCCAAAGCTCTGCAGGATATGTATAGAGACATTTGGATGAGCTTCACTGCAGAGCTATCAGGAGTGCAAAAGCCATTATCAGCAGCATCTCGTAAGTTTCTATTAAAGCCACAGAGTGCCATTCAATAAGAGTTCCAATAAGAGAGATTTTAGGAGAAGTTCTTGCATATTGTGAGATCCACTTCAAGGGACAGTGGTAAGTGCAAACTGCTTAGGAGTACCGGAGGAAAGAAATTAGACGAGTATTGCATCTACGGAGAACTTGTCAAAATTGCTGTTAAGATGCTGGGAATTACAGAGTAATAAAAGAGAAAAAAGCTCAGGATTGCTCAATCATGTCTTCTTTTCTGGCAACAATATAAGTACAGCAGAGGTCTCCGGTAACGTTGTTCATTGTCTCAAACATATCTATGAGTGGGTTGACTCCCAAAGCGAGGGCAACTATTATTGCTATCTGGCTTGGCTCAAGGCCAAGGGTTCCAAGCACTATGAAGAGGAGCATTAGGCTTCCTCCAGGGACTCCTCCCGCACCTATTGCCGACAGCACGGTGGTTATTATAACTATGGCCAAAGAGCTAACTGTGAGGTCAATGCCAAAGACATCTGCTGCAAAGACGGCCCACATCGGGAGGTGTATACATACTCCATTCATGTTGATTGTTGCACCAACTGGGAGAGAGAACTCCGCAAGCTCCCTCTTTATCTTGAAAGACTCTATTGCGGTTTTAATTGTGACTGGAAGTGTGGCTGCACTGCTTCTGGTGAAAAATGATGTTATCATAACTTCTTTAGCCCTCTTAAAGAACTCTATTGGGTTCTCTTTGAGAACGACTGAAAGCAGGATGGAGTATACAACAAATATCATTATAGCAATTCCTGAAATAACTCCCAAAACGGCCTTTAGGTAAGGCCCAATTATTGAGGGGCCGTAAAGTCCAAAATTGACAACTGCTAATGAGAACACGCCGATTGGGAAGTACTCAAGAATCCAGGAAACTATCTTGAACATCACCGAGTTTGCGCCGGAGGCGAAGTCAAGTGCCATTTGAATCTGTCTTCTTTCGGTTTCATTTTGGGTGTGGTCAAGAAGAACTCTTGCCGCGAGACCAAACAGAAGGGCAAAGACTATTATCGGGAGGAATTCGCCGTTTGCCAATGCCTCAAAGGGATTTGTGAACATCTTAAGAATTAAATCCGTCAGCCCTGAAGGGGGAGTTATTGAGGGGCCTCCTTCTCCCATAGAACTCCCAAGTTTTCAACGTCAACTGCTACACCTTGACCGGGGTGCACAAACATTGCGATACCGACACCTATCATTGCAGCTATAAATGATGTGAGCATGTACCATAGGAGAACTTTTGCACCAACCCTTCCCAGCTTTTTTGGCGATAATCCCGAAGATCCGACTATGAGAGAGAAGAACACTATTGGTATAACGACCATTTTGAGCATTCTTACGAGCACTGCACCAAAAGGTGAGATGTATGTTGCTACCCTTTCGCCGAGATTGCTTCCGTTTGCCATGTCGTAGTACCACAGACTCAGCCCAAATGCGACACCCAATAAAAATGCAACACCAACTCTATATGGCAGAGGTATACTAGTGTACTTTTTTATTATACCCATTAAGTTCACCTCCGGATTTGGACTTATGAACTTTTTTACACCTAATTGTTATATAGTAAGGTATATATAACCTTTTGTGTCAGTTAAATTTCATCGATACATCAATGTGTTTTATTGATCGAAAATGGACTTTAATGGAAGGTGTATTTCAAAAGATATCTATAATGCCCATTAGTTATGATAATTACCCAAATCCACTTACTCCTCAGAATCACATTATATAGAAAATGGTGCAATGACTGTTGAAAACTTCTTCATAAATTCATTTTTAAATTCCTTCACTTGAATTTTCCTTGGGGTGAGAGCATGGACGAGCTGGAGATGATTAGAAGAAAAAAGATGCTCGAGCTCATGAAGAAAGCAGGGATAATTGAGGTCAAGCCTAAGAAGCCAAAAGTTATCATTGAGGTCATAACTTCTCCCACTTGTCCTTACTGTCCGATAGCATGGGCAATGGCGCAAGAAATAGCGAGGAAATATGATGGTGTTATAGCGAAAGAGGTGAGCGTCGCGACCCCAGAAGGGCAGAGAAAGGCTATGGAGCACAACATAATGGGAACACCAACGATTTTAATAAACAACCGTGTTGAATTTATAGGCGTGCCGAACTTTGCTGAATTTGAGAGAAGGGTTAGGCAATATCTTTCCACATAAACTTTAAAAATCGCCTTCTTTAATTTCTCCCATGTTTTTGTATGAGAAAAATTTTGAGCTGCAGAAGGCGAAAGCCCTCGAAAACCTGAAGGTAGCTCTTGAAAAAGATCTGGTGGACAAGGACATTATCTCTCTTTTAAAGAAGATTAACTCCCTTGAAAACTACTTCACAACATCCTCCTGCTCAGGCAGGATAAGTGTTATGCAGATGCCAGATTTTGGGGACAAGCTCAATGCAGTATGGCTAGGCAAGTGGCATAGAGAAGTGGAATTGGAGGAGGTGCTTGAGGCTATAGGGAAACACAGCGAAGGCATGCTCTGGTTCATGCTTCACAGCCCGATACTCCACATTTCTGCAAAGACCCTAGAAGATGCTGTGGGATTACTCAACTTAGCTATCTCCTGCGGCTTCAAGCATTCAAACATCAAGAGCATAAGTCACAAAAAACTCGTAGTGGAGATTCGCTCAACCGAGAGAATGGACGTTCCCTTGGGCATGAATGGAGAACTCTGGGTAAGTGAGGATTATCTTAGGAAGGTAGTTGAAATTGCAAATCTTCAGCTCAGAAGAGCCAAGGAAAAGCTCAGAAAACTTGAGAATGAAATTGAAAGACTACTAAAAGCTTGAGCTTTCCAAGGGTTTTTATCGGTTATGAACTAACCTTCAAGCCCCCTGAACTTCAAGAGCAGGAACACTCCAAAAACTGCCCAGAAGATTGAGGTCAAAAACGCGCTTCCACCCTCTCCTGTCATCAATCTGGCTGCACTCACCGTCGGGAGAAGGTTCATCACTGCGGCGACCTTCTCCGGGAGAACGCTTTCGGGATAGTAGACCGGTGGGAAGACCGTTAGGGCCGTGACGGTCAAATTGGAGAGTCTCATCACGGTGAGCGGTTCCTTTATCTTGACACCCATGAAAAAGCCAATTCCAGCGCTCCAGAGCCAGAGAGAAACTATTCCAAACAAGATTCCGGGTATTGCTTCTAATCCGAGACGCCACGAGATCAGGAGTGTTAAGAGCAGAACGTAGGGAAAGGCTGGAATGCTCATTCCAATGGATATTCCAAGGGCCTTCCTCCAGTTTCCACCGGGAAGAGACATTATTATGTCGTAGAACTTCGAACGGGCCTTCATACCCACGAGCTCGATGGAGAGGTCGGCTATGCCGACGCCAGCTATGAAGCTCACGATAGCCCCAGCGAGTGCCCTGTCAAGAAACCTCCCGCCACTCACGACGTAGACGATGAAGATGAAAGAGAGCGGCTGAAGGGCAAAGCTCACCAGCGCGAACTTTCCCTTGGTCAGGGCCCTCGCGTAGTACTCAATCAGCGCTATCATCGAGACCACCGACCAGAAAGACGTCCTCTATGGTTACCTCCTCCCTCCTGAAGGGAATCCCAAGCTCCTCAAGCCTCTCGATTATTTCCCTCTCCTCCGCTTTGGAGCGCGCGTAGATGTAGGTGTTCCTCCCGGCCCTCCTCAGGAAGAAGCCCCCAAGGGAAACTCCCTCAAAAGCCACGATCTTCGATGTAAACCCGCTGAGGTAGTCCCGCGCTATCTCCTCAGGTCTGCCGTCGGCGACTATATTCCCCGCTTTGAGGAGGAGCACCCTGTCGCAGACGCTCGATATCTCGTTTAGGTAGTGGCTTGTGAGGATTATCGTTGCTTCCTCAGCCCTCTCGCGAAGGATTTCCCACAGCCTGAGTCTGTTCTGGACGTCAAGGCCAACCGTAGGCTCGTCGAGGAAGTAAAGAGGAACCTCCGCCGAGAGAACCATGGCCAGAAGGGCTCTCCTAACCATCCCTCCGGAAAGGGTAGAAAAGAGCTCGTCAGCGTAGTCTATACCAAAGGCTTCCATTGTTTCATAGGCCTTCTTAATGGCTTCTCTCTTTGGAAGACCACGCATTCGTAGGTAGTGGTAGACGTACTCCCTCGGTGTGAGCGTGTAGAAGTGGGCCCTGACGTCCTGGGGCAGGAGCGCAAATAGCTCCCTGGCTTTCTCAGGTTCTCTTCCGAAGAGCTCAACCCTTCCAGAATCGGGCTTTAACAGCCCGGTAAGGATTCTAATCAGGGTGGTCTTTCCCGCACCGTTGGGGCCGATTATCCCGACTATTCCTGGATCACTTATAGAGAATGAAATGCCATCAAGGGCGCGCTTTGAGTCAAATGATTTCGAGAGGTTTTTTACTTTGATCGGGAGCATACGTGAAGTTTAAACGAATTCATAAAAAAGTTTTTCGGAAAAGTATAAAATTCAGGGTTGATTATTATTCTCCAGAAGGCATCCAAGTAAATGCCTCAAGCTTGTCCCCTACCACAGTGGAAGGCTGACTTCTGCCCGTATTTCCCTCAAATCATAGATGACAACAAGTTTGGAGGTTCTGTTGTCTGCCAGCCAGTAGTCCATATTGAGCATTACTTCATTTTCATACAACTCCCAGGCTTGAGAACCATCAGGTTCGTGTCATTAGAGGGGTATACATGACAACCGGCCTCTTGTACTTCATCCTGCTCCCATTTTGGACATAGAGCTTGAAAGTGAGAGCAATACATGAGGATGAAGGGAAGATATGCAAACCCATGTTTCTCGTATTGGTTATCTCCCATTCACGTTAAATTCCCGAAGAACATTACAGGAGTTTTTATTTCGAGAAAATGTTTTCGATGTAGGAAAGGTCTTGGGGAAAGGAGGAAAGTAATTACTGATGTATTTGGTGTTCAGATTATATACCTTTTGTTAAGACAAATGTAACAATATCATCCGTGAGGCATAAATGATACCTCCAAAAAGTTTAGATTTTGCCTTTCATCCTGCATAATATATGCATTGACACATATCTCCTTAAGCATGTTCAGATGAAGGAATAATGATGAACTAAAAGAAGAGAAAAGGGTAAGACTTCAGAACTCAGTTTCTTCTTCTCCTGGTCCTTTTCCGCCTTCCTTCTCCTTCTCAAGCTTGCTTGCGGCAATGACGTCATCGATTCTAAGGATCATTATTGCAGCCTCGCTTGCGCTCTTTATGGCCTGCTTCTTGACTCTTAATGGCTCAATGACTCCTCTCTCGAGCATGTCAGCTGGCTCTCCAGCAAAGACGTCAACACCGATTGTTGCACCCTTGTCCTTGTGAGCTGCAGTTACTTTCACTAAGACGTCAACTGGGTCAAGTCCAGCATTTTCTGCAAGGGTTCTTGGAATTACCTTTAATGCATCGGCAAAGGCTTCAATAGCAAGCTGCTCCTTGCCGCCAACTTCTTTTGCGTATTCGTCAAGCCTGATAGCAAGTTCGATCTCTGAAGCACCGCCGCCAGCGACGATCTTTCCGTCCTCAACAATGTCCTTGACGACTTTGATGGCATCTTCAAGGGCTCTCTCGACTTCGTCGACAACGTGCTCTGTTCCACCNCTAATGAGGATTGTAACTGCCTTTGGATTCTTGCAGCCCTCAACGAACACCATGTTCTCTCCTGCAACCTTCCTCTCCTCAACGAGCTCTGCATAACCTAAGTCATCTGGTGTAAGGTCTCTTACGTTTGTGACGATCTTCGCACCTGTTGCTTTGGCGAGCTTCTCCATGTCGCTCTTCTTAACTCTTCTAACGGCTAGGATTCCTGCCTTTGCGAGGTAGTGTTGTGCTAGGTCGTCAATTCCCTTCTGGCAGAAGACAACGTTAGCCCCTGTGGCAACGATCTTGTCGACCATCTCCTTGATCATCTTCTCCTCTTGCTCAAGGAATGCCTGGAGTTGCTCTGGGCTTGTGATTCTAATCTCAGCGTCTGTTTCAGTCTCTTTAACTTCAAGTGCTTCATTGATAAGTGCGATCTTGGCGTTTTCGACCTTCTTTGGCATTCCTGGGTGGACTCTTTCCTTGTCGATAACGACACCCTTAATGAGTTGAGTGTCCCTTACGCTTCCACCTTCCTTCTTCTCAAGCTTGATGTTGTCAATGTCTACAATGTACTTGCCATCAACTTCCTCTGCAACTAGTTTTACAGCATCAACAGCAAGCTTTGCAAGGTATTCTCTCTCTTCTTCTGCCGCTTTTCCAGTTATGGCGGTTGTTGCTGCCTTCATGAGTATCTCTTCATCCATCGGGCTAACATCCTTTGCAATGCTCTCAAGTATCTCCTGAGCCTTTTCAGCTGCAAGGGTGTAACCCTTAACGATTATCGTTGGGTGGATGTTCTGGTTGAGCAATTCCTCGGCTTTTCTTAAGAGCTCACCAGCGATGACTACCGCTGTTGTGGTTCCATCTCCAGCTTCCTTGTCTTGGGTCTTTGCAACTTCGACCATCATTTTGGCAGCTGGGTGCTGGATGTCCATCTCGTCAAGAATAGTTGCACCGTCGTTTGTGATGACTATGTCACCAAGGCTGTCGACAAGCATTTTGTCCATACCCTTTGGACCAAGGGTAGTTCTTACGGTTTCAGCAACGATTCTTGCTGCAAGAATGTTCAATCTTTGGGCATCTTTTCCAACATATCTCTGGGTTCCTTCGGGAAGAATCAATATTGGCTGGCCTGCAAGTTGGGCCATCTCCACCCACCCCCGACTTTTTTATATTTTTTCATGGGGGATCTTTTAGTTACAATGTGTTTTCATTCTGATTATCCATTCCTTTGTGCTATTTATAAATTTTTCGGTCAACCTTTTTAAGCTACTCCTCAAACAACACACGGTGAAAAGGATATGGAAGAGTTTAAAAAAGCATTAGAAAGTAAGGACTGCCAAAAAGTCCTCGAGTACCTTGATGATTACCTAGAAATTATTGAAAGTGAAAAAGAGCTTAGAGATCTCCTCCAAGAACTTGAGGAGCTTGTCCTAGAATGTGAGGAAGAGGCTTATGAACTCGCTCATGAAATGGCCCACATCTATGCCCACTTAGATGAACTTGAGAAGGGACTAGAGGTTTACAAGAGGCTCGTGGAGAAGTATAAAGACCAAGGAGAAAAATACCTAGATGCCCTCTACCATCTTGCAGATGCCTATGAACATTTTGGAATGCCAGATAAAGCTATAGAGACATATGAAAAGCTTCTAGAACTTGAAAGGGAACTTGGAAATAAAAAAGAAGAAGCACTAACACTAGCACACATTGCAATAAACTATGATGAACTTGAAGAAACAGAAAAAGCAATAGAATTAATGGAAAAAGCAAGTACAATGTTTAGAGAGCTTAGCGATGAGAGAAACTATCTAGTAAGTTTGCTCGATTTAGCCCACTTTTACTACGAGCTTGGGGACTATAAACGTGCTGAAGAGCTTATCTCAGAAATCTTAAAAACTCCCAGAGATGCAGAGATTGAAATTAATGCACGGATAGTTGAAGCCGAGATAAAAGCCGCACGAGAGGACTTCAAAGGGGCATTCCAATCCCTCAAACTAGCTCTCCTAAAAGCCTTAGAAGTTGACGATGAAGAGCTTTTCAGCATTGCATTTGATGCACTGTATAATTTTATAACAGAGCTCTTCGAGGAAAAAATGTACAAAGAAGTTTATGAAAATATGGACAGTTTGGCAGATGCTTTTGAGGAAATAAATAAGGAATATGAAAAGTTCTTCAAGGCTGTAAAAGAGCTTGCAAAACTTAAAGAAGGCTTAGAGAATGAATACACTAAAGCGTATGAAAGCATAGCTATAGAAGAGTTCAAAGAGCTGCTTGATGAACTCAAGAAGATCGGAACAAGTGTCTTGAGTGTAAGACTTTAAAAATTAGAAGCAAAGGACGCCCTGTTCTGTTTTCAATTTTTCCAAAAAATCGAAAAAGAGTACTCTACGAGCTTCCGGGCACTATCATCACGCTGAACTTGAAATCAAATTTTTCAGTAAGCAGTTTTCCTGGGGATTTCGGCCATATCAGGTAAAATTTATCCCTGCCCGCTATTCTCCTGTCTTCTGAAATGCTATACACATACACCTCGATTGCAGGAATAAAAAATAAGGGTCTTGTGATGACTACATGGTTTAATTTCTTTGGACTCAAGAGTGAGTGGCTTATCCCGGTGTCGTAGACTCTATACATCCTCATAAAACCTATAGAGGGAACCCCCACTTTCTCAAAATCCTCTCTAGCAAAGTTGTATTCAGTTATTAGTGGCGAAGAAAGAATGCAAGAGGATGAATAGCAGGTTATTTTTTCATCAACTGGTGAATAAATATAGAAGTACTGGTCGAGGAGTTTAAAGCCTGAAAAAGAAGTAATTACAAAAGCCAGCAATATTAAAATTGCAAGTTGTTTTAGGTGGTAGTTACCCTTTCTTATATGGTAGTAATATTTCCAGAACCATAGGAATATTACTGTTGGTATTGTAGCATAATACAACACAAAAAATGTTCCAAAAGTCACCGGATCAGTAGCATGAGCATAATATGGCATAGCCCTATCTCCCCTGTTTAAAAAATACCACTTAAACACTTAAAAATGTATCGGAAAGCCAGGTAGAATTTTACATTTTTCTTCCGAAAGCCTCGCCGTTCACAGCGATGGGCTAGAAAGGCTGCTCAAACTTTTAAAATTTTTCTCAAAATAAAAAATAAGGTTATCAAAATCTAGAAACTGTCTCAACTTCAGCGCTTTCAACGTTTTCCACTTGAGCAAATGCTTCTGCAACTTCGTCAAAGGAATATCCTTCAGCATCTTTTCCAAGCACGTAGACTTTAAGTGCAACTAGCCCAAATGCAATTGGCTGCCTTTCAATCTTAGAGATTCCATATTTGCCCCCAAACTTCTCCTCGAGTGTCTTTCTGATTGCTGCTTCTAATTCATCGAGGTTTACATCTGGATCGGTTGGCATAACCCTAACGATTCCTACCAAATTAAAATCGCTCATTTTCTTCACCTCAAGGTCCTTCCCATCCACATTTGGGGCACGTGTAGGTTACCCCTAGGACACGACAGCTTTCACATCTCCATATAACTTCTTCCCCACAGTTTGGGCATATGAAGTGGGTAGCGTGCTCTCTTGGTGTTATCTCCTTTCCACATGATGTACACACGGGGATTGTCTCAGCCATTTCAAACCACCTCCTTAGAAATGAGGTTTTTTTGTTATCGTGACTCTTAACACAATAAAGGGGGCCCATTTATAAAACTTTCGAGAGGTCAGACCATGCGAGCCTCTTCATCTCTCTGCCGAAATCTCCCTCATCATCCCTAACAAAAATAAAAGTGGGAGAACTTATAAATCTTCCTCAAAAGCCAAAAACTGTACAAATTTCTGTTTGTATGCTAACACTTCTCTTATTTGCTTTTCATCCACATTCTCTGAGACACTGATCTGCTTGTAAAGCATTTCAAGTTCCTTTAGTGCTCTTTCAAGCTCCATCTCTTTGTCTTTACAGCTTCCATTGGAACTCTTTATCTTGGCCAAGAGTTTGCCCCTCAGAAACGGCAAAACCTCAAACGGTCGGCCCATATAGGCCCAATAAATTCCTTCCCTCAAAATTTCACCCAGAATCTCAATTTCAGAATAGTTCATTCTATTTTTTCTACCGATTGGTTTCCCACTCCCTCCTCATGGTTATCACCATTTTTAAGCGGGGTTTATTGTTGATTAAATTTTTGGTCATTTGTCTATCAAAATGCCAAATAGTTCCAAAAATAATTCATTTTTTGTCAATTTGGTGCCCAATCTTCCCGTGCTATCTGTCATCAATTCAAATAAAGTAACGGAAGAAGGAAAGTTTATGATGGTCAAACCTTGATAAAACGCTTTTCTCAGATTTCTACAGTTTTCTTCTGGGTTTTCAAATAAAATAACAGCGTAATCTCCCATGGACTTTATATAGGAGATCCATTTGCATCACAACACTGTCAAAGTATTAAATGGAGATTCTATTGGGCATCAGGGGAAATTATCTCCTTTTATCCCGAGCCTAAGTTTTACAAAAACGTAACTCTTAAATAGGTCTTCTGATGTATATCCTTATGCCATTATACACTAAGGCATGCAATATTGAAGAAAAAATGAAGGATGCCGAAATATATGAAGAGGTCTGGAATTTTGGCATTGTTGTTTGTTTTTGTTATGGCACTAAGCCCACTAGCTGCAGCACAAAAAGGCCCAGCAGCTGACGTTATTTATATAACTGCTAGAACAAACCAAGAAGCAGCAATCACAGACGTTGCAAAAGGAGACTTAGACATCTTTTTGCACTCAGTAGGTGGAGCTACCTTTAAAGATCTGCCCCAAGATATTCTAGACAAGCTTGAACTAATTAAAAGTGCAAGTGGATACTGGGAAATCACAATAAACATATATCACGACCCAGACAGTCCATATTTAGTTACAGTAGGCGAAAAGAAATACTTCAACCCATTCGCTATGAGAGAAGCTAGGTTTGCATTAAACTTCCTCATAAGCAGGCAATACTTAGTTCAGAACATTCTTCAAGGTAGTGGAGCGCCAATGTTTGGTTCGATTAGTCCAAGCACTGGTGCAAATGCGTATTTTGAACCGGTTTATAAGGCATTAGGATTAAGTGCAACTGCAGATGTTGAAAAAGCCAAGACTATCTTCGAAAACGCAATGAAAAAAGCTGCAGAGGAGCTTGCTGCCAAAGGCTACAAATTGGAACTTAAGCAGGACGAAGAAGGAAAAACTTGGTGGTACTTTGAAGGGGAACCAGTAACCGTAAAGTTCATTATCAGAATAGAAGACGAAAGAAAAGATGAGGGCCTGTATATAGCAGATCTATTAGAAAAGTACTTCAACATAAAGGTAGACAGACTCCTCTGGGATAGAAAGAAGGCTAGTGGACTTGTCTATGCAGGAGATCCAAAGAACTATGAATGGAACCTTTACACAACCGGTTGGATTTCTACAGTCAACGTTAAGTGGCCAGATGATTACACAGCATTCTTTAACGCGGCATGGTACTATGGATGGATACCATTTAATGGTCAAACTTCCCAATATCCGGAAGGAACCAAAATAACTACTGTAAAAGAGTTTATTGATTACATTGGAGGTGCAGAAAGTGCCATTGAAAACCTAAACTTAAAGTACTATAACACTCCAGAAAAACTTGCAGAGCTCTATGACTGGACAATAGAAGAGGTAACTAAGCTTCTTGTATTAAACAACCTCGAGTATAATGGAAAAGAATACGTACTTGAAGAAGGCAACCTTGACCAATACTGGGATTTACAAAAATTGTCGATGGGTCTAGCTATAATGGATTCAGTAAGAGTGTTCACATCAGAGCAGTGGGAGTACTTCACAGTTAACAAGGAGAGAGTCCAAGCAATCGCAAGAGACGTTTCTTCAGGATTATGGACAAGATGGAGCCTAATCACAGCAGAGACTCCAGACAAGGTTGTTAAAGTTGCTGAATACTCAGCTGCTGGTGCACTCTTTATGAGCGCATTCAACCCAATAGGTGGTCTTGACGACGTTTACAGCTCAGCAATCTGGAGAGTAGTGTATGACTACACAATCTACACCGACCTTGCAACTGGAACATACATCCCAGTCAGATGCGACTACAAAGTTGAGAGAGGACCAGTCACAGTACCAGATGACGCTGTAGTTTACGACACTGCCCAAGACAAGTGGGTTGCTGCCCACGCCGGTGAACAGGCAAAGGCAAAGATTACCTACGACTGTAAGTTCGGCAACTGGCATGATGGTCACCCAATGACCATGGCCGACATCAAGTACGCTGCCGCATTCAGCTGGGAGTGGGCAACCATGGACGGCGACAACGACCCATATTATGATAGCAAGATAGAAGGATCAATAGGAGAAACCCTTAAGCAAATTAAAGGTATCCAGTGGGTTGACGAAGACACCTACGTTGTTTACACTGACCTAACACACCCAGTTGCTGACGATGTAATGGCAAGCTCAAATGTCTTCTGGGCTTCACAACCATGGCAACTCCTCTATGCAGAAAGCGAACTCGTCGCCAAGGGAGAAGAATACGGCGCATCACAGAAGTACTCCTTCAGTGAGGAAGCAGAAGGTGTTGCACAGCTCGACCTTCTCGTGAAGGACCACGTTGCCGACTTGAAGAAGGTTCTTGAGGCCTTGAAGGCCAAGAATGCCGTTCCATCCGCAATTGCCGATGATGTAAGCGACCCAAGCGAAGGCTACACCAAGATAATTGACTGGATCAACAGCAAGGGACACGCTGTAATAAGCAACGGACCATTCTACATTGAGAGCTATGATCCAGATAAGATTTTCCTCGAGTTGAGGGCATTCAGAGACCCAACATACCCATTCGACCTTGACTACTGGAAGCAGAGATTAATACTCGCAAAGCTCGAACTCGCCGGACTTGAAGTCCCAACCAGAATATTCACTGGCGATGACTTGAAAGTTGCAGTTAAGGCCAACTTAGTTGAAGAGTATCCAGAGACCGGTACAAAGCCTGCTGACAAGGGATTCGTCTTTGTTGAAGTGAAGGACGAGAAGGGACAAACAGTGTTCAGCGGTGAGGCTAAGCTCGCCACCGCTGGAAACTTTGAAGTAACAATACCAGGCTCAGAAACTGCTAAGTGGGAGGCTGGAAGATACGAAGTTTACGTCAAGGGTGGACTAGAAGAGGGCGTTGTTTCATTCACTGACAAGAAGGCCTTGGTTGTCATCAAGAAAGAAGAAACAACATCACCATCACCAACATCAAGCCCAACAAGCTCCCCAAGTCCGACTTCTTCACCAAGCCCAACAAGCTCCCCAAGCCCAACAGAAACTGGAGGAATCTGCGGACCAGCAGCACTCGTAGGACTAGCACTAATCCCACTAATCCTAAGAAGAAAGAAGTGACATCCCGTCTTTAAATTTTTAATTTTTCTTCTTCTTTTTAATTGTGGAGGTCGAGAATGTCTAACTAATATAGGCATTTCATTTCGATAAGCATTTAAGCGCGTTTCTATGTCTCTGTTTGTGCTCATGAGCCTTTTACTGGACACTAAATAGAAAAATATATAAAGTTTTACAAACTTGAAAATGTTGATGAATGATAAAAAGCCTCAATGTACACATTTGAATGGAGGTGTGTAAGTTGGGATATGGAAAATACATTGCAATTAGGCTCCTCAACGCACTGTTGGTTCTTGCTTTGGTTACTTTACTGGTTTCAGTGCTCTTCACGAAAGTTGCAGAGGAGGACATCAAGTCTTCAATTCACGAGCAAATAGGACTTTATCTTAGAGGCAATCCTGAACTTGCGAGAGCACTAAGTCAAGACCCAGAAAAATATCATGAATGGTATCAAAAGGAGTATGAAAGGCGATTAAAGGCATATGGACTTGACAAACCATTTATGATTAGAGTTCTTGAAAGAACAAAAGACACTTTAATGCTCAATTTTGGCAATACAAAGTCCCCAATATTTGGTGAAACTGCAGTTAGCAAAATAATTTCAAAAGCAATCCCAAGAACCGTTATTTTGTTCACCACAGCACAGATCTTTGTTATTTTAATAGGCCTGCTCTTAGGTGTAAAAGCAGCGCAAATGGCAGGAAGCATATTAGACAGAGGGGTATCCATAGTAGCAATGGTCACAAGCAGTATCCCAATGTGGTGGTTCGGAATGATCATGATCCTAATATTCTCATTCAAAATGGGCTGGTTCCCAAGCGGTGGAATGACCTCGACACCTCCAAAAGAAGGCTTTGCATATTATCTGGACGTCCTCTACCATATGGTCCTTCCAGTGACCACAATAGTCTTCGTTCTGTTTGGTGGATGGGCCTGGACGACCAGAAACATTATGATTGGTACAATGCAGGAAGATTTCATCATGGCCGCAAGAGCAAAGGGTGTTCCTGAAAGAAAAGTCATTTACGGACACGCCCTAAGAGCATCAGCTCCACCAATAGTGACAATGACAATATTTAGCCTTCTTGGTTCAATTGGTGGTGCCATTATTACCGAGAGCGTTTTCAACTGGCCAGGAATGGGAAGATTGTACTGGACCGCTTTGCAGCAAAACGAGACTAGGCTATTAATGGGTGTAACGTTCGTTACAGTGGCATTATATTTGATAGCGATGATCATTGCAGACTTGGCTTATGGATATCTAGACCCAAGAGTCAAAGTTGGTGCATCCCAGTCAACATGAGGTGAAGAGCAATGAGATGGGTTGACGTAAAAGCGAGCTTAAAGGATTTCTGGTTTGAATTTAGAAGACAAAAAGGTGGGTTATTCGGACTAGCATTGCTATTCCTGTTGATATTCACCGCTCTTGCAGCTCCATACATAACCGAGCCAGACATCCCCAAGAAGTGGACACAGTATTGGGAAGGAAATCCCGTAACAGTGCCCCCAGTTTGGTATAACTACTTCACAACCAAAAAACTGGCTCCCCACGAAGTTTTAACGGCAAATGACCTCAGGATAACCGCTGATGGACAAGACATCGGCGGAGGAATGAAGTACTATAGTTTTGAATTCACCTACGAGAACAATTACGATGTACCCCCATCAGATATCATAATAAGAAACATTGGAGTTAAGTTAGCAGACCTAACTACTCCTGCTCAAATCGTCGTTACAATGATAAGACCTGACGGAAACAAGATAGAACTCCTTAACACTGAGCTAAGAGAGGGCTCCATATATCAATTAGCAAAAGATGGGAAAGTTAAAGCCGCGGTATTCCAATGGGCATCTCAATTTGAAAACCCTGAAACGATCGCAGAAGGTGGAGAAACTCTAAAGAACACGATGGACACCATGAAAGTGATATTTGCCAAAGCCCAAGAGGGCATTCTAACAAACCCCGAAGCTCTTAAGGGAACATATACCTTCCAAGTGGAAATCTTTACATTCACAGAAGGAGATCAAGTAGATTTAAGCACCACACAGATCATCCTCTCAGGAAGAACTTATGGGTTAATGGGAACCGATTATAAGGCTAGAGATCTCTGGGCAGGCCTCGTGTGGGGAACAAGAGTATCCCTCACGGTAGGTGTTACAGTAGCAGTTCTTACGGTCCTTATAGGTATCTTCTATGGAGTTACAAGTGCCTATCTCGGCGGATGGAAAGATGAGTTTATGCAGAGAGTTAACGAATTCTGGGCTTCAATACCAACACTACCAATACTTATCCTCCTCGGCGCTGCGTTTAAGGGACACGTAAGCCTCTGGACAATAGTCTTTCTAATGGTTGCATTCTACTGGACAGGAATTGCGAAAGTTGCCAGAAGTATGGCACTACAGATTAAAGAGCAAACTTATGTGGAAGCCGCAATTGCTCTCGGTGCCGGTACTGGAAGAATTATCTTCAAACACATAATGCCCCAGATTATGCCATATGCATTTGCAGCAATGGCTCTTAACGTTCCCGGTGCAGTTTTAACTGAAGCATCACTTAGCTTCCTTGGATTAGGTGATCCAACTGCAGTTACATGGGGACAAATACTCTACGATGCCCAGACCCAGAGTGCTACAATTAACGGGTACTGGTGGTGGGTTATTCCACCAGGACTAGCAATTACATTAGTAGCATTCACCTTCGTGTTGATTGGTATCTCACTCGATAGAGTACTTAACCCAAGACTGAAGAGACTGTGAGGTGGATAAAATGGCCAAGAATGTACTTGAAGTTAAGGACCTTAAAATGTACTACTTCACTTCAAGAGGACCTGTGAGAGCAGTCGACAACATCACGTTTGAGCTCAAAAAGGGTGAAGTTTTAGGCCTAGCAGGGGAAAGTGGATGTGGAAAGTCATCACTGGGCTTTACGTTAATGGGAATGCCTACTCCCCCTGGAAAGATCATTGGAGGAAGCATAAAAATCGATGGCAGAGAGATCGTTGGATTGCCTGAAGAGGTTCTCAGGAGAGAGATTAGATGGCAGAAAATCTCAATGATATTCCAGGGTGCCATGAACGCCCTAAACCCCGTTTACACTGTCGGATACCAAATGATAGAACCATTGATATATCACAAAGGTATGACAAAGGAAGAAGCCTTGGATAGAGCTATGAGATACCTAGAGCTAGTTGGACTTGCCCCAGAGATAGTTTATAGATATCCACACGAGCTCAGTGGTGGAATGAAGCAGAGAGTCGTTATTGCTACTGCACTGCTCCTCGAACCAGAAGTCGTCATTGCGGATGAACCAACGACAGCTTTGGACGTGGTTGTCCAAGCTCAGATCATAAACCTCATGAAGAAGCTGAAAAAAGAACTGGGTCTATCGATGATATTCATCACACACGATTTGAGCATTCTTGCAGAGATAAGTGATAGAGTAGCAATAATGTATGCAGGAAAAATAGTAGAAATTGGAGACAGCGAGAAGATATACTACGAGCCAGCTCACCCATACACTCAAAAACTCCTAGCTGCAATCCCAAGGTTACATGAGGACGTCGAGAGGCTCGAGTTTATACCCGGACAACCACCCAACCTAATACACCCACCCAGTGGATGTCGCTTCCACCCAAGATGTCCATACGCAATGCAACAATGTAAGGAACAAATCCCAGAACTGAAAGAGATTGAGAAAGATCACTATGCTGCATGCTGGTTGTTGTGAGGGATGAAAAATGGCGGAACCTGTATTAAGGGTTGAGAACCTCAAGAAGTACTTCCCAATTAAGAGAGGCCTACTAGCAGGACTTAGAGGAGAGCCCCCTAGGTTCGTCAGAGCGGTGGATGGCGTTAGCTTTGAGGTTTATAAGCAAGAAGTCTTTGCACTGGTAGGAGAGAGCGGATGTGGAAAAACTACCACTGGAAAACTAGTAATGAAGCTATTAGAACCCACAGACGGAAAAATTTATCTTGAAGGGCAGGATGTAACAGAACTCAAAACTCAAGAGGAGATTAAGGCATATAGAAGAAAAGTCCAGATGGTCTTTCAGGATCCATTCTCCTCAATGAACCCAAGATTCAGAATATACGATGTATTAGAAGAACCACTCTTGATTCATGGAATTGGTGAGACAAAAGCAGAAAGAGAAGAACTTATTTACAAGGCACTTGAGATGGTTAAAATCGTTCCACCTGAGGACTACGTGGGCAGACATCCACACATGCTCTCTGGAGGACAAAGACAGAGAGTAGCTATTGCAAGAGCTTTGATACTTAACCCAACGTTCATAGTGGCAGATGAGCCAGTCTCGATGCTTGACGTCTCAATTAGAGCAGAAGTCCTTGAATTGATGAAAGAGCTCAAAGAAAAGATGGGTGTTACATACCTCTACATCACTCACGATCTATCAACAGCCAGATACTTTGCCGACCACATTGCGGTCATGTACCTAGGAAGAATTGTTGAGATGGGGCCTGCAAAAGTGGTAATCGACAATCCAATACACCCCTATACAAGAGCATTACTTGCAGCAGTGCCAGAGCCAATACCAGAGAGAAGAAACATAATCAAGGAGGTACCAATTAAAGGTGAAGTTCCAAACGCTGCAAATATCCCACCAGGCTGTAGGTTCCATCCAAGATGTCTCTACATGGAGAAAGGACTCTGTGATGTCAAACACCCGCAATTAGTGGAATACGAGCACAACCACTGGGTAGAATGCTGGCTAGCTGGAAAAATTTAATCTGTTCTTACCTCAATCTTTATATTTTTGTTTCTGAAAATGCCTTGTGGGTGATGTGATGGTAACTTTTAAAGACGCACTTAGATATCCCCTAATAAAAGCAGGGCTACTTTTTCTATTCTTAGCCATAATACTCGCTTTCATCTCTATGTATGGAGTCCCAAAGAGTGGTAATTGGCATGGAAACTTACAACAGGGCCAGCATTTAATCGGAGATTCCCAATTTGAAAAAGAGTATTTCATAAACAATAGAACCCTCACGTTGTATTCCCAAAACGCATCGGTGATCATTGTTCATGGGAACAAAGTTGATGCATATAGGCTAAACAATAATTCTGTAACGTTAAATCCTCTTTCTCAGCCACAGATAAATGTAGAGAGCGGAAATGTTTCTTATGTGTACGATGTGGAAGGGGTTCAATATCCTTATTCTCCTTTAGCATGGGTAGCTTTTATCTCAATGCTGGTGGGAAGTGCTCTAAGTCTTATAGGATACGTAAGGTTCATGGAAGACTTAAAGGGAGGTTAGAGAATGAGAGAGCTGAATTTTGAAGACGTTATTAATAGGCTTGTCTCATTTATAAAAGAGAAGACAGAAGAAGCGAAAGCTAAGGGAGTGGTAATTGGGATTAGTGGTGGTGTAGACAGTGCAACTGTAGCTCACCTTGCAACAAAGGCACTTGGAAAAGAAAATGTACTAGGCCTTATAATGCCCTATTACATGAACCAAGACGTTGAAGATGCTTTGCTAGTATGCAAAAAACTCGGAATTGAGCATAAACTCATCAGCATAAAAGAAATCGTAGATGCGTTTGAAAAAAGCATTGGCTTTGAGCTTGACAAAGTTTCCAAAGGTAATTTAATGGCAAGAACCAGAATGATACTTTTGTACGCCCATGCAAACTCAAGAAACTACCTTGTTTTAGGAACTTCCAATAAAAGCGAATTTCTGACAGGATACTTTACAAAGTGGGGAGATGGAGCTAGTGACTATGCCCCTTTAATCAACCTATACAAAACAGAAGTTTGGGAAATTGCCAAAAGGCTTGGCGTCCCAGAGAGAATAATAACCAAAAAACCAAGTGCCGGTCTATGGGAAGGACAAAGCGATGAGGATGAACTTGGAATTAGCTACAAACTTTTAGATGAAATCCTTTATAGATTGGTAGATTTAAAAATGGAAAAGAACAAAATTGCCGAAGAACTAAATGTTCCAATGGAGAAAGTTGAGTATGTTGAATATCTGATCAAAAAAAGCGAGCACAAAAGGAGACTTCCCGTGGGACCAAAAATCTAACGGTGAAATGCATTGAAAAAAGGGTACATACTAGTCTTTTTAGCTGCGAGTATGTGGGGAACTCTTGGGATTTTCGCTAAATTGCTCTATGGCTTAGGATTAGATCCCTTTACAATAACATTCTATAGGGCATCAATAGCGTTTGCCCTTCTCTTTGTTTATAATCTCTCCAAAGGCCTTCAGGTTAAAAAGCATAGATTGCCTTTTTATGCGTTTTATGGTTTTTTTGCAGTGTTCTTGTTTTACATATTGTATTTCTACACTGTTAAAATTTCATCAGTGTCTTTGGCAGTCCTTCTACTGTATTCCGCCCCGGTTTATTCCACGATACTGGGATATTTCATCTTTGGTGAAAAAATCACTTCCATAAAGCTCGCAGCACTTGTAATGGCAATAATAGGAGTTCTCCTAGTTGTTAATCCCAACGGGGGGAGTGTGAGTAAGCTAGCTATAGTACTAGGACTTCTCTCCGGACTTACATACGCTCTCTATGGAATTTTGGCAAAATTTGCCGTAAAAAATGAAAAACCAGAAGAAGCCCTTCTTTACACAATAGGTTTTGGAGCACTTTTCTTAGCGCCGTTCTCAAATTTTGAAATCCCTATCTCTTCTTTGCCATGCCTTTTTGGACTAGCATTCTTTCCAACATTTTTGGCATACATTTTATACAACACTGCACTTAAAGAGATAGAAGTCAGCAGAGCATCAATAATAGCCACAGTAGAACCGGTAGTCGCTTTAATCCTTGCTTACATCCTATTCCACGAAATCCTAACTCCTAAACAAGTGACTGGAGCCATATTAATAATTTTAGGTTCTCTCATGCTCCATATAGAAGAAAGAAATGAGAAAGATCAAACATAGAAGTAGCGCTCAAGTTCCCATTCTGTAACCTTTATTGTCCTTCTGTTAATCCCGTTCTTTTCTAAGTATCTCTGATAGGCCTCCCATTCCTTTGTTTTGTATTCCATGAAGTTGTGATAAGCCTTTCCAAGGACATCTCTAATTACTTTGTCCCTCTTTAGTTCTCCGAGGGCTTCTTCCAAAGTAGTAGGCAAAACATCTATTCCTAGAGACCACCTTTCTTTTTCTCCCATCTCATATACGTTCTCTTCCACATAAGCAAACGGTTCGATTTTATGCTTTATTCCATCAATACCAGCCATTAAAATAACTGCAAACGCAAGGTACGGATTTGCACTTGGGTCAGGACAGCGGTATTCTATCCTTGCCCCATTGCCCACATACGCAGGAACCCTTATTAGAGCACTCCTGTTTTTGTATCCCCAAGAGATGTATACCGGAGCCTCATATCCAGGCACAAGACGTTTGTATGAGTTAACAGTGGGATTAGTTACTGCCGTTAAAGCTTTTGCGTGCTTTAAAACGCCTCCAATGAAGTAAAGAGCATCGTCACTTAATCCTTTTTCTCCCCTGAAGATGTTCTCCCCTTCTTTCCAAAGACTTATGTGAAGATGCATCCCATTGCCAGGCTTGCCAAAAAGGGGTTTTGGCATAAACGTAGCGTAGAGACCATAGCTTTCCGCAACTGCTTTAACCAAATACTTGAACCTGACTATATTGTCGGCAGTTGTTAACGCATCTGCAAAGCGAAAATCTATTTCATGCTGCCCCGGGCCAACTTCATGGTGCAGAACTTCGGGGATTAACTTGAACGCGGGCATATAATGGGCTATGACTCTCTTCATTTCCCTCGCTTTGTCCAGATTAACAAGATCGAAATATCCTCCCCCATCAGGAAGCTTGAGCTCCCATGAGCCGTTCTTTTCAAAGAGGTAAAATTCTGGTTCGGGGCCTATATAAGCTGTTATCCCCATCTTTTTCAGTTCTTCCACGACCGAGTTCAGGATTCTCCTGGGATCAGCATGGTATGGCTTACCATCTTTGTATATATACCCAAATACTTTTGCAATTCCTTCCCACGGAACTTCAACATAAGTAGTTGGATCTGCTTTGAAAAGGAGGTCACTGTCCTCTATTCCCTGAAATCCTGGAATTGAAGAGCCATCAAAGGATATTCCATCAGTAACTGCTTCTTCATATCTTCCAATTGGAACCTCCATCCCCTTTGGAACTCCGTTTATGTCAACGAAAATTAGCTGTAAGAATTTAGGTTTGTTTGAATCATGCTTGATAATGGATTTAATTTCGTTCATTTTTGTCTCACCTTTTTGATGATATTTTCAGTATTAAACACGCAAATCTATACAATGTTTATAATATAAGTTTTTCTACTGAACTATTGGCAAAATGTCAAATGATCATAGTTGTATCACATATATGTCTAAAAATGCTGTGTTAAATGAAGAATTTGACTTATTATTGTCAAAAACATCCAAAGAAAGTTTTTTATTCTCCCCCAAAAAGAATATCAACATGCCTAAAGAAGACGAGATAATCCAAAAAGAACTCTCACGGTTAAATTTCCACTTACCCAAAAGCAGAAAGAGCCTCAAAACTCTTCTCGAAGAAGACGAGCCTAAAGTACAGCTTAGAGACGGCCAGTTCCATTTTTTTAAGAAAGACGAATTAAAGTATCTTAGCACTTTACTTGATAGCAACGAATACAAGTCTCTTTATCTCCCTATAATACTTGAGATTACTCCAACGTGGCACGGCTACTTTAGGGTTAGAGGAAAAACTGCAGTCAAAGTTATTGAGAAAATACTCGGAACGTATGATCTCTTGGAGGAAAAAAGTGAAGTAGTACTCCCTCGTTATTTTATTCCAGAAATTCGAAAAAAGTTACCTACAACAACAACCTACGCGTTTATAGTAGAGTAAGTCGGGAGGGATAAAAATGGATGACAACAAAATTCTGCTCCATTATTACCTGTTCACGATCCCCCAAATAACAGTTTTCGCCGGAGCAATACTGGGTATCCTTCTCATTTTACACGTTGATATGAAGAAAGCACTCGGAATATTTGCTACTTTTTATGGGGTTTTACTTATTATAATAGCTGCGCTAGTTAGAAACCAGTTTTCAAAGTTGCCGTTATACCGAATAAGTCTGTTGTTTTTTACAATATTCACACTCTTAGGCATCTTATTGCTTATAATGTGAAACTTTATATTTATCGAATTACAAATTATCTAGGGGAAGAGTTATGAAGAAGCTCATCGCAGCAATCACAATATTATTAATGTTCTCTTCCTTAGTGTCTTCCCAATACCTGTTTTTCTCAACACTGGAAGGCAATATCATTGTAGTCTCAGGGGACTATAGGGAAGGAACCCTTACTATTGTGAACAGTGTAGACAAGGACTTCCAAGTAGTAAGTTATAGGAGATACTACGCAGTCGATGAAAACAATAGAGAGGTTTCCGGAATTAAACTTGAAATCTACAAATCTACAGGAGAACTCGTATCTCCCGGAGTTCTATATACATATTGGAAAGCTGGAGAAACAAGGACTTTAAGATACAAGATCTATGTCAATGAAAGTGTAAAACCAGGGAAATATACCCTCTTCATAGTACTTTGGGGATTTTCAGGATCAGGGGAGATAAGCATTATCACGGTTCCCATTTCACTTGAGGTTACGGATACCCCACTGATATTTAAAGAAACTGTTGTGCAAATAAAAGGTCGCGGTGCCTTAACTTTTCACGTATTAAATGGAGAAACATTGGAAATACACTCTACAGTTTACAACCTCAAAAATTCCCCTGTGTTTGTAAAAGGAAGTGTATACCTAGAAAGGGATGGGAATCAGTATCTTAAAAAAGACATAGCGGTAAACTTAACTCCGGGAGAAAACTTAGTTCAGGCAAACATTTCAATTCCATATGAATTTCCTTCTGGCCACTACAAGCTGATATATACCCTTACGTATTCAAAAGGAACATATTTGTTCTCAAAAGATTTCTACATATCCTTTGGAGTTGATCTAGTAGAAATTTCCCTAGAAAAAACCCAAATAATGGAAGATGAGTCCAATACTGTGTATTTTACGATATTATCCGAGAGAGTTATTCCAGTAAATCTCAGCATTGAAGTGTATGAAGCCAACAATGAGCATATATACAACCAAACCAAGGAGATCACACTTAATAAAGGAAGTAATATTGCGAAAATACACCTACCTCCGCTATCTCCAGGTAACAAGAAAATAATAGGGAAGGTGTCTTTTGGAAGAATGGAACTCGATCAGGCTTCCTCCAGCTACGATATATTGGCATACCCAAAGATTGAGAAGGTCTCCTACCAAAAGCTTTCTCTAGCTCCAGATAAAGGACAGGTTAAGTTTTTAGTAGAAATCAGTAACAAAAACCCCCACGAGATAAAGGGAATCCTATCCTACAGCTTTTTTGGCACTAACGGTACGATATTAAAAGGCTCCAGAGATCTTGTATTACTTCCAGGGGACAATGAGGTAGAATTTACTGTAGAAGTCCCTCTGGGAGAGATAGGATACGAAATTTCTCTGGAAAGTAGGGGGAAAGAGCAGAAGGTTAATGGAAAATTAAAACTGGAGCTTCCAAGTCCTACAACTACCTCTTCAACTCAAAGCTCTTCTTCATTAACAAGCTCTTCCACCAGCTCCATTCCCCCCAAAGAAACTTCAACAAAATACTATGTTATTGCAATAGCATTGCTTATACTGCTTTTCCTGCTTCTGTTTGGTTACTACTCAAAATCCAAAAAGCCAAGGAGAAAAAGAGAGCGACCCAAACCAAAGAGGAAATCTCCATTAGGTAAGTTCAGGAAACCAAAAAGCCGGAGATTAAAGAGTATCGGGAGTTACCCAAAAAATGACCAAATCTTTATAATTTCTTTTCTTTAATTTTAACACGGTGAGGGGGCTGGGGCCCTCGGGTATTTGACCCGAGGAAGTTCCGCCCACCGCACCGGGGCCGCGGTGCCGCAAGGCACCTCCCGGAAGGGAGGGCAACGGCGCAGAAACGACACGTCCCTCGGGAAATGTGGATGAAAGCGGTGAAGGCTCCCGGCGACGGGAGCTGAGTTAACCCGCAGACAATCCCGAGGGGAGCGGTGAAACGGCCGTCCCGCGGGGTGCAAGGCCGAGATAGGGGCTATGAGTTCCCGGTGTGAGCCCCGTGGTAGGCCGCTCAGTCGAATGCCCCATTAATACAGAAGGCGGGCTATAGCCCCCTCACCTCATTTTTAAATCCAAAATAGAAGCCATCAAAATTAGGGTTCCTCCGATTATTGTTCTTGCAGTGGGCACTTCTCCAAGAATTAGCAGTGCATAGACAACTGCACTCAAAGGATCGATATAGCTCAAAAGAGCCGCTTCATTTGCTTCCACTTCCTTAAGACCATCCATGTAAATTAGGAGAGCATATGCAGTATGAACTATCGCAATAATTCCAACAACAGATAAGGAGTAAGTAGAGACCTTTAATCCATCAAAAAACCCTACTAATGGAAAAAGAACTAACATAGCAAAAAAGAGCTGAAAAAACGTTAAATATGAGCTTTCGATGTCCCTTAAGTATCTGCCTAAGATAGTTACACCGGCATAAAACAAAGCTCCTAAAAACGCAAAAATTATTCCCAGAAAATCTTTGCTTTTAAGGGAAATCTCCCCCTGTGTTCCTATTATAAACGCTCCTAGAAAGGCTATTAAAATAAGAGCTACTCTTTCTATTGTTATCTCCTCTTTAAGAAATGTTGTGGATAGTATAACAACTATTACTGGAGCTAAATAGTAAATGAGTGTTGCTTTTGCAATGTCCGTGTACAAAACAGCCGAAAAGAAAAACACCCAGTTTAATCCAAGCACAGCTCCTAATAGAAATACCAAATGCACTTTGGGTTTTATTTTTGAGAACGCTTTTTTGATCCATCTAGAGTCATTAAGAGTATAGAAAAACAAAAAGATAAAGCTACCTAAAAGCACCCTATAAAACGCCAATTTTAAGCCGTTTAGATTTGAATACCTAGCAAAAATTCCCACACTTCCCCATATAGCCATAGAGACTATTATTTTAACCCGTCCGGAGATCATAAATTGTCCTCCATACTCTCCTTCCATGTCTTGTACGCTTCTTTGACTTCTTTTTCTCTAAACTTAGGAACGGCATTTTTAAAGGGATCAAAGGACTCTAGATCTTTCTCACGATTCCCTATATATGTGGCAATGAGACCTACCTTTGAATGAAGAGAAGAAGGCAAACGAAGAATTCTCTTTACGTCAACAGTCACCCTCCCATCAAAATATGCTTTTGAAAATGTTGTAGATAAACTAAACAATCTTAAAAGGGTCTTGTATCCAACTCCCTGCGGAAAGGCTGTCAATAGGGCTTTTCTTGCAAAATTCTCATAAATCTCATCCCTGTTCTCCATTATCATGCTGATTTGTTTCTTATTCAGACCAATGTTCCTCAAGTGATACTCAGAGATTCTCTTAATAAAATAACCAAATCTCAATCTAAAGACCCTATAATAGCCCGAAGACAACAGTATTTTTCTTTCTTGAATATCTTCGAAAGTAATTTCTTCAGCGCTGGAAATATAACTCAAAATTCTTTCTCTAGCTTTTGAATCTAATTCAAGAGCCCAATCATCTAAAACCCTAATATGGTAGCCTCTCCCAGAATAAACAACATGGATGTTCTCAAATCCAAAGTCTTCTCTTAGAATAACAAGGGTATCTCTAGCTAATTCCTTGGCATCTTCAAGACATATCGGGCATACTGTTCCCGCCTCATGACTACACATCTTCAAGGGGAGATCCTTTGCATCTATGTCAAAAACCAATTCCGCCCCGAGCCAGCCACTCATATTTTTTGGATCACTATACAGCGCCACGCTAGAATAGATTGAATAGGGAGCCGTAATTTTTACATAATCTTCCAGGTCTTTAACATCTTGAAATACATTTTTTCTGTCATTGGGACCTTCACCGGTATGATCGAATCCAAACTCCCTACTTTCCAAGGTATCCAAAATAAACTTTGGGATCTTCTTTGAGTCCCATTCTTTTGAATAGTATCTTACCCTCTCCTCCTTGCTGACTTCCCTAAATAGAGTGCTCATTATCTTCACCTTCACTCTTTTTCTTACTCAAATACAGCTTCCTGAGATAGTAAGTCAATGGATTTTTGATGTACCTGCAGTCTTTATCTGGCTTGCAGAGCTGAGGAGCACTAGAGCGTATTTTTTCACAATTAGGGGGGAAGTACCATGTTGAATTTCCACTGTCCTCTAAACTCGGCTCCAGTGTATAACCAAAACCTAGGTGATACCATATGTTCTTAATCTCATTTGGCTGATCCTGAAAGAGGGGCGGCTTACATCTATTGCCTGCCTGAATTATCAAGGGCAAAATTTCTTCCTTTATTACCTTTAGATCCTTAACGCAGTCTTTCACTTTAACGTCCCTCTTAGGAGGATTAGGACATATCCTAGCATAGCTCAAGAAAGAAGTCAGCAATACAGTTATAGCGTAGTTCCTCAATCCGCTTGGAACTCCCCCTAGGGCTATCTTAACACATGGAGGAAAGAAATCAAAACGCAAAGGCTGAGCGGTGGTGCTGAATTTCTCAACCCTCTCTTTAAAGTATTCCCGAGCAAGCTCACTTAGCCTAGAATAAAGTTCCACGTA